>UQRL01000008.1 GCA_900543555.1 uncultured Oscillospiraceae bacterium | reverse complement strand
GGCGCGTAAAACGCCCCGGGCCCGGTTTTTCTTTTCGCTTGATTCCCTGCGCTTCTAAGCGGCGCCGCCTCCCCTGCAGCAGGAATTTCCAAGGCGTTATGCCATCACCGTCACAGGCAAAAGGGTGTCACTTATTCCGCAGGGACAGGGCCAAGAACACAGCCCCCACTGCCATACAGCCCACGCCCAGTCCCAGTGCTGCGCCAGAGGCAAAGTCCCGAAGGGGGTCTCCCCCGCCTCTCACCAAAGCAGCCAACAGACAGCCCAAGAAAAACAGTCCCAGCCCTGCCGCCCGCTGGGGATATTCTCTCAACCAGGCCAAAGCCTCCACTGCCAGCTGCCGGAAACCCTTCTCATCCATATCATGGCACCTCGCTCTCCGGGGCGCGAGACTGCGCCCCATCCTATGGGGCACTGCACAGGACAAGCAGGGTTCCCCTTGCAGCGCCTTTCTTTTTTCAGCATAGCAAGGGTACAGGACGCCCGCAAGCACAAACGGGTAAAATCTCTGTAAAGAAAACGGGATGCGGTCCTTCGGTCTCTCTGCCTTCGGCACAGAGGAAGTCACTCAATTCCCAGCCGCTCCTTCAGGGACAGCCGTCCCGTGGCGCCCAGGGCGCTGAGTGCCGCCCCGAAGGCCGCCTCCTCCTGGGCCTCCACCAGGGAGAGGGGCATGGAAAAGGTCTCGGCCAAGGCGCGCTGGAGACAGGGGTTCCGGCGCACCCCGTTGCCGGAGGCCACCAGCTTCTGGGGCGGAAGCCCCGCGCCCGGTTTCATCACTTGATACAAGCCGTAAAGCTCCTGGGCCATGCCATAGATCACACCTGCGATAAAGCCGGCGGGATGGAGGTCTTCCCGGCGGAGGCCTTGGACGGAACCACTGGCGCTGGGATCCTCCCGGGTACCGGAAAAGGCGGTACACACCTGCCAGGGACGGCCGGGCGCCTCCTTCAGCAAGCGGGCCATCACGTCATACTGGGGCTGGTCCGGAGCTCCGGCCGCCACGGCGTACTCCCGGAAAAAGCCCTCTAAGGCGGCGTAAGCGGCGCCCCCGCACAGGGTAGAGCCCACCAGCAGCCAGGAGCTGCCCAAGAAGGGGCGGGACTCGGCGCCCGGCGCTTGGAAGGGCCGCTCTGCGTACAGGGAGATCTGGGCCCCTGTGCCCACATTGACCAACAGGGTCTGGCGGGCCTGGCGGACCGAGCCCAAAAAGCTGGCCTGGTTATCCCCCAGGGAGACGCTGACGGGCACGCCCCGGTACTCTCCCAGCAGGGAGAGCTCCCTCGTGACCAGAGGGAAAAGGGCGGGGTCCATCCCCACAGACCGGGCGATCTCCACCTGAAAAGAGCAGGAGGCGCTGTTATAGAGACCCAGGGCCGCCGCCTGGCTCTGGTGGAGCAAGGGGCGTTCCCGGCCGGTGAGGGCCATGCCAAGCCAGTCCGCCAGGGTGCAGAAGCTCTGGGCTTCCGGGGGCACCAGGCCCATTTTCAAGTTGTACAGATGGGTGCCCATCCCATAGCCCGGGGCGCAGCGGGCGCCCTTTTCCCCCAACAGCTGGCAGGCGCTTTTGCCCTGGGACAGGGGAAGCCCTCCCCGGCCGTCCTGCCAGGTGTACAGCGGGCTGAGGGCATTGCCCTCCCCGTCCACATAGAGAATGCCGTGCATCTGGCCTGTCAGGCCGATGGCGGCCACGTCCGGGCACTGGTCCAGAAGGCTGTCCAGGACCTGGCGCACCCGGAAGAGAACACTCTTCGGGTCCTGGGCCCGCTCCCAGGAGTGGGGGCTTTCCAGAAATCCCCCCGTTTCCAAGGTCTCCTTTCCCCATACGGTCAGGCCGGGAAAAGAAACCACATTGACGCTGATGCTGGTGGTTCCCAAGTCGATGCCAATGCTCTTCACCGTTTACGCCCCCTTCTTTGACTTTCATTATACCGGCCGGGGCAAGGGGCTGTCAAGGCGCGCAAAAAAGGCCCCCAGCCTGCGCTGGAGACCTTTTCTTCGCTCGATGTGTTTTCAGCCTTTGGGGCGCATCAATACATGCCGCCCATCTCGCCGCCAGCCGCAGGGGCAGCGGGAGCGGGCTCTTTGATATCGGCCACCAGGCTCTCGGTGGTCAAGATCGTAGCAGCCACAGAGGAGGCGTTCTGCAGGGCAGAGCGGGTCACCTTGGTGGGGTCCACAATGCCGGCCTCGATCATATCCTGGAACTCGCCGGTAAGGGCGTTGTAGCCGTAGCCAACCTTGCCGTCCTTCTTCAGCTGCTCCACAATGACGGAGCCCTCGATGCCGGCGTTGGCAGCGATCTGGCGCACGGGCTCTTCCAGGGCCTTCAGCACAATGGAAGCGCCGGTCTTCTCATCGCCCTCGGTGGAGTCCACATAGGCCTTCACAGCGGGGATGGCGTCTATGAGAGCGGTGCCGCCGCCGGCCACAATGCCCTCTTCCACAGCGGCCTTGGTGGCAGCCAGAGCGTCCTCGATGCGGAGCTTCTTCTCCTTCATCTCAATCTCAGTGGCAGCACCAACCTTGATGACAGCCACACCGCCAGCCAGCTTGGCCAGGCGCTCCTGGAGCTTCTCCTTGTCAAACTCAGAGGTAGTGGTCTCGATCTGGGCGCGGATCTGGCTGACGCGGCTCTTGATGTCCTCAGAGTTGCCAGCGCCGTCCACGATGATAGTGTTCTCCTTGTCCACCTTCACCTGGCGGGCACGGCCCAGCTGGGAGATCTGGGTGTCCTTCAGCTCCAGGCCCAGCTCCTCGCTGATGACCTGGCCGCCGGTCAAGGTGGCGATATCCACCAGCATCTCCTTGCGGCGGTCGCCAAAGCCGGGGGCCTTGACAGCCACACAGGTGAAGGTGCCGCGCAGCTTGTTCAGGATCAGGGTGGTCAGGGCCTCGCCCTCCACATCCTCGGCAATGATGAGCAGCTTCTTGCCGGACTGGACCACCTGCTCCAGCAGGGGGAGGATTTCCTGGATATTGGAGATCTTCTTATCAGTGATGAGGATATAGGGCTCATCCAGCTCGGCCACCATCTTGTCGGTATCCGTGGCCATATAGGGGGTGATGTAGCCCCGATCGAACATCATGCCTTCCACGACCTCGCTGTAGGTCTCAGCGGTCTTAGACTCTTCCACGGTGATAACGCCGTCAGAGGTGACCTTTTCCATGGCGTCGGCAATCAGCTGGCCGATCTCGTCGCTGGAAGAGGAAACAGCCGCCACACGGGCGATATCCTTGGTGCCGGAAACCTGATGGGCGTTCTTCTCAATGGCGTCCACAGCGACCTTGGTGGCTTTCTGCACGCCGCCGCGGAGCACCATGGGATTGGCGCCGGCAGTGACGTTCTTCATGCCCTCGCGGACCAGGGCCTGGGCCAGCAGGGTGGCGGTGGTGGTGCCGTCGCCAGCCACATCGTTGGTCTTGGTGGCGACTTCCTTCACCAGCTGGGCGCCCATGTTCTCAAAGGGGTCCTCCAGCTCCACTTCCTTGGCGATGGTGACGCCGTCGTTGGTGATGAGGGGGGCGCCGAACTTCTTATCCAGCACCACATTGCGGCCCTTGGGCCCCAGAGTGATCTTTACGGTATCCGCCAGCTGGTTGACGCCGGAAAGCAGGGCCTTGCGGGCGTCCTCGCCATAGATGATTTTCTTAGCCATAGTATGTCAAATCCTTTCTTCTCTCAAATAAAAATCAGAAATCAAAAGAATGGGATAAACGCAATTTTTATTCCACAACGGCCAGCACGTCGCTCTGCCGGACGATGGTGTACTCCTCGCCATCCACCTTCACTTCTGTGCCGCTGTACTTGGCGCAGATGACCCGGTCGCCTTCCTTCAGGTACATCTTCACCTCTTTGCCATCTACCTCACCGCCGGGGCCCACAGCGATCACGCGGGCGATCTGGGGCTTCTCCTGGCTTTTGGCAGCCAGCACGATGCCGCTCTTCGTGGTTTCCTCTGCCTCTTCCGTCTGGATGAGCACTCTGTCAAAAAGGGGTTTGATCGTCATAACACAACACCTGGGCCTGTTAAGATTCTGAAATTTGCGGCCCATTCCTTTCTCCCCGCCTCTATCTGACGTTTTCGCACTCTGCGGGGGAGAATGCTAAAACCGCTGGAATATTCAGCGAAAAAGGAACTGCTCTCGTGGTCCGCCAGGGGCCCTTCCCCCGATAGGAAGGATCTGGCGTCTCGGGAATTTAGCACTCTTTATTCCCGAGTGCTAAGACTATTGTAGCCACATGGTCAGTAAAAGTCAAGGGGCTTTTTTGAAAAAATTGACTTTTAACATTCTCTTCATAAATTTCAACCTGCTCCCTGCAAAAAATGGGCGGCAGAGGCCGTCCATTTTACAGGGGTTTCTTGAAGTTCCGCTGGAGCTTATTACCCGTGTATCCCAGGCTTTGGTAAAAGGCATGGGCGCCTTTCCTGGCCTCTCCGGAGACAAGGCGCACTGCCACCGCCCCTTTGGAACGGGCCCAGGCTTCTCCGGCGGACAGGAGGGCCCTGCCCACCCACTGGCGGCGCCAGGCACTGGAGACGGCGATCCCCAACACATTCACCATGTGGCCTGCATAGAGCACATCGTACTCTTCCAGGTGAAGGTAGCCCACCACCTCTCCCCCCCATTCCGCCACAAGAATTCTATGGGCGGGGTTTGCCAGGCATGCCTGCAGCTTAACAAAGGTCTTTTCCCGGGGATAGTCGTAGCCCATTTCCTCCCGGTTTAGGCGGGTGATGGCGGAACAATCCGCCAAAGCCGCCTCTCGAATGATCCGTTCCATAAAGCGCTCCTTTCCGCCTTGCCTGCTGGAACAAAAAAGGCCGCCGCAAAGCGGCAGCCTCTTGCCGGACTTACTTGTCCAGAACCCTTTTTACAGTGGCTTCGATATTTTCCGCGGACAGGCCGAACTCCTTCAGCAGGTCCACAGCGGGGCCGGAATGGCCGAATGTGTCGTTGACGCCAATCTTGGTGACGGGAGTGGGATACACCTCGCTGAGGTAAGAGGCCACAGCCTCCCCCAGGCCGCCGATGACGTTGTGCTCCTCTGCCACCACAATGCGGCCCGTTTCCTTGGCGGCCTTCAGGACCAGCTCTTGGTCCAAGGGCTTGATGGTGTGGATGTCGATGACGCGGGCGTCAATGCCGGCTTCCTCCAGGGACTTGGCGGCCTTGACGGCCTCCTGCACCAGCAGGCCGGTGGCGATGATGGTGATGTCCTTGCCGTCCCGCAGGGTAATGCCCTTGCCCAGCTCGAACCGGTAATCGTCGTTGTTGTGAACGCTCTCTACAGCCAGACGGCCCAGGCGGATGTACACCGGGCCCACATACGCAGCCGCAGCCTTAACGGCGGCCTGCATCTCATAGTGGTCGGCAGGGTTGAGCACCACCATGCCGGGAATGGAGCGCATAAGGGCGATGTCCTCGCAGCACTGGTGAGTGGCGCCGTCCTCCCCCACAGAGATGCCAGCGTGGGAACCCACCACTTTTACGTTTAGATGGGGGTAGCCCACAGAGTTGCGCACCTGCTCGAAGGCGCGGCCCGCAGAAAACATGGCAAAGGAGGCCGCAAATGGCACCTTGCCGCAGGTAGCCAAGCCGGCAGCAATGCCGATCATGTTGCACTCCGCGATGCCGCAGTCAATAAAGCGTTCGGGGTACTTCTTTTTGAAGATGCCGGTTTTAGTGGCCTCCGCCAGGTCGGCGTCCAGCACCACAATGTCGGGGTTCGTCTCAGCCAGGGCGGTGAGGGCTTCCCCAAAGCTCTCACGGGTGGCTTTTTTCACCATTTCAGCCATTCTGCAGCACCTCCAGATTCTCCTTGAGTTCCTTCATGGCCACTTCATATTCCTCTGCGTTGGGGGCCTTGCCATGCCAGCCCACCTGATTTTCCATGTAGGAAACGCCCTTGCCCTTGGTAGTCTTGGCGATGATGGCAAAGGGCTTGCCCTTGCAGGCGCGGGCTGCGTCAAAAGCTTTCTCCAGCTCGTCAAAATCATTGCCATTCACGGTGATGGTCTCAAAGCCGAAGGCTTCAAACTTAGGCTCGAAGGGAGCGGGCCCCCCTACCTCTGCCACGGGGCCGTCGATCTGCAGGCCGTTGTAGTCCAAAATGACGCACAGGTTGTCCAGCTGATGGTGGCCCGCAAACATAGCAGCCTCCCACACCTGGCCCTCTTCGCTCTCACCGTCGCCCAGCAGGGTGTAAACCCGGTAGTCTTTCTTGTCCAGCTTGCCGGCAAAGGCCATGCCCACCGCGGCGGAGATGCCCTGGCCCAGAGAGCCGGAGCTCATGTCCACACCGGGGGTGCCCTTCATATCCGGGTGGCCCTGAAGCATGGCGCCGATATGCCGCAGGCTCTGCAGTTCCTTCTCGTCAAAATAGCCCCGCTGCGCCAAAGTGGCATAAAGGCCCGGAGCGCAGTGGCCCTTGGAAAGCACAAAACGGTCCCGGTCCGGATTTTTGGGATTCTGGGGATCAATGTTCATTTCCTTGAAATAGAGATAGGTGAAGAGATCGGCCGCAGAGAGAGAGCCTCCCGGGTGGCCGGATTTGGCGTGGAACACGCCTTCGATGATGCCGAGGCGAACCTTCGCCGCGGTGACCTGAAGGTCTTTCCGTTCTTGAGCGTTCATGGCTTGTCACCATTCCTTTCCGCCGTATTCCTTGCAGTGCTCATACAGATACGATTGTATCCCATTTTGCAGAAAAAAGCAATCCTTAGTTTTCCCGGTTGCGGGGGAAGTTTTTCCGTGCTAGAATGGAGAAAACTTTGAGGAGGCGCCCATTGTGAATTATCCCTGGATCTTTGAAGAACTGGCCCAAAAGCCCGGCGCTGTCCGGGACTTTAAGGAAGAGTGGCAGTGGACCCGCTTCCAGGTGGGCGGCAAGCTGTTCGCCGCCATCTGTAAGGACGGGGCTGGGAACGACGCCCTGCTCACCCTGAAACTGCCGCCGGAGGAGAACTGCTTCCTGCGGGAACAGTACGAGGACATCCTCCCCGGCTACTACTGCAACAAGGAACACTGGAGCTCTATCAGGCTGGAAGGCAGCGTGCTGGACCACCTGGTGCGGGAGCTGATGGAAACCTCTTACCGGCTGGTGCTGGCAGGACTCTCCCAGAAAAAGCAGCGGGAAATCTTGGGGGAATAGAATTTTCCCGCATAACGGGGGCCTTGGGGTACAAAACTAGCTGTGAACCCCATTTGAAACGCCGCGCTACGCGCTAGGAAAGGAAGGTCCTCACCATGAAGGAACAGGCTGGACGCATTGGAAATCTGCCCGCCAACATCAACATTATGAACCCCGTCCCCAACAAGGACGCCAAAACCATCACAGGCCTCATCCGGAAAAACGGCAAGGTCTCTGGATATGAGCTCTCCGATGGCCGGGTGCTCTCCAAGCGGGAGGGCGTGGCCCTGGCCAAGCAGGGCGGCATCCGTGGCGTGGCCATTGCCAGCCGCAACGGCAGCGAGTATCTGCGCTCTCTGCCCGATGGCAGCGAAAGCAACAACCTGGGCGATCTGCCCACCGCTCCCGACGGGCTTCGCTGACACGCAGCCCGCCCCCACAGGCGCGCAAAAAGCCCCTGGCCGGTTTCCCGGTCAGGGGCTTTTGTATCGCGCTATTTAGAGACAGTCATCCAAAGAGGGACGATTACTCGGCCATCTTCTTCAGGCGCTCGTACTTCTCCACAGCGTACTTCTCGGCGTTGGCGAACAGCTTCTCGGCGCGGTCCGGGAAGGAACGGGTCAAGCTGTTGTAGCGCACTTCGCCCATGATGAAGTCGCGGTAGGAAGCGCTGGGAGCCTTGCTGTCCAGCTGGAAGGGGTTCTGGCCCTCGTCAGCGCGGCGGGGGTCAAACCGGAAGTTGTGCCAGTAGCCAGCGGCCACAGCCTTCTTCTCCTCCACCTGGGAGACACCCATGCCGCCCTTGATGCCGTGGTTGATGCAGGGAGCGTAAGCCAGGATGATGGAGGGGCCATGGTAGCTCTCAGCCTCGGAGAAGGCCTTGATGCACTGGTTCATGTCGGCACCCATGGCCACCTGAGCCACGTAGACGTAGCCGTAGGTCATGGCGATGCCGGCCAGGTCCTTCTTCTTGGTGGCCTTACCGGTGGCAGCGAACTGCGCCACGGAGCCGCAAGGAGTGGACTTGGAAGCCTGGCCGCCGGTGTTGGAGTACACCTCGGTGTCGAAGACCAGGACGTTGATGTCCTCGCCGGAAGCGAGAGCATGGTCCAGGCCGCCGAAGCCGATATCGTAGGCCCAGCCGTCGCCGCCCAGAATCCACATGGACTTCTTGGCCAGGTAATCCTTATCCTTCAGAATCTGGGAAGCCAGAGTGCAGGCCTCGCAGGTGCAGCCTTCGATGACGCCAGCTTCCAGGGCAGCGATGTAATCCTTAGCGGGCTGGTCGTTGGCGGCGCGGTCGTTCATGGTATCCAGCCACTTCTGACCGGCTTCCTTGATTTCGGCAGTGGCGTAATCCACAGCAATCAGCTTCTCGGTCAACTCAGCCAGACGGCCGCGAACAGCGTTCTGAGCCAGGGCCATACCCAGGCCGAACTCGGCGTTGTCCTCGAACAGGGAGTTCTCCCAAGCGGGACCATGGCCGGCCTTGTTCACGGTGTAAGGAGTGGCGGGAGCGGAGCCGCCCCAGATAGAGGAGCAGCCGGTGGCGTTGGCAATGAACATCTTATCGCCGAACAGCTGGGTAGCCAGCTTGGCGTAAGGAGTCTCGCCGCAGCCGCCGCAAGCGCCGGAGAACTCGAGCAGGGGCTGCTTGAACTGGCTGCCCTTGACGGTGGTCTCCTTGAACTTCTCGGCAACTTCCTTCTTGGCGGGCAGGTTGATGCCGTACTCAAACACGGCCTCCTGGTCACGCTGAGAGTCGATGGGGGCCATCTTCAGGGCCTTGTTCTTGGCGGGGCAGGTGGTCACGCAGGAGCCGCAGCCGGTGCAGTCCAGCGGAGAGATGACCATGGCGAAGTTCATGCCGGGGACACCGGTCATGGGCTTGGCCTTGGTGCCAGCGGGAGCGGCAGCCAGCTCCTCATCGGTCATAGCGATGGGACGGATAACCGCATGGGGACACACATAGGAACACTGGTTGCACTGGATGCAGTTGTCCACAATCCACTCGGGGACATCCACAGCCACACCGCGCTTCTCGTAAGCAGCGGTGCCCTGGGGAGAGGTGCCGTCGGCGTAGTTCTCGAAAGTGGAGACAGGCAGGTCCTTGCCGTGGAAGGAGTTCACGGGGAACACCACGTTGTTGACGTAGTCCACCAGCTCGGGACGGTTGCCGGTAGCAACCTTCTTCTGAGAATCGTCCACAGCGTCCTTCCAGGAGGCGGGCACGTCCACCTTGACGTAGCCGGTAGCGCCACGGTCGATGGCGTCGTGGTTCATCTTGACAATGGCGTCGCCCTTACGGCTGTAAGACTTGGTGGCGGCGTCCTTCATGTATTTGATGGCATCCTCTTCGGGGATGATCTTGGCAATGGAGAAGAAGGCGGACTGGAGCACGGTGTTGGTGCGGGTGCCCAGGCCCAGCTCCTTGCCGATCTTAAAGGCGTCGATGGTGTAGAAGTTGATGTCATTGTCAGCGATGAACTTCTTCACCTTGCCGGGCAGGCGCTCGTCCAGCTCCTGGGCGTCCCAAGAGCAGTTCAGCAGGAAGCTGCCGCCCTTCTTCAGATCCTGGACCATGTCGTAGGTCTCCAGGTAAGCGGGGTTGGAGCAGGCCACGAAGTCCGCCTTGGAGATGTAGTAGGTGGACTTGATGGGGGTGTGGCCAAAGCGCAGGTGGGAGATAGTCAGGCCGCCGGACTTCTTGGAGTCATAGTCAAAGTAGCCCTGGGCGTACATGTCGGTGTGGTCGCCGATGATCTTGATGGAGTTCTTGTTGGCGCCCACGGTGCCGTCGGAGCCCAGGCCCCAGAACTTACAAGAGGTGGTGCCGGCAGGAGCGGTATCGGGATCTTCGGTGGCATCCAGAGACAGATGGGTCACGTCGTCCACAATGCCGATGGTGAAGCGCTTCTTGGGCTCGTCCTTCTCCATGTTGCGGTACACGGCGATGATATCGCTGGGCTTGGTATCCTTGGAGCCCAGGCCGTAACGGCCGGTGTACACGGGGCAGGTGGCAAACTGGGTGCCGTTGATGGCGGCCAGCACGTCCAGATACAGGGGCTCGCCGATGGAGCCGGGCTCCTTGGTGCGGTCCAGGACAGAGATCTTCTTCACGGTCTCGGGCAGCACGTCCAGCAGGTACTTGGCCACGAAGGGACGGTACAGGTGGACTTTCACCAGGCCCACCTTCTCGCCGGCGGCGTTGAGGTAATCGATGACTTCCTCGATGGTCTCGCAGGCGGAACCCATGGCGATGATGACCTTATCGGCATCGGGAGCGCCATAGTAGTTGAAGGGCTTATAGTCGGTGCCGATCTTCTCGTTGACCTTGTTCATGTAGTCAACAACAACCTCGGGCACGGCGTCGTAATACTTGTTGCAAGCCTCGCGGGCCTGGAAGAAGATATCACCGTTCTGGGCCTGGCCGCGGAGCACAGGATGCTCGGGGTTCAGGGCGCGGCGGCGGAACTCATTCACAGCGTCCCAATCCAGCAGGTCGCCCAGATCCTCGTAATCCCAAACCTGGATCTTCTGGATCTCGTGAGAGGTGCGGAAACCGTCGAAGAAATGGAGGAAGGGTACACGGCCCTTGATCGCGGAGAGATGGGCTACAGCGCCCAGATCCATGACCTCTTGAGGGGAGTTGGAGCACAGCATCGCATAGCCGGTCTGACGGCAGGCGTACACGTCAGAGTGGTCGCCGAAGATGTTCAGGGCATGGGTGGCCACAGTACGGGCGGAGACGTGGATGACGCTGGGCAGCAGCTCGCCGGCCATCTTGTACATGTTGGGGATCATCAGCAGCAGGCCCTGAGAAGCGGTGTAGGTGGTGGTCAGGGCGCCGGCCGCCAGAGAGCCGTGCACAGCGCCGGCGGCGCCAGCCTCAGACTGCATCTCGGTGACGCGGACCTCTCTGCCGAACAGGTTCTTGCGGCCTGCGGCGGCATATTTGTCGGTCTCGTCCGCCATCACGGAAGAGGGCGTGATGGGGTAGATGGCGGCAACGTCGGTAAACGCATAGGAAACATGCGCGGCCGCGCTGTTGCCATCCATGGTTTTCATTTTTCTTGCCATGAAATATTTTCCTCCTTTTAGGATGATCGGAAACGGATATGACGGGCTTCTCCACATGTGCTGCCGATAGTCCCGTGCTGTTTTATTCTAACATTTTTTTCACGGCCTGTAAAGGCATAAAAGGCGGGATTCGAGAACTTTTTGACAAACTCTTCCCTTCTGATTTGACAGACAAGGCCCTTTCCGGTACAATAGAAAATAAAAAACGCCGGGCCCTGCCCGGCGGCACTTGCGAAAGGGGTTTAATTTCTCATGTCACCCGATCCGGACGGTTTATTCATTCTCACCGCCGCCCTCACCCTGCTGTGCCTCGTCATCTCCTCCTTTTACGCCGCGGGAGAGGCCGCTGTGGACTTTCTCTCTCAGGCGCAGGTCAAAAAGGAGGCGGAGGAAGGGGACGCCAAGGCCCAAAAGCTGCTGAAGCTGGTGGACTGGCAGAAAGCCGCGGTCTCTCCCCTGCAGACGGGGCTGCTGCTCTTTGGCCTGCTGGGGCTGGGGCTTTTCCTTTACACCTTTGGAGGGCTGGCAGAGGGGCTGCTCTCCCCTATCGCCCACGAAGGGGGCCGGGGACTGCTGGCGTATTTTCTCCTCTCCATCCTCTACTTTCTGGTCTTTTTCCTTTTTGGAGACCTGCTCCCCAAAAAGAGCGCCCGGCACAACGCCCGCGCCTTTGCCCAGCGCTTTGTAGGGTTGCTGTGCTTTTTGCAGGCGGTGGCTTTTCCTTTCTTAAAGCTCTGCGCGCTGATTGTCAACGGCATTCTGCGGCTGTGCCGCATTGACCCCCACATTCTGGATGACCCCGTCACGGAGGAGGAGATCCTGCAGATGGTGGGAGAAGGCGAGGAAAAGGGCGTAATTGAGGAAACCGAGCGGGATATGATCACCAACATCCTGGACTTTAAGGATACCACCGCGGAGGAAACCATGACCCACCGCACGGACATTGTGGCTGTGGAGGACGACGCATCCATTTCTCAAGTGGTGGAGGCCGCCGTGGAGAACGGCTGCTCCCGCATTCCGGTGTACCACGAAGACCTGGATACGGTGGTGGGCATCTGCTACATCAAGGACCTGCTGCCCTATGTGGGCCGGGAAATGCCAGAGTTCATCAAGATTACGGACCTGATGCGGCCCGCCTATTTTGTGCCGGAGACGAAACGGTGCAGCCAGCTCTTCACGGAGATGACAGAGCGCAAGGTGCAGATTGCCATTGTGCTGGACGAATATGGCGGCACCGCGGGGCTGATCACCCTGGAGGACCTGGTAGAGGACATTGTGGGCAACATTCAGGATGAATATGACCACGAGGAGGAGGAAATCCACCGGATGAGCGAGACGGAGTTCACCGTGGACGGGACCGCCTCCATTGATGAGGTATCGGACATGACGGGCGCCGACCTGCCCGAAGGGGATTATGACACCATTGCGGGCCTGGTGACCGAGCGGTTGGGCCGCCTGCCCAAGGCGGGGGAACATCCCCAGGTGAAAGAGGCGGGGCTGACCATCACCGTGCTAGAGGTGGAAGAGCAGCGCATTGCCCGGCTGCTGTTGGTGAAGGACCCCGAACAGGAAAAGGGAAAAGAGGAATCGGAGAACAAATGAGCCAGCCACAAACAACTGAGGACACAAGCCGGGAGAACCTTCTGGGCACCGCCCCGATTGGGAGGCTGCTGTTTTCCTTGGCGGTACCCGCTATCACCGCCCAGGTGGTGAATATGCTGTACAATATTGTGGACCGCATTTACATCGGCCACATTCCAGAGATCGGCACAGCAGCCCTTACCGGCGTGGGCATCACCTTCCCCATCATCACCCTGATCAGCGCGTTCAGCTCGTTGATCGCCATGGGCGGAGCGCCCCGGGCCTCCATCGCCATGGGCGCCCACCACAAAGACCGCGCCGAGCGCATAATGGGGAACTGCTTGACCGCTCTCCTGGCAATTTCCGTGGTTTTGACGGCGGTGTTCCTCCTTTTTCAAGAGCCTGTCCTCTGGGCCTTCGGCGCCAGTGAGAACACCATTGGGTACGCCATGGACTACATGGGCATCTATGTGTGCGGCACGGTGTTTGTGCAGATCTCTCTGGGGATGAATATGTTTATTACCTCCCAGGGTTTTGCCAAAACCAGCATGCTGACCGTTATTATCGGAGCGGTGCTGAACATTGCTTTGGACCCCCTATTTATCTTTGCCTTTGGCATGGGAGTGCGGGGCGCGGCCATTGCCACGGTGCTCTCTCAAGCTGTTTCAGCGGTATGGGTGATGCTCTTTTTAACCGGAAAGCGCACCACCCTGAAGCTTCGCCCTCAATGCATGGCAATCCATTGGCGCATTCTGCTGCCCGTGCTGGCGCTGGGGGTCTCCCCTTTCATTATGCAAAGCACAGAGAGCCTTCTCAGCGTGGTGCTGAACACCTCTCTGCTGAAGTATGGCGGGGATGTGGCTGTGGGCGCCTATACGGTGATTGCCAGCATCATGCAGGTGATCAATCTGCCCTTGCAGGGGTTAACCCAGGGCGCCCAGCCCATCACCAGCTTTAACTACGGGGCCCGGAACATGGAGCGGGTGCGCAAGTCCATACGCTTGCTGCTGACCTGCACCCTGACCTATAGCTGCCTGTTCTGGCTGGCCATCATGCTTATCCCCCAAGTATTCGTTGGCATCTTCACCAGCGACCCGGAGCTGACGGAAACCGCCGTATGGGCGGCGCGCATCTTCCTGTTTGGGGTGTTTTCCTTTGGGGCCCAGGTGGGGTTCCAGCAGAGCTTTTTGGCCTTGGGGCAGGCCAAAGCCTCCCTGCTGCTGGCGCTGCTGCGGAAAATCGTGCTGCTCATCCCCCTGATCTACATATTCCCCCTTTTCTTTGGCGACAAGCTGCTCGGCGTCTTTGCGGCGGAACCGGTGGCGGACTTGGCGGCAGCGGCCACCACCACAGTGACGTTCCTGCTGTGGGCCAGGAAGAGCCTGGGGGACAAAAAAGCCGCCCCAAAGGCTTTGTAATCCTTCTGAAAAGCCAAAGGCCGCGGCACTGCCGCGGCCTTTCCTGTCTCAGAGCTGCCTGTCAGGAGCGTGCTCTCCCAGCAGGTTGGTGCAATAGCGCATCAAGTCCTCCTTTGTATTCAGATCGGCAGCGCTCTGCATCAGCTGCTCTTGCAAAGCGGGAGGCAGGGAATTAAAATATTGTTTTGCTTCCATGTCCATTTTGCTGGGCTCCGGCATGCGGGGTCCCTCCTTTTCTGGGTTCTGCGCTTTAGGATGTCCCCGGACGGGGAAAATATTCCCACATTTTGTGAAAGGAGACGTTTCCATGGAAAAGCTGTCCAATTTGCCCCTCTTTGCAGGGATGGAAGAAGCAGGGTGCCAGCAGATGCTGGAGTGCTTTCACACCGGCCCGCGGTCCTTCCGGGCTGGAGAGACCGCTTACACCTATGGGGGCAGCAGCGGCCGGATGCTGGGCATCCTCCAATCAGGCTGCGCGGCCCTTGTGAAAATCGACGCGGACGGCGGCAGGACCGTGCTGGAAAGGCTGGGGCCCGGCGGCGTGTTCGGGGAGCTTATCGCCTTTGCCAGCCTGCCCTGCGACAGCGTGACCGTAGTGTGCGAAGCGGACTGCGTAATTATTTTCCTGCCCCAAGCGCAGATTGCCTCCTGTGGAAAGTCCTGTGCCTGCCACAGGCAGCTGCTGGAAAACCTGCTCTCCCTCATTTCGCAAAAAGCCTTTGCCCTGAGCGAGCGGGTGGAGGTGCTCTCCTGCCGGAGCACCCGGGAAAAACTGCTGTGCTACTTCCGCATCCGCGCCGGGGAGGAAAAAAGCCTGTCCTTTTCCCTGCCCTTTACTCTGAGCGCCCTGGCAGAGTATCTGTGCGTGGACCGCAGCGCCATGATGCGGGAACTGAAAAAGCTGCGGGAAGCAGGCTTTCTGGAAGTCAGCGGGAAGCAGGTGCGGTTTCTTTCGGACCAGCCTTTCGGAAAGGCGGACCTGTGCGCGGCCAGCTGGAAATAAGGCAAAAAGGGGGATGGGCACGGCCACCCTCTTTTTCTTTCCAACCGTATTTCCTGCAAGACTATTAGCCTTTCCTTGCACCCCAAAAAGCACGGGAGCAACGGGTTTACAGGCTCTGTTAAGATTTTCTGTCGAAAATCTTAAGAAACCCGCTAGCGGGTTGCCAGGGACTTGGAAATCAAGTACAATATTCCTGCCCTCACCCATGGCAGGGACGCAGACGCAACCCTATCCTGCCGCAGCTGGCATGGGGCAGGCAAAAAAGCAAACAGCCCCGCTGCTTTCACGGGGGCTCGAATTGACAGCCCAGACACTGGGCAGGAGGGAATGAACATGTTATCCATCAGCGGCGTGACGAAACACTATGGCAAGACCTTGGCCAACGACAACATCAGCTTTGCCGTAGGCGACGGGCAGATTGGAATTTTGCTGGGGCCCAACGGGGCAGGCAAATCCACCATCATCAAATGCATCACCGGGCTGCTGCGGTTTACCGGCCGCATCGAGATCAATGGCTATGAAAACACTTCTTTGGAAGCCAAGGCGCAATTAGGGTATATTCCCGAAATGCCTGCAGTATATGACTTGCTCACCGTGGAGGAGCACTTGGAATTCATCCGCCGGGCCTACAAGGTAGAGGACGAGGCCTACACCAACCAGCTGCTGGAGCGCCTGGAACTGGACGACAAGCGGAACAAGCTGGGCAAGGAGCTCTCCAAGGGCATGCAGCAGAAGCTCTCCATTTGCTGCGCCCTGTGCCACAAGCCCCGGGTGGTGATCTTTGACGAGCCCTTGGTGGGCCTGGACCCCCACGCCATCAAGGAGCTGAAGGAGATTTTCCGGGAGCTGAAGGCCAGCGGTGCCTCTGTGCTGATTTCCACCCACATGATCGACAGCGTGGAGGATTACTGGGATGTGGCCAACATCATGATGAACGGCCGCTTCGCCGCCACCAAGCTCAACGACGGCAGCGAGGGTCAGACTCTGGAGGAACTGTTCTTTGCGATTACAGAGGGGGCGCCCGCCCCTGTGGAGGGCTGACGCCATGAAAAGCCCTCTTGTATACTTGACCGCCACAAAGTTGAAAAACCAGCTGATTGCCGTGGTGAAAAGCCCCGCAAAGCTGATCTACGCCGTAATTTTAGTGGCGCTGTTTGCCCTTACCGCCTTTTCCGGCAGCGCCTATGACCTGGAAGAACTGCGCAATCCCCAGGAGCTGACCGCCATTATGGTGCTGTTTTACACTATGATGTTCCTGATGGTGTTCGCTTCGGGGAGCAGTTCTTCCAACTCCCCCATGTTTACACTGTCTGACGTGACGCTGCTGTTCCCCGCGCCCATGAGTTCCAATAAGATCTTGGTCTACGGGCTGGTGCGCCAGCTGGGGCTTTCCCTGGTGCTGGGCTTCTTCATCCTGTTCCAGTACTCCTGGATGCACGGGGCCTACGGCATAGGCCCCGCCGGGCTGGTGTTGATCATCGTAGGCTATGCCATCACGCTGTTTTTCGCCCAGCTGGCCTCTATGGCCTCCTATGTGCGCACCAGCGGCATGGAACGGGCAGGGAAAACCGTGCGGTACTGTGTGTTCGGCGCGGCGGCATTGTACGGCGTGTGGGCGGTGCTCTCCTGCCGGGAGGACCTGCTGGCCCTGGCAAACGGCGACAGCTACGAGCCGCTGCTGGAAAAGGGCGCGGCGTTCTTTGCCACTATCCCCGGCATTCTGTTCCCGGTCTCCGGCTGGGCTGCCGGGCTGGTCAGCGGCATTTTCGCCGGAAACTGGCTGCTGGTTGGCCTTTCCGTGGGGCTGCTGGCAGCCCTGTTCGCCCTGCTGCTGGGGCTTATCCTCACCTGCAAAAACAACTACTACGAGGATGTGCTCTCTACCGCGGAAACCGCCCAGTCCGCCGTCACCGCCCAAAAGGAGGGCCAGCTCAACGAGGTGGTGCCCAAGAACGTGAAGGTGGGCAAAACCGGCCTGGGCAAGGGCTGGGGCGCCTCTGCCATCTACTACAAGCACCGGGTGGAAAACCGCCGCAGCGGGGTGTTCCTCTTCTCCAACATGTCCCTTATTTTCATGGCGGTGATTATCGGCTGCTCCTTCTTCATGCGGGACGCGGGGCTGGTGGGCATCTTTGCCTTTGCCACCTACATGCAGCTGTTCAGCGTGGCCCTGGGCCGGTTTAACCGGGAGCTGATTAAGCCCTACATCTACCTCATCCCCGAGCCGCCCCTGAAAAAGCTGCTGTACGCCATCAAGGAAAGCCTGCTCTCCGACACTTGGGAGGCCATTCTGCTCTTTGTGGTGGTAGGCGTGATTGTGGGCGCCTCCCCCCTGGAGATTGTCTGCTGCATGGTGGCCCGGGTCAGCTTTGCCCTGCTGTTCACCGCCGGCAACGTGTGTGTGGAGCGGGTGTTCGGCATGGTGCAGTCTAAGACGCTGATTTTCCTGTTCTATTTCCTGGTGCTGCTGCTCATGGCCATTCCGGGCATTGCGGCCTGCGTGGTGTGCTCCATCCTGTTCCCCGTCTGGGGGGCGGCCGCCGGGCTGCTGGGTATGGCAGTAATCAACGCGGCCATTGCCGTGCTGGTGCTGTGGCTGTGCAGGAATTTGCTGCAGTACGCGGAATTGAACAGCCGGTAAACGGATTACAAAACACCCTCCCGCCAGACACGGGAGGGTGTTTTTACGCTTTGCGGATGGGATGGCGCAGGACCGTCTTCCACTTCTCTGGCGGGGCTTTCCGGGGGTCAGAGAGGTAGATCTCGTGATGGCGGCGGGTTTCGGAAATGTCGGGCTCGTACCCGTTTTCCCGGGCAAAAGCGTCCATGGCTTCCAGGGAGGCGGGCTCGCTGTCATAGGGGCCCAAATGCATCATCTGGACGCACAGACCCTCCTCTAGATGGTAAAAGAAGGCGCCAGAACAATCCAGCTTTTTCTTGCGGGAAGCCTCTTCCACCGCCCAGCGGAAGTCCTCTTCCCCCACGAAATCCGGCAGGCGGATGGCGGAAATCCACTGGAAAGCCCCTTTGTCCCGGTAGTCCACAACGCCGCTTTCGCTCCACCAGAACCCCTCCAGGGGCGGCACCACATACTCAAAAAAGCCGTCAATGGCATGGCCGGTTTTATAGCTCATTTTCAACGTGTAGGCCAGGGCGTAAAGGACGCCTACCGCCGCCTTATATTCCCCACCCTCCTGGTTGGGGTCACCCTTGCCGCGAACAGCGATGTAGGCCATGGGCGGGACTGTGACAATGGCGGGCTTGTTTTTGGGCAGGTAAAATTCTTTGTATTCCTTTTTGAAATCGAAGGCCATAAGCTTCCCCCCTTTTTCTTCCATTGTACAAGAGCCAGAGAAAAAAGGCAAGGCCCCTCTTTCTTGACAAGGGGACCGGGGTGTGATACAATCCCAGGGAAAGGAAAATATTGTGCCCGCCGCCGGGTGGGAGTAGCATTGGAGCCGTATCCGCAGGCCATTTGGAGATACGGGGCGCCAGTGCTTTTTTGTTGCCTGGCAGAGCTTTTAGGAGGAATGACCATGTTTCGGGACATGAGAAGGAAGAACCAGCTGCTTCCCCCAGAGGAGGCGGAATCCATTTTGCGCCGGGGCACCAGCGGGGTGCTGTCCCTGCTGGGGGACGGCGGCTACCCCTACGGCGTCCCCCTGAGCTACGTGTACCACAACGGAAGGCTGTACTTCCACTGCGCCAAGGCCGGCCACAAGCTGGACGCTATCCGGCGGGAGAGAAAATGCTCTTTCTGCGTCATCGCCCAGGACCTGGTGGCGCCGGAGAAGTACACCACGCTGTTCCGAAGCGTCATCGCCTTTGGACAGGTGCGGGTCCTGGAGGACGCCGGGGAAAAGCGCGCCGCTCTGGAGGCCTTGGGGGAGCGGTTCAACCCGGGGGAGCCGGAAAGTCTGGAGAAGGAAATCTCCAGCACATGGAACAGCGTATGCGTGCTGGAGATGGAGATTGAGCACCTGACCGGCAAGAAAGCCAAGGAGCTGCTGAAAAGGAGGGCTGGCCAATGAGAGAAGCCTCCCCTTTAAAAGAGTTCGCACGGTACACCTCGCTGAACGTACTGGGGATGATCGGCCTTTCCTGCTACATCCTGGCGGACACGTTTTTTATCTCTTTGGGGCTGGGGGCAGACGGCCTGGCGGCGCTAAACCTGGCCATCCCCATTTACAGCTTTATCAACGGCAGCGGGCTGATGATCGGCATGGGAGGCGGGACCCGGTACTCTATTTTGAAAAGCCAAGGGAACCACCGGGAGGCCAACCGCGTCTTCACCAACGTGCTGTACCTGGCGGCGGTGCTGGCCTCCCTTTTTGTGGCGGCGGGGCTGCTCTTTGCCGGGGACATTGTGCGCTTGTTCGGCGGCACGGGGAACGTGTTCACTATGAGCCGCACCTACCTGCGGGTAATCCTTCTATTTGCCCCTGCGTTCTTGATGAACAACGTGCTGCTGTGTTTTGTGCGCAACGATGGAGCGCCTCAGCTCTCCATGGCGGCCATGCTGGGGGGCAGCTTTTCCAACGTGGTGCTGGACTGGGTGTTCATCTTCCCCTGCGGCATGGGAATCTTCGGGGCGGTATTCGCCACAGGACTGGCGCCTCTGATCAGCATTTGCATTCTCTCCCCCCATTTCCTCCAAAGGAAAAACCAGTTTAAGCCTGTGGCCTGCCGCCCCCAAGGGCAGCGGACCATCCGCATTCTTTCCAGCGGGGTGCCCTCCCTGGTAACGGAGGTTTCCTCTGGCATTGTGATCATCGTCTTTAACTCGCTGATTCTGGGGATGGAGGGCAACACAGGCGTGGCGGCCTACGGGGTTATCGCCAACCTCTCCTTGGTGGTTATCTCTATTTATACGGGAATTGCCCAAGGCATTCAGCCCATTCTCAGCCGCAGCTATGGCGTTGGGGACCGGGACCGGCTCTCCGCCACCCTTCGGTACGCGGTGATTGCTATGCCGGGGGTCTCCGTGGCAATCTACGGGGCTGTGCTTGCCTTTTCCCCTCAGATTGCGGCCGCGTTCAACAGCGAGGGAAGCCCCACCCTGCAGGCCATCGCCGTCCAAGGGCTGCGGCTGTACTTCATCGCATGCCCCTTTGCCGGGTGCAACGTAGTGCTCTCGATGTACTTCACCTCTACGGACCGGCCCTTGCCCGCCCATGTCATTTCCCTGCTGCGTGGTTTTTTCCTCATCATCCCCGTGGCCCTTCTGCTGGCTGCTGTGGGGCAGATGGTGGGCATTTGGCTGGCCTTCCCTGTCACGGAATGTTTGGTGGCGCTGCTGGCGGTGGGGCTGTTCCTCCGCAGCCGGAGGAAACCCGCGCACACCTGAAAGAAGCTCCCTTTTCGGGAGCTTCTTTCATTCCTGCAGCTGGGCGGTAAAGCCGCTCTCCTCATCCCCGGTGAAGAGGATGGTGTAGGTCTCGCCGTACTTCGCGGGGATGTCCACCTGTTCTGTCGTGGCAAGCTCCACAGTGTCCCCTTCGCCGTAGGGGGAGAAATCCATGGACAAGGTGGAGAGGTCCTTGCCATCGAAGTAGTCTTTGTCAAAAGAGGCTGTCAGGGACGTCTCGGAGGTGAGGGCTTTGCCGTCCATATCCGCCCATCCGCCCTGGCCGTACTCCTCCCCCTCCAGGTAGGTGGAGTAAAAGATTTGGTAGACGTCCTCGCTTTGGCACACCAGCTGGATGGTGACGGCGTCTTGGGCATTCAGCTCTTGAACGGCCTGCTTGGCGGCGGTCTGGCAGCCGGTAAGGCTTAGCAGGGCGGCGGAAAGCGCCACGGCAGCGGCGGCGCGGAACACATTCTTTTTCACGGTTCATTCTCCCTTTCTAAAAAAATCAGGCCCTCTTCGGGACACCATCAGTGTACCAAAGGGGCCTTTCTATTTTTTTAGGGGAACCTTACCCATTGCTTTCCCTTTCTTTCCCATTCCTTACAGACAGCTAATGAAGGGCATAGTTGATGCGCACCATGTGGATGTGACCCTCCTTTTTCCTCAGGGATTTTTGTACCGCTCCGGACAGGAAAAATAATCCTCCCGCAGGATGGAATAGCACACATCGTCAAAGACCTTGCCATCAAAGCGCTGAAAAGCCTGGGACAGGGTTCCCTCGTAGTGGAAGCCACACTTCTCAATCACGCGGCGGGAACGGCTGTTTTCTTTAAAATGCCCGATGGCCAGCACATCCAGCCCCTTGCGCTCAAACCCGTACTGCACCATGGCCCGCAGGGCCTCTGTCATATATCCCTGGCCCCAATAGGGTTTGGCCAGCTCGTAGCCGATGGAAAGGCTCTTCACCCCGCTGCGGCGGATATCCCTTTGAAACTTGATTTTCCCAATGGGATGCCCAGTCTCTTTGAGGACAATGGCATAGCAGCCGCTGTCCCACAAGGCACGGCGGAAGAAGCGTTCCCCTTCCTCCTGCGTGCGGGCAGGCCGGGCGCCGGAGGCCAGCATCACCTGCGGGTCTGAAGCAAAGGTGAGAAAATCCTGGTAATCCTCCTCCCGCCAATGGCGCAGCAGCAGCCGGGGCGTCTCCATCTCACCGCGGAGCCGTTGGAGCAGCGTCACGGCCTTTCTCCTCCCCCCTGAAATACTGGTAATACTGGCATTGGATCATGCCGTTATACAGCTTGCGCCGCTTGTCCGCCTTCCGGCCGAACAGCGCCTCAAACTCCGGGTCCGGGGTGATAATGCCAAAGCTCCATCCCCGCTGGGGCCGGAACAGGCTCCCCATGGACTGATACAGCTGCTGGGCCTGCCGGACATCCAGCAGCCTTTCGCCGTAGGGCGGGTTGCAGATGACGCAGCCATACCTCCCCTCCTGGGAGAAGGCACGGATATCCCGGACACTGGCAGAGATATACTCCTCCACTCCGGCCTTTCGGGCATTTTCCAGGGTCAGTTCCACAGCGGCGGGGTCGATATCGAAGCCCTGGGCGGAAAAGCCGGTCTCCCGGCGCTCCTGAGCGCGGGCACGGTCTCGCTCTTGGCGCCACAGGGATTGGGGGACATTCTCCCAGGCCTGCGCGGTGAAAGAGCGCTGCAGCCCTGGGGCGATGCGCAGGGCCAGCAGGGCTCCCTCCACCAACAGGGTGCCCGAGCCGCAGAAGGGGTCGATCAAATGGCCGTCGGGGCGCAGGCGGCTGAGCTGGCACAGGCTGGCAGCAAGTGTCTCTTTGATGGGGGCCTCGTTGGACTGGGCCCGGTAGCCCCGCTTGTGCAGGCCCTCGCCGCTGGTATCCACCATGACGCTGACCTGGTCCTTCAGGATGCGAAAGCGCACCCGATGCAGAGACCCTGTCTCTGGAAACCAGGAGAGGCGGTACTTGGCCTTCAGCCGCTCTACAATGGCTTTTTTCACGATAGCCTGGCAGTCCGGTACGCTGTGAAGCTGGCTGGACAAACAGCTGCCTGTCACAGGGAACTGATCCTCCCTTCCCAAAAGTTCTTCCCAGGGCAGGGCTTTCACCCCCTGGAACAGCTCCTCGAAGGAGCGGGCGGGGAACTCTCCCAGCAGCAGGAGCACCCGCTCCCCAAAGCGGCTGTTCAGGTTGGCCCGGACCATGGCCTCCCATCCGCCGGAAAACAGCACCCGTCCGTTCTCCGCCTGGACCTCTTCCAGTTCCATCTCCCGCAGCTCCTGGGCCACCAGGCCCTCCACCCCAAACAGGCAGGGCACGCAAAACTTCATCCGATCTCTCATACTCTCTCCTTTGTATGCAGGCCGCAAAAAGAGGGGGCCCAAGAGGGTCCCCTCCGCGCGCATCTGTGCTTATTTGCTTTCTGGCACCAACAGGCCGTAATCCCCGTTTTTACGGCGGTAGACCACATTGATCTCCCCTGTGGCGTCATCCCGGAACAGGAAGAACTGATGGCCCAGCATGTTCATCTGGAGGATGGCCTCCTCGGGGGTCATCACCTTCACGTTGAAGTGCTTTACCCGGGCCACTTGGATTTCTTCATCGGGCTCATCATACAGGGCATCGGGGAAGTCGATATCCGGACTCACCTTCTTGGCCTTTTCCAGCCTGGTCTTATTCCGGCGAATCTGCCGGCCCAGGGCGGAGATCACATGGTCGAGGGCCTCGTTCATCTCCATAGAGGTTTCCTCAGCCCGGTAGATCATCCCCCGCTGCTTAATGGTGATTTCCACAGTCTGGCGGTTGCGCTCCACCGTCACGGTGACGGTGGCTTCGGCATCCTCGTCAAAAATACGGTTAAATTTTGAGAGCTTCCGTTCTGCAAGCTCCTTAAAGTTATTGCGCAGGTTCACTTTTCTTCCGACAATGGTGATCTTCATACCACGCACCCGTCCGCTCCAGCCCATTCTCCCCATCGGGCGGCGGACTTTCCTTTCGTCAGATTTGGAAAGGCGGGAAGCCTTCGTCCACTCTGAGAAAGCCTCCTGCTTTCCTGACTTCATTGTAGCACATTGTCCAGAATATTGCAATATGAAGAGGGATATATTGTGTCGAGATCAGAATTACAGCACCACTGTCTTGTGGCGGGTGACATGGCACCCCACATTGACAGCCACGGGCAGCCCGGCAATGTGGGTGGGATAAGCCTCGATATTGACCGCCAGGGCCGTGGTCTCTCCCCCAAAGCCCTGGGGCCCCACGCCGGTCTCGTTGACGGCTTGAAGCATTTTTTCCTCCAGCTGGGCGTAGAAGGGGTCGGGGTTCCGCTGGGACACGCTGCGGCACAGGGCCTTTTTTGCCAGCATCGCCACCAGCTCAAAGTCTCCGCCAATGCCCACGCCCAACACCACCGGCGGGCAGGGGTTGGAGCCCGCCAACTGGGCGGTCTCCTTCACAAAGGCCACAATGTCCTCTGGCTTAGCGGCAGGGGTAAACATTTTTAGGCGGCTCATGTTCTCGCTGCCAAATCCCTTTGGGGCCACAGTGAGGGTGAGCTTGTCCCCAGGTACCAGGCGGGTGTGAAGGATGGCCGGGGTGTTGTCCTCTGTATTCCTATCCCGGCGGAGGGGGTCCGCCACCACAGAGCACCGCAGCAGTCCCTCCACATAGCCCTGCCGGACACCCTCGTTGACGGCGGCCTCAAAGTCCCCGTTGATGTGCAGGTCCTGGCCCACTTCGGCAAAGACCACCGCCATGCCCGTATCCTGGCAGATGGGAATTTCCATCTGCCGGGCGGCGTCCAGGTTGCGGCACAGGTCGCAGAGGATGGAGCGGGCCGTCTCATCCTTCTCCCGCTGGGAACAGTCTTGGATGACGGCCTCCAGGTCGGCGGGAAGCACCCGGTTGGCGTCGATGCAAAGCTGCCGCACCGCCTGGGTGACGGCTTGCGCGTCCAATTCTCTCATAAGAGCAATCTCCCTTCCTTATCAAGTCAAGCGCTAAAAAAAGAGCCCGGAAAGGGGCTCTTTTCCCTATTTATGATTATTTCTGCTGGCCCCGGCGGGAGTAGCCCCGGCGGGACTCATTGCCCCGCTTCAAATCGGACATCTTCTCATCGCTGGTCTGCTTGAAGCGGCTCATCATTTCCTCGAAGGTGCCGCTGTCGTTGCGGCGGGACTGCCACTCAAAATCTCCCGGGCGCGCAGGCCCCTGTTGGGGAGCGGGACGGGGCTGGCGGGGGGGACGGGCTCCCTCCCGGCGGACGCCTTCTTTGCGGCCGCCCTCCCGGCGGGGAGCATCAGTCCGGCGAGCCGGCCTACGCTGCTGATCCTCGGGCAGCGCCTTCTTCATGGAAAGGCTGATCTTGCCCTCCTCATTGATGGAAAGCACCTTCACTTTGACAGTCTGCCCCTCGGAAACAAAGTCCCGAATCTCAGTGACGAAGGTGGGGGCCACCTCGGAGATGTGCACCATTCCAGTTTGGCCGCCCTCAAAACTGACGAACGCGCCAAATTTGGTGATCCCTGTCACCTTTCCCTCGTAAATACCTCCAACCTCAAGCTGCATAAACAGAAAATTCCTCCTCGGCTGCGCCGGATAGTAAAATAATCAACAGGGGCTCAGCTGCCGCCGCCCACATCAATGAACACCCGTTCTCCGGGGTTGGCATAGTCCAGCTCACTGCGGGCCTTGCGCTCGGCATATTCCTCTAAGCCGCCGCTGTTCTCCAGGGAATTCTCTATCTCCTCATTGCGGATGGTCTGTGTGTTCAGCTGATCCTGCAGGTTTTGGAGCTCTTCCCGCTTTTCGCTGATCTGCAGCTGCTGGCTCACCAAAGAGACCAGGATGAACCCAGCGAAGCAGAGCACCGCGAACTTCAGCAGGATGCTGCCCTTATACCGCTCCTTTAATTTCTGCAAGAGACACGCCTCCCATTGATTTCAGCCCTGATAAAGGACTCCCATATTGTTCCTATTATATACTGGTATACATAAATTTTTCAAGTCTTTTTTTCGTGTTTTTTCCCCTTTTTTCCGGAAAATTTCCCCCGATACCCCTTTGGCCCCTTTCCTGCCCGAAAAAGGCCCCGCAGGAACCCCGCCGCCGCGCTCAAAAGGCGCCAAAGGCGGCAAAAAATTTTTTGAAGAGCCCCTGCCCCCCTGCGGGTCCAGGGCCCAAGAGCCGTCACGGCGGCCCAGGCACCCAGCGCCTGCGGCAGAACCTGGTACAAACGCAAGCGGCCGCTGTCCACCGCCAGGGCGCAGAGAAAGACAAAGCCGCCAGCCAGGCCGCCAAAGAGCACATCCAGCAAGGCCGTGCCCAGTTTTTTCAGGCCCAGCAGCCGGGAAAAGCCCCGGAACAGCAAAAAGAGGCAGCCCAAGGCCGCCCCGGAGGCCAGGGAAAAGGACAGAACGGGCCATCCCAGCCCGCTCATTTGAACAGCCTGGCAAAAAAGGACAGGGCCGGGCCGCTCTCTGTGTAAGAGAGGGCAATGACCTTGCCGCGGGCCAACAGCTCCCCGGACTGGGAGTCCAGGCTTTCAATGTGCAGGCCCTCCCCCTTGATGTGCAGTTCTCCCAAGGCAGTTTGCGCGGTGATGAGTTCATCGCTGAAAAAGTCCACCCGAGAGACGCCGGTGGCGCGCAAAGTGCCCCGGTCCTCAATGTGCAGGCTGTGATGCCCCTGCGGCTTCTGTGCTTCTGCCATATACGCATACCCCTTTTGTTTCTTGGGATATGTCTATGGGGACGGCAGGGAAATTATTCCTCCAGCAGGCGGTACAGGTCGGAGGCCTGCTCCTTCTTGGCGTACTCCGCCACAGAAAGGACCTCTGCTTTCAAAACCCTTTCCCCCAGGTGGATTTCCAGCACATCGCCGGCCTTGACCTCGTAAGAGGCACGGGCAGGCTTGCCATTTGCCAGTACCCGGCCCGCGTCGCAGGCCTCATTGGCAACCGTGCGCCGCTTGATCAAGCGGGAAATTTTCAAGTACTTGTCCAGACGCATTTTTCCATCTCCTTTCCATGCGCCAAAGGCTGCAAAAAACGGGCCCGGAATACCCCGGGCCCGCCACACGCCGCATGCTTTTACTTGTTGTTGACAGTATCCTTCAGTGCCTTGCCAGCCTTGAAGGCAGGGGCCTTGGAAGCGGGAATCTGGATCTCCTTGTTGGTGCGGGGATCCCGGCCAGTGCGGGCGCCGCGCTCGCGGACCTCAAAGGTGCCAAAGCCCACCAGCTGGACCTTGTCGCCCTTCTTCAGGGACTCCGTGATGGCGTCAATGACAGCGGTAACAGCCGCCTCAGCATCCTTTTTAGTAATCTCGGCCTTCGTTGCAACTTCGGCGATCAATTCAGACTTATTCATTATAGAGCTACCTCCAAAAAATTTTCTGCGGCACAGGTGGCTTTACAAAGCCGCTGAAGCCTGGTGCTTCCGCAATTCCCTGCCGGAAGACTATAACAGAAGCAATGATATCATATCCATCCCTGTTTTTCAAGCATTTTTGCAATTTTTTGTCCCTTTGGCAAAGATTGGAGGTCGCTTTTGCGAATGCCCCGCAAAAGCAGCAGCCCGGCCAGGTAGGCGGCACAGCCAAGGGCCGCCCCAGCCCCCAGCGCCAGAGCCTCTCCCAAGGCGCCATGGGGCCACAGGGGGCGGCATCCCTCATACCCCAAGCGGGCGCTGGCGGCGCACAGCAGCGCGCAGCAGAAGGGCCTCAGAAACACCCCCACTGTGGAGAGCCCCACCCCAGAGGCCCGTCGCAGCTTCCAAAACTGGGTGAGAGTGAGGACCAGATAGCACAGGCAGGTCCCCACGCCGGCGCCAAGGATATTCACTTCTGGAATGCCGCAGAGCATCCAGTTAGCACCCAGCTTGACAGCCATGGCCAGTAAAAGCAGCTTGACGGGCAGATCTGCCCTGCCCACCGCCTGCAGCATGCTGGAAAGGGGGCCGCTCATAGCGGCGGGAAGGGATGCCAGGCCCAGCAGCGCCAGAGACTGGGCAATGGCCGCTGTGGAGGGCCCCTCCCCATAAAGCAGCCCTGCCACAGGCTCCGCCAAGGCGGTCAGGCTCAGCCCTGCCGGAAAACAAAACAGAGAGGTGACCCGCACCACGGCTTCCATCCTTCCACGCAGCTCCCGTTTGCTGCCCCGGGCCCAGGCACTGGTGACCCCGGGCAAGGCGCTGGTCCCAAACGCTTGGGTAATGCCGGGCACCAACAGGTAGACTGTCATGGCAAGGGAATAGCAGCCGTACAGATAGGTGGGGATGGCCTGGGGTGTTTCCCAGTATGCTGCGGGCACTTTTCCCTGGCAGGCGGCAAGGAACCTCTGGGGAAACTGCTCCAAAGCGGAGGCCACCCGGCTTTGCAGGAAGGTGGCGTCAATGAGCCCCGCCACGCTGGAGGCAGCCGAGCCCAGGGCGACCGGCAAAGTGATCTTCAGCAGAAGCCGCCGGGTTTCCCCTTTGCTTTTCGGGGCGAGAGAGCTTTTGTAGAGCCGGGGCACGGTGCCGTCTCCGTGCAGGCGGAACCGCAGGACTAAATACAGCAGGGACACCAGGGTGCCAACTGTGACACCAAGCACCGCCCCTGCCGCGCCCAGGGCCAGGATGAAAAACCGGGCTTCCTCCTGGGTGGGAGGCGCAAACCCTAGAACCGTGCGTTGAGCGGCGTACTCCTCCCGGCACAGGGAAATCACCCAGCCGGCGGTAAAAAGCCCCATGCCCAGCTTTAAGAGGGCCTCTAACACCTGGGAAAGGGCAGTGGGGACCATATTCCCCAGCCCCTCGTAATAGCCGCGGTAGACTGAGGAAGCGCTGGAAAACACCACCGCCGGGGCCAGGGCCAGCATGGGCGCCAGGGCATAGGCCGCTCCTGCCACCCCCTGACAGTAAAGGGGGGCAAAGCAGGTCATCACCAGGGCGCCCCCCGTCCCAAAAGCCAGGAACAGGGGCAGGGCCACCCGTTTCACCTGACGGGCATCGTTCCAACGGCCTAGGGAGGCTTCCTGGGAAACCAGGCGCGCCACGGCAATGGGAAATCCTGCGGTAGCCAGGCTGAATACCGGCCCATAAAAATGGTAGGCCATGTTGAACATGCCAATGCCGTACTCCCCCACCACATAGGTCAGGGGCACCTTGAACAGGGCCCCCAGCACCTTCACCACCGCCATGCCTGCCGTGAGCACCAGCGCCCCCCGCAGGAAGCCGTGCCCCCTGGAACCCTTGCCTTGCTTTCCTCCCATTTTCCCTCTCCCCCTCCTGCAGAAAACCTTCTCCCCCATTTCTATGAAAGGAATAGCCGGGATATTTTTCAAAGGAGGGAAAATCCTCTTGAAAATAAATCAAATTTTTATTTGCATCTTGACTTGTATTTTATTAAAGAGTATATTTAATATAGTAAAAGATACGGGAGAGAAGGTAGGTTTATGGGCATACAAGTGGTACCGGAGTGGATGGCCGGGCTGGAGGAAGAGGATGTGGCGTTTCTAAAAAATTTCCTGCTGTGTTCTGGGTCCCTGAAAGAGATCGCCGGGCTATATGGGGTGACCTATCCCACGGTCCGCCTTCGGCTGGACCGGATCATTCAAAAGGTGCGGCTAGAGGAGGAGTACGCCGGGGACCCCTATGTAGCTCTCATCAAACGCTTAGCCCTGAGTGAAAAGCTGGATTTTGACACAGCTAAGCTATTAATTTCAGAGTACAAAAAGCAGAAAGGAGGAGCATGAAGTGAGCATCGTAGCCAACATTATGCTGTGGATCTTCCCCACGCTGCTGGCACTGGCGCTGGTGGTGGGGATCGTTGTGTTTATCGTAGTGCGCCGCCGGGAAATGCGCCGCCGGGCGGAGTTCCACCGCGCCCAGGCCCAGGCTGCGCGCAAGCGCTCTCAGGAGAAAGAGCTGGAAAAGATGAAGATTGACGACCTCTAAACGCGCAAAAGGGCGGCCCGCTTGGGCCGCCCTTCGCTTTTCAGCAGATTGGATTATTCCTCGCCGGTCAGCTTCGTGCCGCAGTTGCTGCAGTACAGAGCGGTAGAAGGGCTCTGTTTGCCACAGGTGGGGCACACAACCTTGTTCTGCTTATCCACCAATTCCTTGGTGACAGCATTGCGCTGGTTCACCAGCTCGTCCAGCTCGGCCATTTTGCCCACAGCCTCGGCATCCTCTGCCAGCTGCTCCCGGCAGGTCTCGTACACATACTCGCCCAGAGCCTCATAGCGCTTGCTGATCTCCGCGTTCAGCTCTGCCACGTTGATGCGCAGCTTGGAGACATCCACAATCTGCCCGGCCTTCTTGCCCACAGCCTCTGCCGCGGATTTGGCGTTTATGACCACATCATCTAAAATTCCCATGACCATTTGTCCTCCTTTTCAAAAGTGCAGGGTGTTGGAAGGGGATGTGCTCCTCTTCTCTTGCTTTCATTATACCGGATTTTCCGAAAAAGTCAAAGCATTTTGCCTTTCAAATCCATTAAGAATCCCTTACATTTTGTCGCTTTGGCTGATTTTCACTGGACAAAACAGCTTTTCCCAGGAAAGTTCTCCCCTGCCGCCTTTCCTTTACGGCTTTAACGGCCCCAGAAACTCCCGCAGCATGGAGTTTTCCGGCACCAGGCTCTCGTCGATGGGCTCAAAGCGCATCAGGCGGGATTCCAGGTCCCGGGCTTTTTTGTAATAGGGGCTGTCCTCTGCAATGGCCCGCAGCAGCGGGATGGCCACCCGCCGCATCACGCAGGGCTCATAAATATGGATGGAGTTGACCGTGTAATCGGCGGTGAGGCGGTAGGGGCGGATATAGCGGTCTTCCCCTTTTACAACCTGGGGCCACATGGCCAGGGTGCGCTCCGGGGAGGTGTCCCGGAACTGGATATCCCGCACAATGCGGCGCACCAGGCGCAGGTCCATGGGGGAGATCACCTCGCCGTTGGCGGACTTGATCTGCTGCTTGACGCTGACGTACAGCTTGACACAGGACCCCTCTGGAAGCTCTCGGGTAAACTGGGGGTTCAAACCGTGGATCCCCTCTACAATGACCATATCCTGGGGGCCCAGCTTATAGCGCCGCAGCTCCCCCTCCGGGCGGCCCAGGGTGAAATTATAGGTGGGCACAGAGAACTCCCCGGTGGAGATGATGTCCAGAAGGCAGCCCTTGACCGCCTCTTCATCCAGGGCCTTGACGGATTCATAGTCAAACTGCCCTCCCGGCAATTGGGGCGCCTTGCCCACCCCCCGGTAGAAATCGTCCAAAGAGACGATGGTGGTGTTGGCCCCAAAGGCGGTGAGGTAATCCCGCAGCAAATGGGCGGTGGTGGTTTTGCCGCTGCTGCTGGGCCCTGAAAGCATGATGACTCGCACCTGCCGGTGGTGGCTGGTGATGTTGCGGGCGATGTTCTCCAGGTGGTCGTGGTAGGCGTCCTCCACCTCGGCGATCATCCGCTGAGGACAACTGACCGCCGCGTCGTTGATCTGCTCCAGGTGGTTGATGTACTTAACGTAGCCGCTGGCGAAATTGCTCATAAAGCGCGGTGACACCGTCCTTTCTCTGAAGGATCTCGGGATTGCGGGTGATGTACTCGTGGGGGTTTTTAAAGTTGAAAATTCGTTCCAGCCTGTCGCTGTACGGGTCTTTCAGCTTAGAGACAGCTCCCGCACCGCAGGCGATGACCGTGTTGGACTCATCCATGGTATAGATGTTGTAACGGCAAATGGTGCCTGGCTTGGCCCAGCCGGTGTTTTCCAGGTTGCCGGCCATACGGGTCTGCCGGTAAAGGTAATAGGGCTCGAAGCCATCCTGGGTCAGCCTTTCGATGGAATAATCCATCATGGCGGCAGTCTCCCCACTCTTCGCGTGGAGGGACAGGTCCCCTCCGGGGGCATTGATGCGTGCGGAACGCTTTAGGGCCAGGGAGTGCACCGTCACATTGGAGGCCCCCAGAGCGAGCACCCCTTCCAGGCTCTTCTGGAAGCCCGGCAGGTCGTCCCCGGGCAGTCCCACGATCAGGTCGGCGTTGATGTTGTCAAAGCCCAGCCGCTGGGCCAGCTGGAAGGCTTCCTCAATGTCCTGGGCGGTGTGGCGGCGGCCGATATTGCGCAGCACCTGGTCCGACAGGGACTGAGGATTGATACTGATGCGGCTGATGCCCGCCTCCCGCAGGGCCAGGAGCTTCTCCCCGGTGATGGTGTCCGGGCGGCCGGCCTCCACGGTGAACTCCGTGCAGCGGGAGAGGTCAAACACCTGGCGGATCTTCCCACACAGGGCGGAAAGCTGCCGGGCGGACAAGGTGGTGGGGGTGCCCCCGCCGATGTACACGGAGATCAGGGAAAGGCCCAGGTCCCGGGTCACCTGAGCGGTCTTTTCCAGCTCCACCAAAAGCAGGTCAAAGTAAGGGTCCATCAGCTTTTTCGCGTGCTCCATATCCTGGGAGACAAAGGAGCAGTACGCGCACCGGGTGGGACAGAAAGGGATGGACACATACAGGCTGAAATCGTTTTCCGTCAGGGCTTCCACCGCCGGGGCCTGGGCCCGCAGCACCCGCCGGGCCAGCTCCGCCTTGGGGGCGGTGACGTGGCAGTGGCTTTGGAAGTAGGCGGCGCCCGCCTCTTCCCCTTGCTCCTCCACATACTGGCGCAGCAGTTTGACAGGGTGGATGCCCGTGAGCATGCCCCAGGCGGGGCGGGTGCCGGTCAGCTCCACAAAGGCGTTGTAGAGCAGGTTGGTCATAGAGTACTCCTGGAGGGCAGGGGCGTCCGCCTGCCGGGTGAGGGAGCGCTCCCCGTCGGAAACCGTAACTGTATAGTGGTATGCGCCCTCCACCCCCTCTATGCGGGCAAAGGCCCAAGGCCCTTCCGGGAGCCCCGCCTCCGGAAGGGCGGCGGCCTCCTCCACCTTGACGGGGCTGTAGGGGAAGAACAGGCGGCACAGGTTTTCACATTCGTAGCGGTATGCGTGGCCGCTGAGAAATAACTGCATGGGATTACCTCTTTGAAATCAACTGCGGTCAATGGAGATGACGCCAGGGATCTTGCCCAGCCGCTCGATGATATTCTGCAGCTGGGGCAGGCCGTTGATGGAGATGGTGGCGGAAATAAAGGCATTGCCGCTCCCCCGCTCCTGCCGGGAGTTGAGGGCGTGAATAAAGATCTTCATATTGGAGAGCTGCTGGGTCACGTCGGCCAGCAAACCCGCCCGGTCCACTGCCAGGATGTGCAGGGTGGACTTAAAATCATCCTTCACATCGCCGGCCCAGTGAGCGTTGACCCACCGCTCTGGCTCGGGACACTGGGTCAGGTCCCGGGGTACGTTGGAGCAGCTGCGCTTGTGGATGGAGACCCCAAAGCCCCGGGTGATGAAGCCGATGATCTCGTCCCCGGGCAGGGGGTTGCAGCAGCGGGAAAACTTGATGAGGCAGTTGTCCATGCCCTCCACCAGCACGCCGCTGGCCACCCGGCGTTTGGGCTCTGGCGTGGTGGGCGGGGGCAGCTCCTGTGGCTGGTCCGGAGCAGCGCTCTTCTGCAGGCGCAGGGCCTCTTCTTTGATACGGGGCAGCACTTTCCACAGCTGGATGCCCCCATAGCCAATGGCAGCGTAGAAGTCATCCTCTGTGGAGCAGTTGTGGCGCTTGCCCACGCTTTCGATCATATAGTCCATCAGCTCGGAGGTCAGAGGGATGTTGCTGCGGCGGAACTCCCGCTCCAGCTCGGCCCGGCCCTCCACGATGTTCTCATCCCGCTTTTCCTTCTTAAACCAGGCACGGATCTTGTTGCGGGCCTCACTGGTGCGCACCAGGGTGAGCCAGTCCCGGTTCGGGCCGCGGCCCGCCTCCTTGGTGGTGAGGATCTCAATGATCTCACCGGTTTTGACCTTGTAATCCAGGGGGACAATGCGCTTATCCACCTTGGCGCCGATCATCCGGTTGCCCACCTCGCTGTGGATGGCATAGGCAAAGTCGATGACAGTGGAGCCCAAGGGCAGGTTGATCACGTCCCCTTTGGGGGTGAAGACGAAGACCTCCTCGGGGATCAAGTCGCTCTTAATGGAGTGGACCAGGTCTGTGACATCCTCGCTCTCCGCCTGGTTCTCCAGCATCTGGCGAATCCAGGCCAGACGGTCGTCCAGGGCGGCGTTGTCCGCGTCCCTGGCAGACATGCCCAGCTTATATTTCCAATGGGCCGCGATGCCGTACTCAGCCGTGTGGTGCATCTCCCAGGTGCGGATCTGCACCTCGAAGGGCACACCGGCCTTTGTGATGACGGTGGTGTGCAAAGACTGGTACATGTTGGGCTTGGGCATGGAGATGTAGTCCTTAAACCGGCCCGGCAGGGGCTGGAACATATCGTGGATAATGCCCAGCACGTTGTAGCAGTCCTCAATGGTATCCACGATGACCCGCACGGCAAATACATCGTAGATCTCCTCAAAGGCCTTTCCCTGGATAAACATTTTGCGGTAGATGCCGTAAATGCTCTTGACCCGACCCTCGATGTACACATCGGGAATGGAGATCTCCACCCGGCCGCGGATCAGAGCCTTTGTATCCTCGATAAACTGCTTCCGGCTTTTGCTGCGGGAGGACAGGTCTTCCTCGATCTCCCGGTAGGCCTGGGGGTCCAGGTACTTTAAGGAGATGTCCTCCATATACTCCTTCACAGTGCGGATACCCAAACGGTCCGCAATGGGGGCATAGACCTCCAGGCATTCCACAGCCTTGTCCCGCTGCTTCTGGGGGGACATGTACTCCAGGGTGGAGAGGTTGTGCATCCGGTCTGCGAACTTGATGATGATGACCCGGATATCCTCTGCCATGGCCATCAGCATTTTCCGCAGGTTCTCTGCCTGCTGCTCCTCCCGGGAGGAATAGGGGATCTTGGTCAGCTTGGTCACCCCGTCGATAAGCAAGGCCACCTCTTTGCCAAAGGTCTTCTGGATCTCCTCGATCGTGCAATCGGTGTCCTCCACCACATCGTGGAGAAGCCCCGCCATAACGGACTCGGAATCCATGCCCAGCCCCACCAGGATAGCCGCCACCGACAGGGGGTGGATGATATAGGGCTCGCCGGAGCTGCGCTTCTGGTCCTGGTGCTTCTCCTCCGCCAGGCGGTAGGCTTGCTCAATCTTGGCCCGGTCGTACTCCTTGCCGCTTTCCTCTATGATCTTTCGCAGCTCCTCATAGCTGCTGATCTGCACCACAACTGCCATTGCTGTTCCCTCCTTTATCCCTCTGTCAGTTTTTTACCAGCTGTTTGGCCCGCCCGTAAACCGGGGAGGCGAAGATATCCACTTTCCCTTGGGTGGGCAGCAGCTCTGCGGTCTTGCGCTGCTCCCCGCCCAGCAAAGCAATGAGCCGCCGCTCCTGCAGCATTTCCAGGCACAGCAGCAGCTTTCCCAGGTTGAAACCCGGAAGCGCCCCCAGCAGGGACTGGAGCCCGAAGGCCACCCCCTTGAGGGAGGCCAGCTTTCGGTACAGCGCCGCCAGGTCCTGCCGGGTGGGCAGCAGCTCCTCCCCCTCTTCCCGGGAAAGGGCCTCTCCCCGCTGGAGCTTCTCATAGACACGGTAGGTGTGGATGCACTGGTCCATATCCAGGCCGGAGAGCTTTGCCTCCCGCACGCTGACGGTGAGCTGGGCCTCTCCCCGGAACTCCCGGGCCTCCAAGGTAACCGCCAAGTCCAGCGTCTCCCCCGGCACAAAGGGGAACTCCTCCGGCTTGACGCCAAAACACATGCAGGTGAGCATGGCCCCCTTCTTGGCACAGACCAGCCGCAGATGGTTGCCGCCCCCCACCGGAACGATCTCCCGAAGCTCCATGCCGTACAGGCCAAACAGCGGCTGGGGATTCCCGCTTCCAAAGGGTTCCAGGGGCTCCAAGCTCTGGGGCATCTCCGGGGACAGGGCGCCGGGGTTCAAGCGGCAGTCCAGCCGGAGGACCTGCGCAGGCATCTCCGGGCAGGCTTCAGCCGCGTACTGATTGATGCGCTGACGGAACAGGGACACGTTTTCCGGCTTTAAGGTGACCCCGGCCGCCATGGGGTGGCCTCCAAACCGCTCCAGCAGGTCCGAGCAAGCGGAGACTGCCTGGAACAGGGAGAAGCCCTCCACGCTGCGGCCGCTGCCGCGGGCCTCTTCCCCATCCACGGAGATGACGATGCTGGGCTTGCCGAAACGCTCTGTAACCCGGGAGGCCACGATGCCGATGACCCCGTGGTGCCAGCCTTTTCCCTCCACCACAATGACCCGGCTGTATAAAAGCTGGGGGTCCCGCTGGATGGCCTCGATGGCCTGCTGAGCGATCTCCCCCTCCACCTGGCGGCGGCGGTCGTTGTCCTCGCAGATCTCCTGGGAAAGGGGCTGGGCCTCTTCTGGGTCATCACAGGTCAGAAGGCGGACAGCCCGGTCCGGGGAGCCCATGCGGCCGGTGGCGTTGATGCGGGGGATGACAGTGAAGGCCAAGCTGGTGGCGGTGGCCTTCTTGCCCCCCATGCCGCTTTCCTCCATGAGGGCGTCCACCCCGGCCCGGCCGCCCCGGGCCAAAAGGGAAAGCCCCGCCTTGACGATCTGCCGGTTTTCCCCCAGCACAGGCACCACATCGGCCACTGTGCCCAGGGCGGCCAGATCGGCGTACTCCTCCAAAATGCCCTGGGGATCTCCGCCCTCTAGGGCCATGACCAGCTTCAAGGCCACGCCGGCCCCGCAAAGCTCTTTAAAAGGGCTGCTGTCCCCAGGCTGGTGGGCATCTACCACAGCCGCGGCCTGGGGAAGCCGCTCTTGGGGGCGGTGGTGGTCGGTGACCACCACGTCCATCCCCAGTTCTCGGGCGCGCTCCACCTCTTTTACAGAGGCAATGCCGTTGTCCACGGTGACAATCAGGCCCACTCCCAAGCCGTGAAGTTTCTCCACCGCCTGGAGGTTCATGCCGTAGCCCTCGCCCTCCCGCTGGGGTATGTAGTAAATCACGTCCGCGCCCACAGCCTCCAGATAGGTAAAGAGGATGGCGGTGGCGGTGACGCCGTCGGCGTCGTAATCGCCGTAGACGGCAATCTTCTCGAAATTTTCCATGGCCCGGCGAATGCGGGCCGCGGCCTTATCCATGTCCTTCATCAGGAAGGGGTCGGAGAGCTGGCCGCCGGAAAGCAGTCCACGGATCTGCTCCTCAGAGGAAAAGCCCCGAATCTCCAGCATCATCGAGAGGAAAAACGGGAGGGAATACCGCTCCGCGATTTGGGCGGCCCGTTCCCGGTTCAGGGGGGCCACCTCCCATTTTTTCAAGTTCAAAAGCCATCTCTCCTTACTTGCCCGCTTGACATCATATTGTAGCATTTTCTTGTTAAATATGCAAGATAGGGAAAATTTACCGCCTTCTTCCTCTTGCCCCCGGCGCATAAATGTGCCATACTGGGGAAAACTGGAAACGCTGAGGAGGTCATGCGATGAAGACCCTGTTTTATGGTGGGAGTGTCCTGCCCATGGAGGGCCCGGAACGGGCGCAGGCCCTCTTGATTGAAGACGGCCGCGTTCGGGCGGCGGGGGCATTGGAGGATGTGGAGCCCCTGGCCTTTGGAGCCCGCCGGGTAAACCTGGAGGGAAAAGCCCTGCTACCCGCTTTTGTGGACGGCCACAGCCACGTCACAGCCCTGGCCCAGACACTGGGGCTGTGCCAGCTCTCCGGGTGCAGAAACCTTGGGGAGATCGCCCAGCGGATGAGGAATTTCCGGCAGCGGTGGCACATCCCCGCCGGGGAGTGGGTCATCGGCTTTGGCTATGACCAAAACGACCTGGAAGAGGGCCGGCACCCCACCGCCGCGGACCTGGACGCCGCCCTGCCGGACTGCCCCGCCATGGTGACCCACGCCTCCGGCCACATGGGGGCGGTGAACTCCCTGGGGCTGCAGCGGCTGGGGGTGGAAAAGGCCACCCCGGACCCGGAGGGGGGCCGCATTGGCCGGTGGGAGGACGGCTCTCCCAACGGCTACTTGGAGGAAGCGGCCTTTACCAACATGGGCTCCCGCATCCCCCGGGACCCGGAGGCCAGCTTAAAAAATCTGGAACGGGCTCAGCGGGTGTACTTCTCCCAGGGAGTCACCACCATCCACGAGGGGCTGGCCCGCCAGCCGGAGTGGGACCTGCTGGAGGCCGCGGCCGCCAGGGGGCTGCTGCGGGGGGACGTAGCGGCTTATGTGGACATCAAAGACAGCGCCGCCCTTTTAGAGGCCCACCGGGACTGGCTGGGGCGCTATAACAACCGGCTGAAGATTGCCGGGTACAAACTGTTTTTGGACGGTTCCCCTCAGGGGCGCACCGCCTGGATGACCCAGCCCTATGAGGGGGAGGAAACGTACCGGGGCTACCCCGTCTATCCGGACAGCCAGGTAACGGCCTTTTTGGAGAAGGCCCTGCGGGAGAGGGCGCAGATTGCCGTGCACTGCAACGGGGACGCGGCGGCGGAGCAGCTACTCTCCTGCTATGAAAAAGCCCACACGGCCTGCCCCCGGGACATCCGTCCCCTTATGATCCACGCCCAGCTGCTGCGGCCGGACCAAGTGCCCCGGCTGCGCCCTCTGGGAATGGTGGCCTCTTTCTTTGTGGCCCACGTGTACCACTGGGGGGACGTGCACCTTCAAAACTTCGGCTGGGAGCGGGCCCAGAACATCAGCCCCGCAAAAACTGCCCAGGAGGCCGGGGTGGTGTTCGACTTTCATCAGGATACGCCGGTGATCTTGCCCAATATGCTGGAAACCCTGTGGTGCGCCGTGTGCCGCCGCACTAAGGCGGGGACTCTTTTGGGGGAAGGACAGCGGCTGTCCCCCTGGGAGGCGCTGCGGGCCATAACCGTCAACGCCGCCTGGGCCCTGTTTGAAGAGGAGGAAAAAGGCACCCTATCCCCGGGCAAGCGGGCGGACCTGGTCATTCTGGACCGGGACCCCCTCTCCTGCCCGCCGGAAGAGCTGAAGGACCTGCGGGTGATGGAGACCATCAAGGACGGGGAGACTGTGTTCCGCGCTTCGGAATGAGCCCACCCGAAAGCCAAATAGAAGACGAGCCCCTGGCCGGCGCCGGCGCCAGGGGCTCTCTCTTTATTTATCCAGCGGAAAATTCCAGGGTCACCGCCTGGGCCACATCCATGCCCTCCAGCTCCTGTGGGGTGAAATAGGACTGAGGGGTCAGGGACTTCATAGAGGCGCCGCCATCCTCCAGAAACAGGGCTACGGGCACTTCCTCCCCCAGGGGAGCGGGCTGGCTCTCTGGGATGGCTCCCCGGGCGGCGGAGAGCCGTTCTCCCTCAAAGGGCACCGGATCGCTGGAAAGGGATATCCGGCCCTGGGCGTTCAGGTGCAGATCCATGCTGCGGTCCCGGTGGTAGACCAGGGCGAACTCCCCGGCAAGGGGCTGGCTGTCCCCCCCTTCCCGCAGCAGGGAGACACCCCCATTTTCCACCCAGACGCCATCCTCCAGCACATAGGTGTGGGCAGTTACCTTCGCCGCTTCCTCCGGGGCTTGAAAGGAAAACACCAGGGCCGCGTCCTCCAACCCCAGCAGGGACAGCAGCTCCTGTTGGTCCTGGCTCATGTCGTATGGGGCCACAAAGGCCTTTTCCGTCTCCCGCTCTTGGCACCCCCCTAAGGCGGGGACGAGAAGGAGCAGAAGCACTGCCGCCAAAAGGATTTTACGCATTCTCTCCCTCATTTTCCTTTCCTTCCTTTCCGCATTCCTCTTCTCCCAGCAGAAGGCGGACGGCCTCCTGCAGGCTCCAAACAGCAAAATCCGGGGTTTCCTCTGGGGCTTGGGGCGCGGCATGGCGCCAAAAGCCTTGGCGGACCCACAAGGTCTTCATGCCCAGGGCCTTGGCGGGAACAATGTCGTTATCCAGCCGGTCCCCCACCATGAGGGCTCGCTCCGGCAGGCAGCCCGCCCGTTCCAAGGCAATGCGGAACAGGGCCGGGTCCGGCTTGGAGACACCCTCCTCTGCGGAGGAAGCCACCACACTGAGATAGGGCAGCAGGCCGTAGCGCTCCAGCCGGGCCGCCGTGCCCAGGGGCTGGTTGGCGATGACTCCCAGCTTGTACCGGGCGCTCAGCCGCCGCAGGCAATCCCCGGCCTCCGGATAGGGGAACTCCCCCTCTCCGGTCCAGGGAGGCCGGGGGATGCCCAGCTCCGCGAAGGCCAGCTTGTCCCCGTTGCGGCCCTGGCGGTAGTGCTCCTCCATCCGCTGGACGAAGTCCTGATAGGCCACGCCGGTGCCCTCCAGGGCTTTTTCGATGCGCAGCCGGAAGCCCTCCCGCTCGTCCACCAGGGTGGAGCCGATGTCAAAAAACACCCAGTCGGTCTCCCGCAAGGAAGGCTCCTCCACCTGTACCAGCAGGCAGGGGTACTCATGGCTGAAGTGGTAGCCCAGCCGCTCCGCCAGGGCCACGCTGATGGGGGTGGCGGCGTCCCAGCTGGGGTACAGGCCCCGGTCCAGGCAGTGGAGGATCAGGGCGGAGGCGCAGCACAGGGCCAGACCCCGGCGGCGGTGCTCCCGCTTGGTGTCGACTTCGATTTCGATGCCGCCCTTGTACCAGCTGTAGGAGGAGGCCCCCGCCGCCAGCTCCTCCCCATAGAGGGCCACATAGCCCGCGCCGTGGGCGGCGTACTCCTCCCAGCTGCCGAACTGGGCGCAGAAGTCCCGGGCCCAGGGCGTTTGAAGAACGCGCCCATACAGCTCCCGGTCGATGAGGCGCAGGGAATACCCCTTGGGCAGGCTGTCCCGGAAAGCCCGGAGCCGGGCCCGGTCAAAAGCCTGCGGCTCTTTGCGGATGGCATAACGGGTGATGGGTTCTCCCCTTTTTCCGTGGACCTGCTCCAGCAGGGCCAGCCACTCCCGGTTTTGCGGCACCAGCAGGGCGCCGGAGCCCGCAAACTCCGGCGGGATGAAAGCGGCCAGCTCCCCGGCCCCTGGGGCATGGGCATCCCCGCCCAGGAAGCCAAAATCCCCAATCCAAAGCAGGGCTGCCCGGGGGCACCCGCCTTCATCGGCCCACGCCCGCCCCATGCAGCCCTGGAGCACCGACCAGATTAATGTTTCCTCCCAGCCCTGGAACAAGGGCGCCAAGCGGCCCCGCTGGGACGGGGTGATCTCTACCATGTGTTCTTCCTCCCTATGGATGGCGCTTTAGGACCATTGTAGCAGAGAGGCTGCCCGTTTGCAAGAAAAAGCCGCACCCAAAGGCGCGGCTTGGAACGAGCTTATTCCTCCTGGGAGGGGGCCAGCTCCTCCTTGGGAGAGGGGGGTTCCGCCTCCTCTGCGGCGGGGGCGGAAGCAGCCTCCCGCGGGGCCTCTACTGCGGCGAGGGGAGCGGGGGCCGGGGTTGGAGGCATCACTGGCGCGGTGCGCACCAATGGGAACTGTACTGTAACGATGAACAGGTCCCCGTCGGTATGCAGATGGAACTTGCCGCCGCAGGCCTCGGTAAAGCTCTTGGCAATAGAGAGCCCCAAGCCGCTGCCCTCTGTGGTGCGGTTCTGATCTCCCCGAACAAACCGGGCGGTGAGATGCTCGGCGTCCATGGTGATCTCACTGCGGGAGATATTGCGGATGCTGACCGTGGCAACCCCGTTTTGGGCGGCGACGGACACGTAGGCCCGAGACCCCTCCAGGGCATATTGGTCACAGTTGCGGATGAGGTTTTGGAACACCCGGTACAGCCGCTGGCCGTCTGCGTGGACCAGCATGGGCGCATCCGGAATATCCACCCGCCAGGTCAGGGTGGAATGGCGCAAGGTCTCCTCCATTTCCCCAAAGGTCTGCTGCAGCAGCTTGCCAATGTCCAAATCCTCCGGGTTCAGGCTGATGTTGCCCGTGGCGGCCTTGGAGACCTCGAACACGTCTTGGACGATGTGGTTCAGCCGGTCCGCCTTGCGGGAAATGGTGTTGATGTAGTCCACCACATGGGGCGGCAGGTCCGGCTCTTTTTTCAGCAGCTCCACATAGCTGATAATGGAGGTCAGGGGCGTCTTGATATCGTGGGACACGTTGGTAATCAGCTCCACCTTGGTGCGGTCGGCCTTTACGCCCTCCTCCACGGCTTTCTGAATGCCGGTGCGGATCATGTTCAGCTGCATGGCGCAGTCGTACAGATTGGAATTGGGGGCAATGTGGTTGACGGCGTTCAGGTTGCCGCTGTACATCTCCCGGATCTGACCCATAAGCACGTTCCAGTCCCGCAGGTCCCTCTTCAGGGCCAGGGTGTACCAGAATATGCTGCCGATGACCCCCGCCAGAGCAAAGCTTACCACCGCCAAGAGAAAGAGGTCCCGGATGGGGGCGGCGCGGGCATCCATCTCCGCCCGCCACAGGGCAATGAACAGGACTGCCGAAATGCCCAGCACCCCCACAATGACCGCCAGGGTGGAAAACAGCCGGCGGATGCTGCGCTGCTCAAAGCTGGTCAAATCCCGATAGTCGTTGAGGGCCCGCAGCAGGGAGCGGACGATGTTGTGCCGGAAGAACCGGCGATTCTTCCCAATATCCAGGCAGAGAAAATAGAGAAACACCACCGCCGCAATTACAGTGAACCAGCCGTAGGTAAAGTTGGTGTACATGTCGATGGTCATGGTAAAGAGCAGCACCAAGAGGATGAACAGCAGCTTGAACTCCACCCAGATCTTGGCCAACCAGGCGGCCAGCATGTCCTCAAAGGCGCGGCGGTCCCGGCGGAACACGAACACCAGCACCAGGATGCTGGCGGCCAACAGCACCAGGGAGCAAGCCATCACCGGCAGCCACTGGGGGTACTCCCCATAGGTCAGGTTGACGATGGCCTCCCCCAAGCCGGCCGCCACTGTGGGGTCTAAGGCGACAAAGAGCAGAGAGAGCAGCCCCGCAGTGAGAGTGCACAGCAAAATCATAAAGCTGAGCCAGGACACCGCCCCCTTAAACATGTCCCGGCCGCGGGACTCGGCGCCCTTGGGCTCAGTGCTTTTCAAATTTGTATCCAATGCCCCACACCACCTTCAAGTATTCCGGTTCGCCGGGATTGATCTCGATTTTCTCCCGGATGCGGCGGATGTGGACCATCACCGTGTTCTCCGTGGAGTAGGCGGACTCGTTCCAGATCTTGCTGTAAATCTCCTCCGCCGGGAAGATACGGCCCGGGTTGCGCATCAGCAGCTCGACGATTTTCGTCTCTGTGGCGGTGAGCTTGACGGGCTCCCCGTCGGCGTAGAGCACATGTTCGTCCAGGTTGAAGGTGAGCCGCCCGTTGACGATGGTGTTCTCCCCGCTGGAGTGGATATCCCCCAGGCTGGTATACCGCCGCAGCTGGGACTTGACCCGGGCCACCAGCTCCATGGGGTTGAAGGGCTTGGTGATGTAGTCGTCCGCGCCCATGGAAAGGCCGATGACCTTGTCGCTGTTCTCGCTTTTGGCGGAGAGCACGATGATGGGCAGGTTCTTCTTCTCCCGGATCTTCATAATGGCGGAAAGGCCGTCGAGGCGGGGCATCATCACGTCGATGATGATGAGGTGGATGTCCTTGGTCATGGCCAGGTCCAGGGCCTCCATGCCGTCGTAGGCCTTGAAAACGGTGTACCCCTCGCTCTCCAGATTCAGGGCGATGGCCCGCACGATTTCCCTGTCATCATCCACTACCAGGATATTTTTCTTTTCTGCGCTGTCCATAAGCTAGGTCCCTCCTGCCCCCGCGCTGCGGCGGGGCTCATTCTAAAATAAAGTATAAGGCTGGTTCCTTACATTCCGGGAAACGAAATTCTTACGAAAATCATACAGCATTTTGTCCCAGCGCGCAAGTGCCCCTGTCATCTTCCCCGCCGGGACGCATATAGATTCCCGAGAGGAGGAAGGGATATGAAGCGCTTTTGGCAAACGGCAAAAAAGAAGGGCCTGGTGCTGGCCGCTTTAGCGGCGGTGCTGGTCCTGTGCGGGACCGTGACTCTGCGCGCCCAGTGGGGCGGCGCGGTGATGGCCTCAGCGGAGGTCACCAACTGGGGGCTGCGCTTTGGGGAGGAGGGCCAGCCCCCCGCCGGCAATGCGGATGAGGCCTATTTGGCCCAGTACAACGCCCTGTTCCGGGCGGACACGGAGGAAAAGGTGCTGTACCTCACCTTTGACGCGGGCTTTGAGAACGGCTGCACCGCCCCCATCCTGGACGCGTTGAAAAAGCACAATGTGCCCGCCACCTTCTTCCTGGTGGGCAATTACCTGGAGACACAGCCGGATTTGGTGCGCCACATAGTGGAGGAGGGCCACACCGTGGGCAACCACACCTACTCCCACCCGGACATGTCCGCCATTGCCGATGAGGGAAGTTTTCGCCAGGAATTGGAAAAGAACGAAGCGCTGTACCGGGAGCTGACCGGCCAGGAGATGCCCAAATTGTACCGGCCGCCCCAGGGGAAGTTCTGCCAGTCCAACCTGGAGATGGCCCAAACACTGGGCTACCGCACTGTGTTCTGGAGCCTGGCCTATGTGGACTGGTACCAGGATGACCAGCCCACCCGGGCGGAGGCCTTCGACAAACTCGTCCCCCGGGTGCACCCTGGGGCGGTAGTGCTGCTGCACAGCACGTCCCAGACCAACGTGGAAATCTTGGATGAGCTGCTGACCACTTGGGAGGGCATGGGCTACACCTTTGGAAGGCTGGAAGAAATCAAACTATAATTCTAATTCAGAAATAAAAACAGCTGCTTCCCCTGTACAATGAGGGAAAAGCGCCGGTGAGCGCGCACTTTTTCGCAAGGAGGCGGCTGTATGGAACGGTGGGATGTGGTGGTCGTGGGGGCGGGGGCCTCCGGGCTGATGGCCGCCCAAGCGGCGGCACGGACCCTGAAAGCCCAGGGGCAGCCGGGGGCGGTGCTCCTGGTGGAGGGCAATCCCAAACCGGGAAAAAAGCTGCTGGCCACGGGAAACGGCCGGTGCAACCTGACCAACCTGGAGGCCTCCCTCCCCCACTACCACGGGGACGGGGCCCTGGCCGCCCCCCTGCTGGAGGAGTACACCCCCCAGCGCATTCTGGAGGAATTTGAGGCCTTGGGACTGCTGTGCCGGGCCGACAGCGAGGGCCGGGTCTACCCCCGGAGCCTGCAGGCAGCGGCGGTGCTCCAAGCCCTGCGGGGCGCCTGCGAGGAGGCAGGGGCCATTTTGCGGTGCGGCTGGGGCGTCACGGGCATCTGCCGGGAGGAGGGCGGCTTCCGCCTGGAAAACTCCCAAGGAGAGGCCCTGTGGGCTGCCCGCTGCGTGTTGGCCTGCGGAGGGAAGGCCTCTCCCAAGCACTCCTTCTCCGAGGGGGGCTACCGGCTGGCCCAGGGCTTGGGCCACCGGGTCACCTCCCTGCGGCCCAGCCTCACCGGCCTGCAAAGCCCCAAGAAGTGCCTGCGCTCCCTAAAGGGGATGCGGGTGCGGGCAGCCGTCTCCCTGCTGCGCCAGGGGGAGGTCCTGCGGAAGGAGAAGGGCGAGGTGCTCTTTGGAGAGCGGGGGCTCTCGGGCATCTGCGTGTTCGATTTATCCGCCTATCTGCCGGAGGGCTGCCGGGATGGGGAGGCCGCCCTGGACCTGCTGGAGGAGCTCTCCTACCGGGAGGTTCTGGCCTTTTTAGAGCGCCAGGCCAAGGCCCACCCCCGCCGCCCGGCCTGGGAGCTCTTTTCCGGGGCGGTGAACCTGCGGGTGGGCGAAGAGCTGATGAAGGAGCTGGGGCTTCCCCGGGAGGCCCTGTGCGGGGAGCTGATACGCCAACAGCTGCGGAAGGCGGCCGCCTTGGCCAAGGATTGGCGGTTCCCCGTCTCCGGCGTGGGGGACTGGGACAGCGCCCAGGTCACCGCCGGCGGGGTGCCGCTGAACGAGGTGGACAGCCTGACGATGGAATCCAGGCGCTGCCCCGGGCTGTACCTGACGGGGGAGCTGCTGAATATCGACGGGGACTGCGGCGGATTCAACCTGCACTGGGCCTGGGCTACGGGCCTGGCTGCCGGGCAGGCCGCCGGGAAACGGAGGAAGGGATACCCATGGGAAATAACAGCGGGGCGGGGCCCTTTTTGAAGCTCTCAGGCGTAAAGCTGCCCCTGGATTTTCAAGAGGCGGACGTAAAGCGGGCCGCCGCCAAAAAACTGCGCCTGCCAGAGCGGGCTGTGCTCCAGGTGCGGCTGGCAAAGAAATCGGTGGACGCCCGGAAAAAGGAGGACGTCCACTTTGTGTGCCAGGTGGAGGCCGCCATCGACGGGGATGTGGAACGGCTGCTCTCCCGGCGGCGGGACCCCTCCATCCAAAAGGCCGCGCCCTACCGCTATGAACTGCCCCGCTGCGGCAAACTGCCCCAGCGGCCGGTGGTGGTGGGCTTTGGCCCGGCGGGGATGTTCGCCGCCCTGCTGCTGGCCCAGTGCGGCCAGGCCCCCATCGTGCTGGAGCGGGGCAAGCCGGTGGAAGAGCGGGAGCGGTCCGTTCAGCGGTTTTGGAAGGAACGGGTGCTTGACCCCCAGTCCAATGTGCAGTTTGGCGAGGGCGGGGCGGGCACTTTCTCCGACGGAAAGCTGACCACCGGCACCGGGGACAGCCGCATCCGCAAAGTGCTGGAGGAGCTGGTAAGGGCCGGCGCCCCAGAGGAAATCCTCTATGAGGCCAAGCCCCACATCGGCACTGACAAGCTGCCGGGGGTGGTGCGGGCCATTCGGGAGCAGGTCATCGCCCTGGGGGGCCAGGTGCGGTTCTCCACCCAGGCGGCGGGGTTTGTCTTGAAGGATGGCAGGCTCGCCGGGCTGCGGCTGCGCACGCCCCAGGGGGAGGAAATCTTGGAGTGCTCCCAGGTGATCTTGGCCATAGGCCACAGTGCCCGGGACACCTTTGAGGAGCTGCACCGGCTGGGACTGCCCATGGAGGCCAAGGCCTTCTCCGTGGGGGCCCGCATCGAGCACCCGGCGGCCCTCATCGACCGGGCCCAGTATGGCAGCTTCGCCGGGCACCCGGCCCTGGGGGCGGCGGACTACAAGCTCTCCTGCCACCTGGAAAACGGCCGGGGGGTTTATACCTTCTGCATGTGCCCCGGCGGGTACGTCACCGGGGCGGCCTCTGAGGAGGGGGGCGTGGTCACCAACGGCATGAGCCCCTGGGCCCGGGATGGGCAAAACAGCAACGCCGCCCTGCTGGTGGGGGTCACCCCGGCGGACTACGGCGCAGAGGGCCCTCTGGCGGGGGTGGCCTTCCAGCGGAAGATCGAGCGGGCGGCCTTTCAGCTGGGGGGCTGGGATTACTCCGCTCCGGCCCAGCGGGTGGCGGACCTGTTGGAGGGCCGGGCCTCCACTGCGTTCGGGGGCGTCTCTCCCACCTACGAGCCAGGAGTGGTCCCGGCGGACTTGGGGGGCTGCCTGCCCGGGTTCGTCATCGACTCCATGAAGGCGGCCCTGCCTATCCTGGGGCGCCGGCTCCGGGGCTTTGACGAGGGCGACGCCCTGCTCACCGGCCCGGAGACCCGCAGCTCTTCCCCGGTGCGGGTGCTGCGGGACGAGAGTTGCCAGTCCCCCCTGGCCCGGGGGCTCTACCCCTGCGGAGAGGGCGCGGGTTACGCGGGGGGCATTGTTTCCGCCGCGGTGGACGGCCTGCGCTGCGCTGAAGCCCTGCTGCGGGAAGCCCCATGACAACACACACGTAAAAAGCTCCTCTGGCTGACGCCAGGGGAGCTTTCTTTTTCGTTCGTGCAAAGGGTCAGTGGGTGGCCTTTTCCAGGGCCTGGCCGATGTCCGCCAGGATGTCCTCCGGGTTCTCAATGCCCACAGAGAGACGGATCAAGTCTGGGGCCACGCCGGCCTCCTTCAGCTGCTCATCGCTCATTTGCCGGTGAGTGGTGCTGGCCGGATGGAGGCAGCAGGTGCGCAGGTCTGCCACATGGGTGACCACAGAGGCCATCTCCAGGCTGTCCATAAACTTGGTGGCGGCTTCCCGGCCGCCCTTCACGCCGAAGGACACCACGCCGCAGGTGCCGTGAGGCATGTACTTCTTGGCCAGGGCGTGGTTGGGGTTCCCCTCCAAATCGGGGTAATCCACCCAAGCCACCCGGGGGTCGGCCTGCAGGAACTGGGCCACCTTCAGGGCGTTGGAGCAGTGGCGCTCCATGCGCAGGGCCAGGGTCTCCAGACCCAGGTTCAAGAGGAAGGCGTTCATGGGAGCGGCCTGGGCGCCGATATCCCGCATCAGGTGGGTGCGGCACTTGGCGATGTAAGCCGCCGGGCCGAAATGCTGGGTGTACACAATGCCGTGGTAGGACTCATCCGGCTGGGTGAGCATGGGGAACTTGCCGTTGTCCCAGTTAAACTTGCCGGAGTCCACAATGACGCCGCCCACCTGAACAGCGTGTCCGTCCATGTACTTGGTGGTGGAGTGGGTGACGATGTCCGCTCCGAACTCGATGGGGCGGCAATTGATGGGCGTGGGGAAAGTGTTGTCCACAATCAGGGGCACACCCTGCTCATGGGCGGCCTGGGCGAACACCTCCAGGTCGGCCACCGCCAGGGAGGGGTTTGCCAGGGTCTCGGCAAAGACGGCCCGGGTGTTGGGACGCATGGCGGCCCGCAGCTCTTCCGCGGTGGCGGCGGGAGAGACAAAGGTGGTCTCAATGCCCATCTCCTTCATGGTCTTGTAGAACAGGTTAAAGGTGCCGCCGTAAATGGCGCTGGAACTGACCACATGGGACCCGGCGGGGCAGATGTTCAGCACGGCCATCAGATTGGCAGCCTGGCCGGAGGAGGTGAGCAGGGCGCCCACGCCCCCTTCCAGGGCGGCAATTTTTTTCTCTACAACATCGTTGGTGGGGTTGGCCAGGCGGGTGTAGAAGAAGCCGTCCTCCTGCAGGTCGAAGAGGGCGCCCATCTCCTTGGAGCTCTCGTAGACGTATGTGGTGCTCTGCACAATGGGGGCCACACGGGGCTCCCCATTTTTCGGCTGATAGCCCGCATGGATGCAAAGGGTATCCAGCTGATAGTCTTTCATAAGCGCATTTTCCTTTCCACAAGTTTTAAATTTGTACGAAACCGGCTTCTCTGCTGGAAAGGCAGACTTCCGGATGCACGCCTTTTTCAGAACAGGCTCTTCAGCCAATTGGCCGCCGCGTCCGCGCCAAACACCACCAGCATGACCACCAGCAGAAACGCCAGCACGGAGACGGTCTGTACCAGGATTCTCTTCTTCCGGGGCATATCCTGAAAGGTCTCCCCTTCTCCCCCGGCCTGGGTCCGCTCCTCCTCCACCTGGCGGCTTACCTGGGTGGAAAGCTCTTTTGCGGCGGAATAGTCCTTCCAAGCCACCAAAACAGTTTTGTCCGTGGGCATCACGTCCCCCTCGTAGAGATAGGAGATCCGCCCGCCCTGGAAGGGCTCCATCCGGTAAGAAAGGCCCTGCTCCTGAAAGCGCTTTTCCAGCAGCCCGGCGGTATATTGATCCGCGCGGTGAAGGAGGACCAAGTCCTCCTCCGCTACAGGGCGGAGCTTGCTGCTTTTGCAGTTGGGGCATTTGGAAGTGGCGTCCGGGCACACGCCGCGGCATTTGGCACAATAGAGCATAAATCCTGTCCTTTTCCTTCAAAAATACTCCACAGCCGGAAGGGCCCGGCTATGATACCCCTTATCATACCCCAAAACGGGAAGCTTGTAAAGAAAGAAGTTTTCCAGGCAGGCTCTACGCCCGCCAAGAGGGGGCACCAGCCGGCGTGGGAGCTGCAAAATCACCGCGTCCCGTCGTGGAAAGCGCCCCTTTTCCCTTCCTGGCTTATCCCCCGGTTTGAGGGGGCAGGAACACGGGCTGGAGCTGTCTGCCTTCCAGGGCCAGGGCGATGGCCCTGGGCAAAAGGGAAAAATCTGCCACCAGGGAGACAGGCTTTTTCACTGGGTCATCCTGACGAAGGGGCACCAGGTACACGTTTTTTGTGTTCAGTAGACGCAGCAAATTGGGGCCGGAGGCCGCCATGGCGTCGTTGGTGGCGCAGCACAGCACCACTGGGATGCCGATGCGCAGGGAGGATTTCACCGCCATTGTCACCGGGGTATCCGTGATGCCTGCGGCAATTTTCGAGAGGGTGTTGCCCGTGCAGGGGCACACCACCATGGCGTCCACAAGGCCCTTGGGCCCGATGGGCTCTGCCTGAACAAGGGTGTGGAGCACCTCCCGGCCGGTTATTTTTTCCACTTGAGCCACCCAGTCCGCCGCTTTCCCAAAACGGGTGTCCGTCTCATAGGCGGTTTGGGACATGAGGGGCAGGATATTGTATGTCTGCGCCAGAGACTCCAGCTGCGCCAAACTTTTTTCAAAGGTGCAGAAGGAGCCGCACATGGCGAAACCAATGGTCTTCATCCGAGATCACGCCTTTCTTGCAGCATGTGGTACACAGCCTCTTTGATCAGTTCTCCCGAGGCCTTGGGGGAAAAGCGCCCCGGCAGAGAGGGGGCGTCCAGCAGGAAGAGGCCGCGCTTCTCCGCCGCGGCCCGGTCGATGCCGCCGGGGGCGCTGGCCAGTTCCAACAGCAGGGTGTCCGGCCCTTGGCGGGAGAGGAGCTCCTCCCCAATGACCGGGGCAGGCACCGTGTTGAAGATCACATCGTAGGGGCCTGCGAGGCCGCCATAGGTACGGGGGGTGCAGCCCAGGGCCCGGATGGCCGCCAGGTCCCAAGGCTTGCGTGCGGCGCAGTCCACCTGGGCGCCCAGACCCCGCAGCGCCAGGCACAAGGCCTTGCCGATGCGGCCAAAACCCGCCACCAAACAGCGGGAGCCCCCCAGCGCGCCGGGGCTGTGCTCCACAGCCAGGGCCACGGCTCCTTCTGCCGTGAGAAAAGCGTTGCCCAGGGTCAGCTCCTCCCGGGCATAATAATCCATCACAGGGAGGGTTTCCCACAGGGGGGAACACTTCCGCAGCCCGCCTGCCATGCCTGCCAATACGGTGCAGCCCTTCAAGCACTGGGCCAGGCCGCTGTCCAGCAGGATGGGGGCCCGGGCCAGCGGCGCGTTGAGGGTGATGCCGTCCCGGGTAGCGGGCAGGGGCAGCAAAATCACTTGGCAGAGCTGCCCCAGCTCTTCTGGAGAGAGCTGGGGAAACCCCTCGGCGCCCTCCCCCCTTTCCAAACCGCACAGAGAGACAGGATGGCCGTCCTCCCGCAGGGACCGAGCCAGGTACAGCTGCCGCCGGTCGCCCCCCAAAATGCCAAAGCATGTCATAACGCTCTCCCCTTTCCCCTAGGCTTCAGGTCATTTTTATAGTATGGCGGCGGGGAGAATTTGGTTCCCCCCGGAAGATCCTGCCTTTCTTTTGGGAAATGTGTGATTAGGGCTTTATTTTAAGAGCGTTTTGCCATATAATAAAAGTAATTATAGGAAAACACTATCCCGTGTAAGGAGAGCTTTTATAATGGATACAAATATTCTGGACCATGTGAGGAAACTGCACTTTGTAGGCATTGGCGGTTCTGGCATGTGCCCGATGGCGGAAATTCTGCACCACAAGGGCTATGAGCTGACCGGCTCTGACATCAACGAATCCGATACCCTGGAGCGAATTAGAAGCTATGGAATCCCGGTGGCCATGGGCCATCGGGCGGAAAATATTGGGAACGCGGAATGTGTGGTTTACACGGCGGCGTGCAAGCAGGACAACCCCGAGCTGGTGGCTGCCCGGGAAAAGGGGATCCCCACCCTGGAACGCTCTGTGATGCTGGGGCTGCTGGCCCGGAAATTCAAGCGCCCCGTGGCGGTCTCTGGCACCCATGGCAAAACCACCACCACCGCCATGCTCACGGAAATCCTCATCCAGGGCGGCATGGACCCCAGCGCCATTATTGGGGGAAAGCTGCCCATGCTGGGGGCCAACTCCCGCATTGGGCACAGCGAAACCATGGTGGTGGAAGCCTGTGAGTATGTGGACACCTTCCTGCAGCTCCATCCGGCGGTATCGGTGATCCTGAACATTGACGCGGACCATCTGGATTATTTCAAAACCGTGGACAACATTGTGAAATCCTTCCATCAGTTTGCCAGCCAGACTTCTCAGCTCATCGTGGTCAATGGGGACAACGAGAAGGCTTTAGAAAGCGTGAAGGGCATTGAAAACGCCAAAATTGTCACCTTCGGCATGAGGGAGACCAACGATTATTACCCCACCGAGATGAACGAGGAGGACACCGCCTGCGAGGACTTCACCCTGACCTATCACGGGGAGAAGCTGGGCCGGGTGAATTTGATTGTGCCTGGAGAGCACAACATGCTCAACGCCATTGCCGCCGCTGCCGCCGCCCACTGCCTGGGCGTGACGCCGGATGCCATTTGCTCTACCTTGGGAAAGTTTACCGGAGTGCACCGCCGCTTTGAAGTCCTTGGGAAATTTGAGGGCGTCACCGTGGCGGATGACTTTGCCCACCATCCCACCGAGCTCACCGCCGTGCTCACTTCCGCTATGCGGATGGGGTACCACGCTGTATGGGCTGTGTTCCAGCCCCACACCTACTCCCGCACCTACAACCTGCTGGAGGATTTTGCCCAGGCGCTGTCCATCCCCAACCACCTGGTGATGACGGAGATCCTGGCTGTGCGGGAGGAGAACAAGTGGGGCATCCACACCAGCGACCTGGCGGCGAAAGTTCCCGGCAGCGTGTGGTTTGACAGCTTTGAGAAAATCGCGGACTATGTGATGGAGCAGGCCCAGCCCGGGGATTTGATCCTCACTTTGGGCGGCGGCGACATCTATAAGTGCGCTAACCTGATTGTAGAAAAGTACAAGGCGCGGCAGCCGTAAGGAGGGGCCATGCTCACCGAGGACTATATTGTGCGGATGATCCGGGACATGGGCCAGATGCTGGCCCGGGTGCTGGGCAGCAGCGCCTGGGAGCCAGAGGAGACCGCGGAACAGTGGGTGGAACGCACCAGCGGCAGCACGCCTTTGTGGGACGAACTCTGCCGCTTGTGCGGCCTGGGGGAGATCAACCGGGCGGAAAACCTGCTCTTTGAGGAGCTGGATTTCTCGGACGAGTCCACTTTCCCCATTGCCCTGGGCTTTTATGAGCATTTAAACCGTTTTTCCGACAAAGAGCTGGAAGCCTGGGACTACTCCCGGGAAGAAATTTTCGATGGCCTGCGGGACTGCGCGGAGCAATACGGCGTGGACCCCCAGCTGCTGGAGGCCTTCCGTTCCTGAATTTGTAGCAAAGGGACTGGACTTATTTTATGATCAAAGCTATCTTTTTCGACATCGACGGCACCCTGCTGGACCACTCCCCGAAAGGGGGCGGCAGGATACCCCCCTCTACCCTGCGGTGCCTGGAGGCCCTGCGGAAAAAGGGCATTAAGCTGTTTGTGGCCACAGGGCGCATCCCCGCCATGGTCACCTTTTTGGAGGATCTCTTCCCCTTTGACGGTTTCGTCACCTTAAACGGCCAGCTGGCCTTGGACCGGGAGGGCCGGGTGCTCCACCGGATGGCCCACCATCCCCAGGACATCCGCAAACTGGCGGAACTGGTGGAGGCGGACCCCTTCCCCTGCCTGGTGATCGAGGAAAAAGACAGCTTCTTTATGGTGGAGACCCCCATCATCCGGGAGCACTTTCAAAAGGAGGGGCTCTCCGCCCCGGGCAGCTACCACATCGCCCGGCTGGAGGAGCACCCCATCCTGCAATTCCTGGCCTACATACCCAAAGAGGAGGCCCAGCGGCGGCTGGCCTCTCTGGAGCACATCGAGATCACCTCTGCCGGCGGGACCATCCTGGACATCATCCCCAAGGAAGGCGGCAAAGAGGTGGGCATCCAGGCGGTGGCGGACCGGTACGGCTGGCAGCGGGAGGAGCTGCTGGTCTTTGGAGACGGGGACAACGACGTTCGGATGCTGTCCTGGGCGGCCCACAGCGTGGCCCTTGGCAACGGCACCCCCGCCGCCAAGGCAGCCGCAGGCTATGTGACCACCCCCGTGGGAGAGGATGGCGTGCAGAACGCCCTCCTCCATTTAGGGGTGCTGGCGGAGGAGGAGCTCCGCGCGGAACAGGCATGACAAAAGCGGGCTGGAACACACCAGCCCGCTTTTTATGTACCATTTTTAAGTTTTATGAGTAGGCCACCAGGGGATTCAGCTTGCCGTGGCCGCGGTCCATCTTGTCAATATACTTGATGGCCCGGCCCGCGCCCAGCACCACGCAGTTCTCAGGCTCATCAAAGGTGACCACCGGGATCTTGGTCTTTTTGGCAAGCAGAGTGGAAAAGCCGTACAGGTTGGCAGAGCCGCCGGTAAGGTAGATGCCGTCGGTGAAGATATCCGCCAAAAGCTCCGGAGGGGTGGCCTCCAGGGTCTCCTGGACTGTGCGGATGATGGAGATGGCGGGCTCGATCAGGGCCTCGATCATCTCGTCAGAGTTCATCACGGTGGTCTCCGGCAGGCCCGTCATGGCGTTGCGGCCTTTCAGAGTGAATTCCATCAGCTTTTTGCGGGGATAGGCGCAGCCAATGGCGATCTTGGCCTCTTCCGCGGTGCGGTCCCCGATGAGCAGGTTGAACTTCTTGCGCACATATTTGATGATGGCGTCGTTGAAATCCGCCCCGGCGATGTTGCAGGAGTTGGACACTGCGATGCCGTTCAGGGAGATCACCGCCATATCTGTGGCGCCCTCGCCGATATCCACAATCATGGTGCCGTGGGGCACGGCAATATCCACCCCCGCGCCGATGGCCGCGGCCACAGGCTCCTCGATGAGGCAGACCTTCCGCACGCCGGCAGCGGTGATGGCCTCTACCACGGCCCGCTTTTCCACCTCGGTGACATTGCAGGGCACGCTGACCACCACCCGGGGCATGAACACCCGGCTGGGGCTGATCTGCCTTAAGTAATAGCTGATGAGCTGCTCTGCCATGGAGAAGTCCGAGATGACGCCGTTTTTCAGGGGCCGGGACACGGTGATGCGCTCGGAGGTGCGGCCCAGCATATTATAGGCGTCGCCCCCCACGGCGATAACCTCTTCCGTCAGGTTGTCCACAGCAATAATGGAGGGCTCGCTGATCACGATGCCCTTTCCATCCAGATACACTTTGAACCGGGAAGTTCCCAGGTCGATAGCGATATCGGTTCCTATCATCCTTACAATCATCCTTACTCAGCACAAATTCCCAAAGTCGTTATTCTGTGTTATTATACTACATCCTTGCCCTTTTTTCAACAGGGGAAATCTTTTCCTTGCGCTTCTTCCCCACTTGTGCTATACTTTCTCCTTAAATAGAGAAGGAGGGGTTCCAAATGGCGCGGTATCAAGAGCGTTTTCAGGGAAAGAAGCAGGTGTTCCTCATCCGCAATGGAGAGGCCGCCGACGCCCCGGCGGTGATGCGGTATATGTCCCAGGTGAACCGGGAAACCACCTTTTTAAGCATGGAGGCCGGGGAATTTGAAAAGATCTATCCCGTGGAGCGAGAGGCCCAGCTGCTGGCGGAGTGGGCAGAAGCGGGGTACCACCTAAACCTGCTGGCCCTGACCGGGGAGGGGGAAATCGCTGGCTGCTGCAACTGTGCCTACTCCATGGAAAAACAGCGCTACCGCCACCGGGCCAGCCTGGGCCTCTCCGTGCGCCAGGACTACTGGCGGCAGGGCCTGGGACGGCGGCTGCTGGAGATTCAGGAGGGGTGGTGCCGCAGCCAGGGCATCACCAAGCTGTGCCTGGAGGTGGACACCAGCAACACCCCAGCCCTGGGGCTGTACTTGCGAATGGGATTTGAGGTTGAGGGAACCCTCCGCCGGGAGGTCCACATGGCGGACGGCTCTTATCGAGACCTGTATATCATGGCCAAGTTTCTGGATGAATAAGGCAAAAAGGCTGCGACCCTGGAAAACGGGAACCGCAGCCTTTTTCTCATTGGGAAATGTATCTATGTTTCCTTCCATGCCTCTAGGACGCCGGGCAGCCCCTCCAAGGAGGATACGATGGCATCTGGGAACACATCCCCCACGGGAAGCGATTTTCGATTGACCCAAACAGTTCGAATCCCCACTTTCTTTGGGCCGATCACATCATCTTTTAACGAGTCCCCCACAAATACGGTTTCCTTCGGAGAAAGGGCCAGCGCCCGCAAAATGGGCTGGTAAAAGGCCGGGGACGGTTTATAGGCCCCCAATGCCTCTGAGGTGAACACATGCTGGAAACGCAAACCCGCCCGCGCTAAATCCCGCAGGAGCGGGGCTGTATCCGTTGTGGAAGCCACACAGAGCAGGTACTGGGTGGCAAGGGACTCCACCACCGCATTCACCTCTGGATAAGCGGTGCGGGTGCCCTGATAACGGAGCATCACCTTCACATCCTCCGCCGGATTCCGGGAAAAACCGTATTGCCGGTAGAGCATGGCCAGGCCCTGGGCATACAGCCGGGCCTCTGTGCGAAAGGAGGGGAGCTCCTCCATCAGCCGGTGGTGAAGGGCCTTCCACTGGCCGTAGAATTCCGCTGGGGAAAGGTCCTCCCGCCCATTGCGGGCCAGGATCTCCTGGGCTGCCTGCACAGAACCCGTTCCCGTGTCAAAGAGCGTGCCATAGGCATCCAGAAGCACTGCTTTTACCATGTGTGACGTCCTCTCTCCCAGAAATCATTCCTCCCGCTGCAGGAACCACTTGAGCCCTGTATAGCGGCGTGTTTTGCGGTCATTTTCGATCATGGCGCTGATGACGCTCCGCTGGCCCACCAGGATGAGCAGCTGCTTGGCCCGGGTGACGCCTGTATAGAGCAGGTTTCGATAGCACAGCTGGAACGGCGGACGCAGCACAGGGATCACCACCGCGGGGAACTCATTGCCCTGGCTTTTGTGGATGGTGACTGCATAGGCGGGCTCCAATTCCGTGGAGGCGTGTTCAAAATCGTAAAGCACATCCTTGTCGTCGATGTGGACGTGGATGGCCCCGCCGGGCCTGTCAATTTCCGTAATGACCCCCATATCGCCGTTGAAAATTCCCTGCCCGCTGGTGCCGTCCTCCCTGGTCCAGGGGAGATCGTAGTTATTGCGGACCTGCATCACCTTGTCCCCCTCCCGGAACAGGCTGCCGTTCAGCTTGATCTCCCGCTTCCCCTTGGCGGGGGGGTTGATAGCCTCCCGCAGGAGCTTGTTCAGCTCTACCGTGCCCAGTTCTCCCTTTCGCCCGGGACAGAGCACCTGGATATCGGAAAGGTTGGAAAACCCATAGCTTCGTGGCAGGCGCACCCCGCACAGGGATACAATCAGCTGGGCCGCCTTGGCCGGCTCCTCTTGGGGAAGGAAAAAGAAATCGCTGTCATGGCGGCGCAGCTCTGGCAGCTTTCCCTCCACAATGCGGTGGGCGCTGAGGACAATCAAGCTCTCCATAGACTGGCGGAAAATCTCTTTGAGCTGCACCGTTGGGAACAGCCCAGAGGCCATCAGGTCTCCCAGCACGTTGCCCGCCCCCACGCTGGGCAGCTGGTCCGCATCTCCCACCAGGATCAGCCGGCAGGAGAAGGGCAGGGCCCGCAGCACGCTCTCAAACAGGTAGGAATCCACCATGGAAAGCTCGTCGATGACCAGGCAGTCGCATTCCAGCGGGTTGCGCTCGTTGCGGGTGAACACCGGCTCGTCGTGCTCGTCCCAGTCCACTTGCAGCATCCGGTGGAGGGTCTTGGCCTCCTCCCCGGTCAGTTCGCTCATGCGCTTGGCGGCCCGGCCCGTGGGGGCGGCCAGGAACACCCTCTCCCCCGCCTCCTTCAGCAGGCGGATGATGGCGTTTAACGTGGTGGTTTTGCCGGTGCCTGGCCCGCCGGTGAGGATGAGGATGCCCTGCTCCAAGGCGGCCCGAATGGCCTCTTTCTGCTTGTCCGCATAGCGGATGCCGTCCGCGCTCTCAATGGCGGCGATCTTTTCCTCTGCCCCGCTGATGGCATGGGAGGACATGGAGAGCATGGACCTCATCCGCGCGGCGATGTAGGCCTCTCCCGCATGCTGCTTTTGCAGGAATACATACGCCCTCTCCCCGAACTCCTCCCACACGGTATGGAAGCCTTGGCACAAGGTGTACAAGGCGTCTTGAACGGCCTCTAAATCCACGGAAAGGAGCTGGGCGGCAGCCTTTTCCAGCTTGTCCGCAGGCAGGCAGGTGTGGCCGTTGTTCAGGTTGTGCCGCAGCACATACAGCACACCGGCCTGCACCCGTCCCTCATCGTCCCGGGGCTTTTCCATGCTTTCAGCAATGGCGTCGGCAATGTCAAAACTGATGTCCAACCCCTCCCCGCACAGGCAGTAGGGATCTTCCTGAATACAGGCGATAGAGGCCTCCCCAAACTGCTTCCACACCAGCACGGTCTCTTCCGGCCGGACACCATAGGCCCCCAGGAACATCATCAATTCCCGGATGCCGTAAACACGCTTGAGCTCCTCCCCCAGGGCCTTGGCTTTTTCCGGGGTGATGCCCTTGATCTGGGCCAAGCGTTCCGGGTCCTTCTCCATGACTTCCAGGGCCTTGTCGCCGAAGGTGTCGATGATGCGCCGTGCTAGGGCAGGGCCCACGCCCTTCACTGTCCCAGAGGCCAGGTACTTCAGCATAGCGGCTGTGGTGGCTGGCCGGGCCCGCTCAAAGGTCTCTGCCTTGAACTGATCCCCGAAGGAGGGGTGGCTCTGCCAAGTGCCATAGATGCGCAGCTCCTCCCCCTCGCTGACAAAGGGGAAGGCCCCCACCACGGTGACCAGGCCCTCTCCCGCCGCCAGCTCCAGAACGGTGTATTGGTTTTTGTCGTTGTGATAGATAACGTGCTCTACGGAGCCGGAAAGCTCCAGCAGGGCCTTTCCCTGTTCTTCCAAATCGGTTCCCCCATAGCGGCTAATCCGCTTGATCGCTCTGCAGTATATGATACACCAAATCCTGGGTTTTGCAAAGGGTCAGCTGCGGATAGCGCCGCTCCAGCACCTTGCAGATCCCCTCCACCTGGGGGTCCTGCCTCTTATTGACGCACACCAAGCGGCAGGGGCCCCAATCCATCCATTGGAGCCTGGCCAATCCTGCCCGGATGAGCTGCTCGCACTCCTCCCCATCCTCGATGGAAAGCACCAGGGTGAGGGCGCCGGGGCGCAGGGGGCGGGTGAGCCAAAAAACCAGCATCCGCACCAGCTCGATAAGGCCCAGGGCCGCCAGGGCCGCCGTCACGCCCCAAAACACGATTTCCAATCAGACCACCTCCCACACACATCCTATGCAGGGAAAAGGCGGCGTGTCACACAGAAAAAGGACGGGCACCGGGCCCGCCCCTGTTTTACTGTTCCGCCACGGCCCGAAGAAGGGCTTCGGTGCGGTTTTTCTTTTCCCATGGCACGTCCAGGTCTTCCCGGCCCATGTGGCCATAAGCGGCCAGCTGCCGGTAGATGGGACGGCGCAGGTCCAGCTCCTTAATAATGGCAGTGGGGCGCAGGTCAAAGACCTTTTCCACAGCCTGTGCCAGCAGCTCGTCGCTAACCCTGCCCGTGCCAAAGGTATCCACCATGATGGAGACGGGATGGGCCACACCAATGGCGTAGGCAAGCTCGATCTCGCAGCGCTTTGCCAGGCCGGCGGCCACGATATTCTTAGCCACCCAGCGGGCGGCGTAGGCAGCAGAGCGGTCCACCTTGGTGGGGTCTTTGCCGGAGAAACAGCCGCCCCCATGGCGGCCGTAGCCGCCGTAGGTGTCCACAATGATCTTCCGGCCTGTAAGGCCGCTGTCTCCTACAGGGCCGCCGATCACAAACCGGCCGGTGGGGTTGATGAAGATGCGGGTGTTTTGGTCCACCAGCTGGGCGGGCACCACGGGCTTGATCACATACTTGATCAGGTCCTTCTTCAGCTTGTCCATCTTCACGTCCTCGTCGTGCTGGGTGGAGATGACGATGGCATCTACCCGCTTGACCGTGTCTCCGTCGTACTCCACGGTGACCTGGGTCTTGCCGTCGGGACGCAGATATTTCAAGGTGCCATCCTTGCGCACAGCGGCCAGCTGTTTGGCCAGCTTGTGGGACAGGGAGATGGCCAGCGGCATCAGCTCGGGGGTCTCATCACAGGCATAGCCGAACATCATGCCCTGGTCCCCGGCGCCGGTGAGAGAGTTCTCATCGGTTTCGCCGTTTTTTGCCTCCAGGGACTGGTTGACGCCCATGGCGATATCGGGGGACTGAGTATCGATGGAGGTGAGCACGCCGCAGGTGTTGCCGTCAAAACCGCACTTGGGGTCGTCGTAGCCAATGTCCTTGACCACCTGGCGGACGATGGCGGGGATATCCACATAGCAGGAGGTGGTGATCTCGCCCATCACATGGATCACACCGGTGGTGGCGGTGGTCTCGCAGGCCACATGGGCCTCGGGGTCCTGTTCTAAAATGGCGTCCAGCACTGCGTCGGAGACTTGGTCGCAGACCTTATCGGGATGCCCTTCTGTTACAGATTCGGAAGTAAAGAGCTTTTTTGTCATCACAATTCCCCTTTCTAAAAATTTCCACTCCTATCAAGCTTCTTTTTTGAGAAAAAGAAAAGGACCGCTCGAAAAACGAGGGTCCTTTTTCACCTCATCTTTCGGTATACACCGCAGGAATTGGCACCTTTTGGTCAGCCAAACCACATGGTTCCTTGGCTTTTCCCTAGGTTGCCGGGCATCACAGGGCCTGTCCCTCCGCCTCTCTTGATAAGGAAGTATGCAATTGTGTGACAAATAGTATAGCATGCTGTGAAAGCGTTGTCAACAGGAAGTTTCTATCTCTGACATACCCTCTACCGGACACGGCTTGCCAGCGCCCCCCTGGCCAAGCCCAGGCCCACCAAGGGCGGCACCATCCCGCCCAGAAAGGACGCGAGCATCAAAACAGCCGCCACTTGGGGAGAAAGCTCCCAGGGAAGGAAAGATAACCCCAACCCCACGCCGAGGAAGGACGCCGCCCCGAACACCGGCAGGTATTTTACCAGGCGGGTCCAGTCTGGGGATTTGCCCAGGAAGAAGCCCATCCCGGCAGCGGCCACCTGGGCGATCCCACAGGGGCCCGCCAAAAACAGCGCCGGGATGATGCTCTCCACAGAAAGGAACACGCCCTCAGGGATGGGTATAAACAACGCCGCAAAGGTGCAGGCCCCGATTAGAAGGATAATTAGGTAAGGGACTAGGACACACACGCCCCACACCAGGCCGTATACCAGCCACGCCCGGCGCATTCCCTCCGGGCGGGCGGCCAGCTCCCTTCCCCACCGGATGACGGAGCCCAGGGCCATACCAGGCAGAGCCAGGGCCATGCCTGTGGAGAACAACCCCCACTCCGGCAGGTTAAAGCTCCCTTTGGAGAGCATATTGCCCAGGGAGAAGGTGCCATACTGCATGAGAAAAAAGCCAAAGCCAAAGTACAGCAGCAGCCACCACTGGCGCTCCTTCCAGCTTTTGTCCAGGCCCATCAAAAGGGCGATGATGAAATTTGCCAGGGGCAGGGTGAAAAGCTGCACCAGGAACGAGTAGCCCATGGCCCCCGTACCGCCGGCAAAGAGCCAAAATGCCGCATAGCACACCGCCAGCACAATGGAATAGGCCAGCACTTGTTTCCCTCTGGAAGAAAGTTTTTTCCGTTTCGTATCCGTTGCCAGTTCGCTCATAGGAGTTCCTCCTTCCTCAACAATCACCTCTGCTTACAGTTTCATTATACCAGAAGTTCCAGCAGAAGAAACGGTTTTAAGAAATGAGTAAGAAAGAATTTATAAAAAACGCTGGATTTCGCAACACAAAAAGACCGCCCCTTGCGGGACGGTCTTCTGCGTTCAGAAAAGATTCCGAAAGAACTTAGGCGTTGATAGCGGTGACCACGCCGGAGCCAACGGTACGGCCGCCCTCGCGGATAGCGAAACGCAGGCCCTCTTCGATAGCGATGGGGGTGATCAGCTCAACGTCCATCACCACGTTATCGCCAGGCATGCACATCTCGGTGCCTTCGGGCAGGGAGATGACGCCGGTCACGTCGGTGGTACGGAAGTAGAACTGAGGAC
>UQRL01000007.1 GCA_900543555.1 uncultured Oscillospiraceae bacterium | reverse complement strand
AGCGCCACCTTGCCAAGGTGGAGGTAGCGAGTTCGAGCCTCGTCTTCCGCTCCAAGATGTGAAAAGACGCTTATTTTTAGCAAGTAAGCGTCTTTTCTTTCCGATGGTGACATAGCCAAGTGGTAAGGCATGGGTCTGCAAAACCCTGATTCCCCGGTTCAAATCCGGGTGTCACCTCCAAAAAGCACCTCTGTTCGAGGTGCTTTTTTCTTTGCATTTTTACAGATGAGATGGAAGAAGCAGGAAGGGGATCCCGCAACTGAGATCCCCTTCCTGCTTCTGATTTGATTATAGCAGAGACTCCGCCAGCTCTGTGGCATACCGCACAGAGGCCATAGCGTCCTTGCCGTAGAAGTCCGCCCCAATGCTGTCGGCGTACTCCTGCGTAAGCACTGCGCCGCCCACCATGATTTTTACCTGCGGCACTTCCCTTCGAAGCAGTTGGATAGTTTCCTTCATATTCACCACAGTAGTCGTCATCAGGGCGCTAAGGCCCACCAGCTGGGCATGCTCCCGCTGCACTGCCTCTAAGACCAGCTCCGGAGGAACGTCCTTTCCCAGGTCAAACACACGGAATCCGTAATTCTCCAAAAGAACCTTAACAATGTTCTTTCCGATGTCATGGACATCTCCCTTCACCGTGGCAATAACAATGGCCAGCTGGCTCCTTCCGGTATCTTCCTGGCCCTGCAGTTGGCCTTTAATGACTTCGAACGCCGCTTTGGCTGCTTCAGCGCTCATCAGCAACTGGGGCAGGAACAGCGTCTTCTTTTCAAACCGGTCGCCCACCGCGTCCAAAGCGGGAACGATCTCTTCGTTGATAAGCTCTAAGCCTTCCCGGGTTTGCAGGGCAGCTTCTGCAGCCTGATAGGCCGCGTCTTTCAGCCCCCTCTCAATCGCCTCTCGCAGGGTATAGGAAGCATTTGCGGCTGATGCTTTGGGAACAGGCGCCTGTTCCTGTCCATAGGCGGCGATATAGTCCATGCAGCTCTCATCCCAGCCAGACAGCACACAATAGGAACGATAGGTGCGCATCATTTGTTCAGACAAGGGATTCATAATGGCCGCATCCAATCCCCGCTGCAGGGCCATCAGGAAAAAGGCGGCTGTGATATTTTCCCGCTGAGGCAGCCCAAATGACACATTGGACACTCCCAAGGAAGTTTTTACCCCCAGCTCCCGTTTAATGCGTTCCAGGGCCTCCAATGTGACAAGAGCGGCATCCTGGCCAGCGCTGACCGCCATCGTTAAGGGGTCAATTACAATATCGCTGCGGGGGATGCCATAGGACAGGGCTGTCTGCACAATGCGCCGGGCCGCCAGAAACCGCCCCTCCGCAGTTTCCGGAATCCCCTCTTCCGTAATGGTCAGGCCGATGACCACCCCGCCGTACTTTTTCACCAAGGGAAAAATCGCCTTCATGGAAGCGCTCTTCGCTGTCACTGAGTTGACCAGGGGTTTCCCGTTGTAACACCGCATGGCACGTTCCATAGTCGCCGGGTCAGAAGTGTCAATTTGTAAGGGAAGGGAAGATACCGCCTGCAATTCTTGGATCACTTGGCACATTAAGGCGGGCTCGTCAATTTCCGGCAGTCCGACATTGACATCCAATATATGGGCCCCAGCATCTTGCTGGGCAATGCCTTCCCGGAGAATATAGGGAATGTCCCGATCTCGCAGGGCCTGTTTAAATTTCTTTTTACCCGTGGGATTGATGCGTTCGCCAATGATGACCGGGGCCTTTCCGATCTCCACCCAATGGAGGCCAGAGGTGACCACCGTACGGGAGGGGAGGGGAAGAGGCTGGCACCCCAGACCGGCGCAAGCAGTAACCGTCCGCCGGATGTGCTCTGGAGTGGTGCCGCAGCATCCTCCCACCACCCAAGCGCCTCCCCGGGCAATTTCGCCCATCCAGCTGGCAAACTCCTCCGGTCCTACATCGTAACAGGTTTTGCCATCCCGCTCTACAGGAAGGCCGGCATTGGGGTTAACCACAATGGGAAGGCCCGTCAGCTCCCGCAGCTTTGGCAGCAGGCCGGCCATCTGCTGGGGACCCAGGCCGCAATTAAAGCCAATCGCATCCGCGCCCAGGCCCTCCAGCACGGCGGCAGCCACGGCAAGCTCCCCTCCCGTGAGGAGCTTGCCATCCTCATCAAAGGTCATGGTGACGAACACCGGCAGATCAGAATTCTCCTTCGCAGCCAGCAAAGCCGCTTTTGCCTCATAAATGTCGCTCATGGTCTCAATGAGAACTGCCTCTGCCCCTGCAGCCGCTCCGGCGCGAACCATCTCTGCGAAAGCGGAGACAGCATCTTCAAAGTCCAGCTCTCCCAAAGGCCGAAGCAGCTTGCCAGTTGGGCCAATATCCAAGAATACCGTCCCCTTGCCGCAGTCCTCAACAGCCTGTAAGGCATTCTTTACGCCAGCAGACACCACCTCTTCTACTGTGTGGCCGCTGCCCTCCAGTTTAAAGCGATTGGCTCCAAAGGTGTTGGTTTTCAGGAAATCCGCTCCAGCCCGCAGATAAGAGCGGTGAATCTCTATCAGTTCCTCCCGGTGGGAGAGGTTCCAGAGCTCCGGCAGTTCACCCGGTAAAAGCCCCTTTTCCTGTAAAACCGTCCCCATTGCGCCATCAAAAAAACGTATCTTTTCCCCCAATTGACTGAATACCTTGTTCATGTGCCTCCATCCTTTCTCTACACGATTAGGGTTCTCACTCGTCCGTTCTGCGAAATGGGCAATTCTCCGAAGCACAGGCCATACACCTTCCCACATGGCAAAGAGAGGGATCCGGGGAAAGCCCTACCACACCTGTAATGGACTTCATGGGAAGCATCAAACAGCTTTCTGTCAAGGTGATTCCTATTTTCTTGGAGACCTGCAGGGCCTCGAATAAAAACCGTTGACAGGAAAGGGGAAAATCGCCGTAGCCAGGGCTGTACCGGGGCCGCAAGTATAGGCTCCGGTCCCTTGCGTAGGTCCGGATGTCCTCTTGGGCCGCATCGGCCTGCTCCTCCGTATAAACGGCGGCGCAGGCCTGCAGCACTGGCACCAAAGGCATGTCTGTCAGCTCGCAGCGTTTAATCAGGGCATCGACCCCGGGCCCCAGGGTAAAAGCAGTGAGGAAAGCCTCCTTGCAGCCCCGCAGGTGGTCCGCCAGTGTGGAGCTGGACAAATACGTTCCACCCAGCGTGACGCCCCCCCGCTCTACAACTAGGGAAAAACGCCCGGAAACATACCGGGGGCTGGCGGCCCGCACCACCTTTTCCCACGCCTGGCCGATCATCCCTTCCAGCTGCGGTTCGCGGCAGGAAGCCCCCAAGTATCGAAGGATCTCCTTTTGATTCATAACGGGCAGCTCCTCCTCAGCGCAGAATGTGGCTGAGATTTTCCATAATTTTTGCCGCAGTCTGGGGCCGGTTCATGGTGTACAGATGGATATACTTAACGCCATTGGCCACAAGGTCAATAATTTGTTCTGTGGCATAGGCAATGCCCGCCTGCTCCATCGCTAGGGGGTCATCAGAAAACTTGTCGGCAATCGCCTTAAAGCGGGGAGGAAGAGAGGTACCGGAGAGTTCTGCGCTGCGCTTGACCTGTCTGGCATTGATAACAGGCATAATGCCAGGAATCACCGGCACCTGAATGCCAACGGCCAGCACCCGGTAGAGAAAATTGTAGTAGACATTGTTGTCAAAAAACATTTGCGTTGTAAGGAAATCACATCCGGCCTCTACCTTTTCCTTCAGAAAAGCAATGTCATCCTCTTTGTGTTCGCATTCCACATGGCCGTCGGGATAGCAAGCGCCGCCAATGCAGAAATCGCCTTGGCTTTTTATGTCTCGAATCAAGTCGATCGCATAAGTATAGGGGCCAGGCACATACTCCTTGGGCTTGTCCCCGCGCAGGGCCAAAATGTTTTCGATTCCCCGCTCCTTCATTTCCGCCAAGCGCTGGCGGATATCCTCCTTAGTGGAGTCACAGCAGGTGAGGTGGGCCAAAGCCGGCAGATGATGGCGTTCCTGAATGTAAGAAGCCACCTCCACCGTTTTTTTCGAGGTACTCCCGCCCGCGCCATAGGTGACGCTGATAAAGTCCACCCCCAAAGACTGAATGGCGTCCACCGTTTCAAAGATACCGCTGAATGCAGTGTCCTTTTTAGGAGGGAATATTTCGCAGGAGATGGTCACTTTCTTCTGCCCGAACAGGTCTTTTATCTTCATACTAGAGGCTCACGTCCTTTCTCGTTCCATAGTAAGTATATTTATTTATTTTACCATGCGCCGGGAAAATTGGAAAGGGAATAATGAAAAAACTTGCCGCATATGTTGTCCCAAGTGGGGGGGAGCTTTATGAAATTGAATCGAAAACTGCTGTTTTGGCTGCTGTTCTGCGCATCGCTGGCTCTGTTTTGCTTACAAACCGCAGAGGCCTTCGGAGTGGTGGCCTTTCACGCTGCGTTCTTCGAGAAAAAGGCAACTGTCGTCATCGACGCGGGACACGGGGGAGAGGACGGCGGCGCGGTAGGAGTCAACGGCCTGGTGGAAAAGGATGTAAACCTGGCGATCGCCTCGGCGCTGGCCGAGAACCTGCGAGCCGCCAATTTCACCGTGGTTTTGGTAAGGGACGGGGACTATTCTGTGGGAGACCAAAGCCTTTCCACTATTTCGGAGAGGAAGACCTCTGACACCAAAAACCGGGTACGGCTTGTGGAGGAAACAGGGGACTGCATCCTGGTCAGCATTCACCAAAACAAGTTTGAACAAAGCCAGTACAGGGGGGCGCAGATGTTCTATTCCCCCAATAATCCAGAGAGTGCCGTATTGGCTGAATGTATCCGGCAAAGTGTGGTGGAGTCTTTACAGCCGGAGAACACCCGCCAGAACAAAGAGGCAGGGGAGGAGATTTATTTGCTCTCTCAGGTACAGGTTCCAGCGGTCCTAGTGGAATGCGGCTTTCTGTCCAATCCCGAGGAAGCGGCGCTGTTGGAAAAAGAATGTTATCAGCAGGACATGGCTGCCGCCATTTACAACGGGCTGATCTCTTTTCTGGAACAGAGAGAAAGCGCAGAGCAGGGGGCTTCTTCTTCCGAGAGATTTGTGGTATAATGTGGTATAATATTTTTATATCGCAACTGCCCAATACGAAAACGGAGAGAATGGCTATGGCTTCAAAAAGCAAGTGGATCTACCAATGCAGGGAATGCGGATTTGAGTCCGCCAAATGGATGGGGAAATGCCCCAGCTGTGGGGAGTGGAATACCTTTGAAGAGGTTGTCAAGGAAGCCTCTGCTCCGCAGAAAGCTCCTTCAGCGGGGACCAGGGTCTCCCGTCCCACCCCCATCAATGAGATCAGCATGCAAGAGGAGTCCCGCTACCATACCGGCCTTTCAGAGCTGGACCGGGTGCTGGGGGGAGGCATCGTCAAAGGCTCCCTTATCCTCATCAGCGGAGATCCGGGCATTGGAAAATCCACGATGTTGCTGCAAATCTGCGAGCATCTAGGGGAAAGCCTGCGCATTCTCTATGTGTCTGGGGAGGAATCGGCCCGGCAGATTAAATTGCGCGCTTCCCGCCTGGGGGTGCACAGCCCTAATCTAATGGTTCTTACAGAGACGGACGTGCAGTATGTTGTGGAAACAATCCGCTCTGAAAAGCCTGATCTGGTAATGATTGACTCCATTCAAACCATGAACCACACCGATCTAAACTCCTCTCCTGGCAGCGTTACACAAGTGCGGGAATGCACAAATGCCATGATGCGCTGTGCGAAGTCCCTGGATATCCCCATTATCGTGGTGGGCCATGTAAACAAAGACGGAGCCATTGCCGGGCCCAAGGTGCTGGAACACATTGTGGATGCCGTGCTCTATTTTGAGGGGGACCGGCAGATGACTTACCGCATCCTGCGGGCGGTAAAGAACCGCTATGGTTCCACCAACGAGATCGGTGTGTTCGATATGGGGGAGGGCGGCCTCCGGCAGGTAGAAAATCCCTCCCAGGCCATGCTGTCCGGCAGGCCCAAAGATGTTTCCGGCACCTGTGTCACCGCCGTGATGGAGGGCACCCGTCCCATTCTGGCGGAAATCCAGGGACTTGCCACCACCTCAGGGTATGGCACCCCACGAAGGATGGCCACAGGTTTCGACTACAACCGCATGGCGCTGATCTTAGCGGTGCTGGAAAAGCGGGCAGGCTATTACTTTTCCAACCTGGACGCCTACGTCAACGTGGTAGGGGGGCTGCGCCTGGATGAGCCCGCTGTAGATTTGGCAGTGGCCATGTCGCTGATCTCCAGCTTAAAGGACAAGCCCATCCGAGAGGACACTGTGGTATTTGGCGAAATTGGTCTAGCAGGGGAGCTGCGCAGCGTCAGCCATGGGGACTTGCGCATTGCGGAGGCGGCGCGGTTGGGATTTACCCGATGTGTGCTTCCCAAACACGGTATAAAGAGCCTGAATTCTCCCCTGGGAAAGGAGATAGAGCTCATTGGCGCCCGAAACCTCCGGGAAGCCTTTGAGGCAGCCACATGAGCTGCTTTCTTCAGCACCCCCGGTTGCCAGGCAGCCCCGTGCGTGCTGCCTTAGTCTCGGGAGAATTCCCTTGGCTAAAAGACGCCTTGGACACGTTGGGCATTACGTCCATTCAGACAGAGGAGGAGCGCCGCCTTCCAAAGCCTGTGCGCTTTCACCCTGATTTGCAGGTGAGCCCTCTTTACGATAAACAGATGTTCGTTTTAAAGAGGAGCCCTCTGAATAACCAATTGGCCCGGCAAGGCTTTTCGGTAAGCGAAACGGAAAGGTGCCCAGAACAAACCTATCCCAAGGATGTGCTGTGCGGCGGCCTTGTATGGAACTCCTATCTGATCGGAAACCAGCGCGGTGTGGACCCTTCCATCCAGGAAGCCGCTCAAAAGCATGGTTTACAGTTTTTGCCCGTAGGCCAAGGTTACTGCGCCTGTTCAGTGGCCTTAGTTGATGCAAACCACGCTATTACCGCGGACCGCGGTTTAGAGCGCGCATTAACGGCAGAGGGATTTGAGGTGCTGTTGATCCGTCCAGGGTTCATAGAATTGCCTGGCTATGACACAGGCTTTATAGGCGGCTGCAGCGGAAAGCTGGCGCCGGACAAGATGGCATTTGCAGGACAGCTCTCCAGCCATCCGGACGGAGAGCTCATTCGGGCTTTTTTGAAGAGCCAGGGGATCTCTGCTGTGGAACTGAGAAAAGGACCACTCTTGGATGTAGGCGGGATTCTACCGCTGCTTCAAGAGGGATAGAATGAGAGAACACGTACCTTAGAAAAGGGCGGCCCTTTTCTGGGGGCTAAAAAAATAGAGATAATTATACAAAATGGATATTTTGTATAATTCAGGGGAGGGCAAAACAGATTTTATGAGTTTTTCAATTCGAGATGAAATGCCGGAGCTTGTGCAGCAATATGCCCTGTATTTAAGGAATATCCGCGGTTTATCACCTAAAACCGTGGAGGAATATTGTATGGACCTGCGTACATTTTTCCGTTTTCTAAAAAGTCGCCAGCAAGCCGGCGTTCCGTTTGATCAAATTTCCATTAAGGAGATCGACCTTCCTTATATCCGTTCAATCAAAACCGTCGACGTCTTTGAATTTATGAATTTCGTGGCCGACGAGCGGAACAACATGAGCTCTACACGGCAGCGGAAATCCACCTCGCTAAAATCTTTTTTTCAGTACCTTACAGTTCACGAAAAGCTTTTAGAGGAGAATCCAACGGAAAACCTAACTCCTCCCAAAAAGGCAAAGACTCTCCCCCATTTTTTGTCGCTCGAACAAAGTATCGAACTTTTGAATGCAGTAGATGGGCCCGACGCAGAGCGGGACCGCTGCATTCTTACCCTGTTCCTAAACTGTGGCATGCGCCTTTCCGAACTGGTTTCCATCAACTTAGCAGATGTGATTCACAACAATTCCACCCTGCGCATCTGGGGCAAAGGCAATAAAGAAAGGATCGTCTATCTGAACCAAGCGTGCTTGGACGCGATCGGCCAGTATTTGGCAGTGCGTCCCAAAGATGGCGTTAAAGACCGGAATGCCCTGTTCCTCAGTAACCGCGGGACCCGGATCAGCCCAAAGACAGTTCAGGCGCTGGTCAAAAAATACCTGGAAAAAATTGGCCTGAGCGGCCCTGGCTATTCTGTCCACAAATTGCGGCACACTGCCGCCACATTAATGTATCGCTATGGCCATGTGGATGTTCGCGTCCTACAGGACATTTTAGGGCATGCGAATCTGGGTACAACAGAGATTTACACCCATACTTCCAGCACGCAGATCGAAGAGGCGATGAACGCCAACCCTTTGGCTCACGAAGCCCCCTCTAAAAAGCCTCTCTCTCCCCCAACGAAATCCTCTGAAGAAGAGAATTCATAAAAAAGCACAGTGCAGCAAAACTGCGCTGTGCTTTTTTCTTTGCTTTTACCTTACTCTTTCTCTTCCGAAGAGCCCTGTTTCTTCAACTCTGACTTTCGGATTAGACGGCCATTGACATAGACAAACTTGTCCTCATCGTCATCTTCGTCCTCATCCTCCGGTTCCGCAAAGAAGCGGTCACGCTCCTCCTCTTCCTTTTTCTCCGCGGCAGTGATACCGGTCCGCTGCTCTTCCAGCTTCTGCTGGTAAGGCTTAATCAGGTAGCGGTCCACAATGGGATATACGGTGAAATTGATGAAATAACTCACCAAAGAGAACAGCAGGCACACGGCCACTATCAGGAAGATCAATACCGTAAGGGGCGCCAGAGGAATGGAAAAGACCAGGAAAAGCAGCGCTCCCAAAATAACGGTGATCAGCAGGTTGCGCCCCAAGCCAGCCACGGCAAAAATGAAAGCGTTGCGGTAAGCCTGGCTAAACTTCAGGTCAAAGGTGATGAACATGACCGGCAGGTAATACTGAGCGAACAGGAACAGAACTGCCAGCACAATGCACAGCCAGAAGGGGATGTAATACAGCCAGCCTTGCGAGGTGCTGTTAAGATAGTAGATCATAGAAAAGCTAAGCACCAGATAAACCAGGTAAACAATCGCGCCATTTAGCAGGAAATACTTCCAGTTCCCCTTCACGGCATCCCAGAAATCTGACCAGACAAAGGCATGCTCCTCACGGGCAAAATTTCGAGTTACAAATGTAAGGCCCGCCGTAAAGGGAGAAAGCAGAATTAAGGGCAGCGGCACCGCATACAACACCCAGGCGTCGATTTGCACCACCCCGTCCCCCGAAGGAAGCTGCAGCACATAGTGGGTGGGAAACAGGAAAATAACCGCCATCAACACCAGGGCCACGATCGTTGGGATAAGGAAGATCAAGTTGAGCTGCACCAGCTTGCCGAATTTTCTGAGAAGAATCTCAAAAAAACGAACCGGCGCAGCTTTTGGGGGATCGTCCTTGTTTACGCCGGGACCCGGCTTGTCGTAATTTCCAAAAATACCGAGAAAAGCCAAAAGACCAACTCCATTTCACAAATCGTTCTTTTTACCCCAACTTCGCCTTGGGATGACAATTATTATACACCTGTTTTACATGGCTGTCCAGCAATTGTACATAGACTTGTGTAGAAGAAATATCCGCATGGCCCATCATGGTTTGAATATCCTTTACAGAAGCCCCGTTTTCCAGCAGGTGAAGGGCAAAGGAATGGCGCAGGGTGTGCGGGGTGATCTCCTTGGTGATGCCCGCCTCTGTGGCATAGCCCTTTACAATCTTCCAAAAGCCCTGCCGGGTCAGCCGGCCGCCGTTTAAATTGACAAAGAGAGCATTCCCGCTCTCCGGCCCAGTAATGAGCCCGCGCATACGGTAGATATAATCAGAAACAGCCACCACTGCAGAAGGATAAACAGGAATAGACCGAACCCCTTTGGAACCCCGGCAATAGAGCACGCCAGAGCGAAGGTTTAAGTCCTTGATATTCAAATTGATCAGCTCAGAAGCGCGGATGCCCGTGGCATACAGCAGCTCCAGCATCGCTTTGTCCCGGCAGCCCTTGGGCTCCGTGATATCCGGTTGAGCCAGCAACAGCTCAATCTCCTCTCCCGAAAGCACCTGGGGCAGCTTCTTCACCGTCTTTTCCAATTTAATCCCCTTTGCAGGATTGTTCTCAACCAGGCCCCGGAAGATCAAAAACTTATAAAAGCACCGCACTGAGGCAAGGTTTCGGGAAATTGTCGTGGGCGACCGCTTCAGCTCATGGAGATGATCAACATACCCCTGCACCGTTTGCTCATCCGCTTGAAGGGGGTCGGTGCCGGTATCGGACAAATACTCCAGAAAATATAAGGTGTCCCGTAAATACGATTCCCTGGTATTGACCGAATTGGCCTTTTGATTTGTCAGATAATCACTGAACATGGAATAATAATCGCTGATGCCGCTCATGCTCTGTTGCCACCCTCTTTTTAACGAAATGCCCCATACACTGCCGCTGGGATACTGCCAGCCAGAGAAACCCCTACCGCACAGGATAAGAAGACCAATAGGTCATGCATATACAGCTTGAAGTCCAAGCTGGCCCCATGGGCAGAGAAACCGGCCTTGGTCAGATAGCGAGAAAAAACCAGCGAACGCACTGCGAACAGCAAAAGCAGAACTCCCGAAGCCGCAGCAGCCGGTGTATATATCAACGCGGAATGGAAAAGCCCCCAGAGCTCGTCCTTCCATAAAAAGAAGGAAACGCCAAGCCCCACTGTCACACCTCTAAAAAAGAGAAATGCCGGCACCGCAAAAATGCCAAATGCGGTAAGCCCTAACAGAAACAAGGGGAGCAACCCAATCAGCGCATTGAGCAAAAGAGTGGAAAAACAAGAAAGAAAACCGGATTCCATGAAGGAGATGCCCGAAAAACGCAAAGGCAGCACTCCACGGCCCTGAAACAGGGGAAGAAACACCCCAAAAGCCGTTCCCGCCGCTGTGCCCAAAACCAAAGCGCCAAGCAGCAGCAGAAAAGCCTTCCGGTCTGAAAAAAAGCGACTCCAGAATGGGCCCTCCTTTTCTCGGGAAACCCTCTGGACAGACGATAAGCGTTCCTTATCCATTTTCACAGCACCACATCCTTGAAGCCGGGAATCTTGTTCCATATATCATACGGGCAGCAAGGACAGGATATTCACTGCTGTGAAAAATGAATGCTTCAAAAAGATTACAGGAAACTTCACTTCCTGTTTTTGGCTTTTACCACAAGAGCCGTAACGAAAAAATTTACGAAAAGCTGTACCATATTCTTCGCAAATAAGAGGGAGAAAAAGGAAGATAATTTTCGAAAATCGCAATATATACTGTTTCTTCCTTGAAGCAAACCACATATATTGTGGTTTAAGGATTTCTCGGATTTTCCAGAATCTATGCCGCTTTCCGGTGATCCGGCCCCTTTTTCAAGGACCTTGCAGCTTGCTTTTACCGGGGTATACGGCAGTTTCTCCCTGTGAATATATACTATAAACCATTCTGCGGATTTTTTCAAGGGAAAAGGCGAATATTTTCTCAATTTTATTTCAACCGAAAAAATTTATGTATTTTAGATTATGTAAACTAATGTATATTGTGCGGCAGGCGTTATGTTTATTCCACAACATTTTGTGTGTATAAAAAAACACACGCGGAAACCCACGTGTGTTTTTTCAAAATCACGGTTAGAATTTCACCTTTTTCCTGCGGTTCACCCCCAAAATCCCGCCAATGCATCCTCCCAAAAAGATCGCGGCCAGCCTGGCGGCCCCAGCCGGTGTGAAAAAAGTCCCCTGCAGCATCAACGAGACACCAGCGACACAACAAGCGAAAAACAATCCACAGGCAGCTCCCAGCAAAGCCCCCTTCTCCCCCACCAGCAAAGATGCAGACAGACCGCCCAAAAACACGGCCGAACACACAATTCCCGTGACCACCACAGAGAGGAAGGGCCCGCGGGGAAGCTCCCCCACCCTGGCAACCACCAGAGAGGAAATTGCCAGAATCGCAGCTCCTGCCGCTGTGGCCACCACAACCGACAAAAGAATCCCTTTCAGTTTCTTCATATACACGATCTCCCCTCATACTTTTGGTATATCAATATGAGTTCAAAGGCGGCTTTAGGACAAAAAAAAGAGGAAGCGCTGCACACGCCTCCTCAAAAGTCCGCCAGAGCGAACCACTATTTTAATTCTGGTCATCCTCGTGAACTGTGTCCACGCTGCCAATCGCCCAGCGCTTAACGCGAAGCTTCGCCTTATCACTGCCGGTCTCGATCACGATAGAATCCGTTTCGTCCTTCACCGCCACAATCCGGCCGCAGATACCGCCAATCGTGGTGATCTCATCCCCTACCTGGGCGTTCTTCCGCATTTCGGCCTCTTTCTTCTTCTTTTTGCTCTGGGGACGGAAGAAGATAAAATACAGGGCCACAATAAAGACTGCGTACACCAGCAGCATGGCAATCATGCTGAGACCGCTGCCTTGAGCAGAAGCCGTTGAGTCAAGAGCCATCAAATGATTCATTGTCTATTGCACCTCCGAGTTAATGTTTAGATTATAACAAGAACCAGCGAAACTTGCAAGCAAAACGTGGAAATTCTTCCATTTAGATGCGCTTTCCCAAAGCCTCAATGTGTTCCTGATAGAAATGCTCGTAGCGCCCAGCATCCAGGGCCTCCCGAATGCATTCCATCAGATGGTTGTAAAAATAGAGGTTATGCATCACGGTCAGGCGCATGGCCAGCATCTCTCCTGCCTTGAACAGATGATGGATGTACGCCCGGCTGAACTTCTGGCAGACAGGGCACTGGCAATTTTCGTCCAAGGGGGCCTCATCCAGCTCATACTTGGCGTTGAGCAGGTTGCGGCAGCCCTCCCAAGTGAAGGCGTGGCCATGACGGGCGTTGCGGCTGGGCATGACGCAATCGAACAAATCCACACCCCGGCGGACCGCTTCCAGGATATTGGCAGGAGTTCCCACGCCCATCAAATAGCGGATCTTGTCTTTGGGCATGTGGGGCTCCACCGCCTCGATGATGCGGTACATCTCCTCGGTGGGCTCCCCTACAGCCAGGCCGCCGATGGCATAGCCGTCCAGGTCCAGCTCTGCGATGCGTTTCATGTGCTCCACCCGCAAGTCCTCGAAGGTGCAGCCCTGGTTGATGCCGAACAGCAGCTGGTGGGGATTGATGGTATCCTCCAGGCTGTTCAGGCGGGCCATTTCCTTTTTGCAGCGCTCCAGCCAACGGGCAGTGCGCTCACAGGAGGCCTTGGCGTATTCGTAGGTGGCGGGGTTCTCCACGCACTCGTCAAAGGCCATGGCGATGGTGGAGCCCAGATTGGACTGGATGCGCATGCTCTCCTCGGGCCCCATGAAAATCTTGTGGCCGTCCACATGGGAGGCGAAGGTGACGCCCTCCTCCTTGATGTTCCGCAGCTTGGCCAAAGAAAACACCTGGAACCCGCCGCTGTCCGTCAGGACGGGGCCGTCCCAGCCGGTGAACTTTCGAATGCCGCCCAGCTTTTTCACCGTTTCATCCCCGGGACGCAGGTGCAGGTGATAGGTGTTGCACAGCTGCACCTGGCAGTGCAGGTCTTTCAAGTCGTAGGCGGATACGGCGCCCTTAATGGCCCCAGCGGTGGCCACATTCATAAAGGCGGGGGTCTGTACCGTGCCGTGAACCGTCTCAAATTCTCCCCGGCGGGCGGCGCCCTCCTGCTTGATAAGATGGTACATGTATCTACTCCTTCGGCTTCATCGTTCCACAAAAATGCGGCGCCGGGAAGGGCACCGCATCGTTCTTTCACGGAGTATTATACCGTGTTTCCTGGGGCGCGTCAAGGCTTATCCCATCAGGCCACTGTTTCGCAGCTGACAGGGGTGTAACCCGCCTCCGTGACAGCGTCCATCAACGCCTGGTCCGCCACATCCTGGGCCAAGGTGACAGTGGCCTTTTTGCTCTCCAGGTCCACCACAGCCTCGGTGACACCCTCCACAGCAGCCAGGGCTTTCTGCACATGGGCCTGGCAGTGGGCGCACATCATGCCGTCTACAATCAATACTTTTTTCATTTCACTACTTCCTTTCTCGTTTTCCGGCTCCTGAGAAACTTCCTCCACAGGGGCCGCAGGGTTGGCTATTTCTATATGAGAAGCCTCCAAAACCGGAGCGCTTTTCTCCGCAAGTGACGCGCCTTTACGCTTGAAGAACCGCAGGCGCAGGGCATTGGTCACCACGCACACCGAGCTCAAACTCATGGCGGCGGAGCCAATCATGGGGCTGAGCCGCAGCTGGAAGGCGGGGTACAATACCCCGGCCGCCAGAGGAATGCCCAGTACATTGTAGAAGAAGGCCCAGAACAGGTTCATGTGGATGTTCCGCACCACGGCGCGGCTCAACTCGATGGCGGCGGCCACGTCATCCAAGGAATCCTTCATCAGCACCACGTCGGCAGACTCAATGGCGATGTCCGTGCCCGCCCCAATGGCGATGCCGATGTCAGCCCTGGTCAAAGCGGGGGCGTCGTTGATGCCATCCCCCACCATGGCCACCTTGTGGCCCTCCTCCTGGAGGGAACGGATGTGGGCTTCCTTCTGGGTGGGCAGCACATCAGAGATAGCCTGTTCGATGCCCAGCTCCCTGCGGATGGCCTCTGCGGTGACTTTGTTGTCACCGGTGAGCATCACCACACGAAGCCCCATCTCATTGAACCGCCGGATGGCCGCCCGGCTGGTCTCCCGAATGGTGTCCGCCACCGCGATAACGCCCAACAGCTTTCCATCCCGAAGGAACAGCAAAGGCGTTTTTCCCTCCCGGGCCAACTGATCAGCCGCAGCTCTTGCGGCACTGCGCTCCTCCGCTGTTGCAGGAAGGTGATTCTCCTCCAAAAACGCCAAGTTCCCGGCCAGATACTCTCTGCCTTGCACCCGGGCATGAATCCCACGGCCCGCCACCGCCTCAAAAGCCTCAGCTTTTGGAAGAGACAGCCCCAGCTGCCGGGCACGCTCCACCACAGCCTGCGCCAAGGGATGTTCGCTGCCCAGCTCGGCAGCGGCAGCCTCCCCCAGGAATTGCTCCGCCGTCAAAGAGCGGTCCATCGGGAGGACATCCGTCACAGCAGGGTGGCCCGAGGTGATGGTGCCGGTCTTGTCCAGGACGATGGTGTCCACGTTGTGGAGGTTTTCCAGGCTTTCAGCGGACTTAATCAAGATTCCCATTTCCGCAGCCTTGCCTGTGCCTACCATAATTGCCACCGGCGTGGCCAGGCCCAAAGCGCAGGGGCAGGAGATGACCAGCACGGAAATAGCGTTGGACAGGGCAAACTCAAAGCCCATACCGGCGATGAGCCACACAACGGCCGTCACTATGGCGATGGCGATGACCACCGGCACAAATACGCCGCTGACCTTGTCTGCCAGCCGGGCGATGGGCGCCTTGGAGTTGCTGGCTTCATCTACCAAACGGATAATCTGGGAGAGCGTAGTGTCCTCTCCCACCTTGGAAGCTCGAAATTGAAAAGTGCCATTTTTGTTTATCGTAGCGGAAATCACCGAGTCGCCTGGATTTTTCTCCACGGGGATGCTTTCGCCGGTGATGGCGGCCTGGTCCACATAGCCGTGGCCCTCAGTGACAACGCCGTCCACCGGGATTCCCTCGCCGGGGCGGATGACCACAATATCCCCGGCCGCCACCTGCTCCGCGGGGATAGTCTGCTCCACCCCGCCCCGGAGCACCACGGCGGTTTTGGGTGCCAAATCCACCAGCTTGCCCAAAGCGTCTCCCGTTTTAGACTTAGATCTCGCCTCCAAATACTTGCCCACCGTCACCAGGGTGAGGATCATGGCAGAGGACTCAAAGTACAGGGCGTGGGCATACTCATGGATCACCTCCATGTCCCCGTGGCCGAACCCATAAGCCAGCCGGAACATGGCGAACAGTCCGTACACCAGCGACGCCCCCGAGCCAATGGCCACCAGGGAATCCATGTTGGGCGCCCGATGCCACAGCGCCTTAAAACCCGTCTGGAAAAAGTGGCGGTTGATAAACAGCACGGGGATTGTCAAAAGCAGTTGGGCCAGAGCGTTTACCAAAGAGTTTTCCATGCCCACAAAGAACCAGGGCACCGGCAACCCCATCATGCCGCCCATGGCAATGTACATCAAGGGCACCAGCAACACAATGGACGAAATAAGCCGGCGCTTCATCTGCTTTTGGCCGTTCAAGGCCTGGTCCTGCCGGGCCTGCCACTCGCTGCGGAAACCGCCCTTGCTTGGAGAGGCTGTTTGCCGCTCCAGAGAGGAGGCGCCGTAGCCGATTTTTTCCACGGCCTGGACGATATCGTCCTCGCCAATTTTTGTTTCGTCGTAAGAAACCGTCATCTGGTTGGCCAGCAAACTGACGTTTACATCTGCTACGCCCTCCAGCTTGGAAACGCACCGGGTCACATTGGCTTGGCAAGCAGCGCAGGTCATGCCGGTGACATTATATTTTTCCGTTTTCATCAATCAGCTTCCCTCCTTACTTCAGCTTCTTGATAAGCTCCACCGCTTCATCCACAATCTGAGTATTCCCCTTTTGGATCTCCTCCACCACGCAGGTCTCTAAATGGTCCTGAAGAACCAGATAGCCAAAGGACTGCAGGGCACTTTCCACCGCAGCTACCTGGATGAGAATATCCCCACAGTAACGGTTGTCATCCAGCATTTTGCCGATCCCATTTAATTGACCGACCATGCGCTTCAGACGGTTTTGCAGCAGCCGCAGTTCCTTTTCGCTGCGAGGTGTGGATTTATGATGATGGCAGCATTCTCCCGCTGCGGAAATCTGTTCCTGGGAAAGGTTTTGCTTTGACATGCGGTTTTGCCTCCTCTAAAATACCCGTACCGGGTATCTTCTAAAGACGAGTATAATACCTAGTAGGGGTATTTGTCAACCCCTCTTTTTAAAAGTGTCCCACCACTGCCATGGGCGTGATAAAAAATCTATGTTTCCCCTCCTTTCGAGATACCCCTCTCCCCTATTTCAAGGTCAAAAAAACAGACGGCCGCAAAGGCCGTCTGTTTCAATTACCCCCATATTTTCGCTTTTTACTTTCCAAAGTAGGACCTGATCTCCTCCATGCGCTGGCTCTGTGCCACGTGGAAGGGACAGCGGGAATCGCAGTGGCCGCAGGAGACACAATCGCCGGCGGTCTTTTCCAAGTTGCTGTAATGGTCATGGGCCAGAATATCCCCCGCCCGGGCAAGGTCATAGTATTTATTGATAAGACCCACGTCTAACCCTGCAGGACAAGGCTGGCAGTGATTGCAGTACACGCACACCCCGCTGGCGTCTTGGGGAGCGAAGCTTCCCAAGATGGAGTAGTCCCGTTCCTCAGCAGTGGCCTGCAGGAAGCCCAAGATACGCTTTAAATCCTTGCGGTCCCGCACACCGGGCAGCACCGTCAAAACGCCGGGTTTATCCAACGCGTATTGGATGCACTGGTACTCTGTCAACGCTTGGTGGAAGGGAGAAGTTTCCTTCTTTAAAAGCTGCCCGCCGCTGAAGGCTTTCATCACAGAAATCCCTACACCCTCGGCCTCGCACCGGCGGTACAGGGCCTGGCGCTCATCCACCTGACCATAGGCATATTCCCCGTGGCGGTAATCATAGGCCGGGTTGATGCTGAACATCACCATGTCGATCAGCCCCAGGTCCAGGGCCTTCTCCACCACAACGGGGGTGTGAGAGGAGAGGCCAATGTGGCGTACCGCTCCCTGTGCCTTAAGGGCCTGGATGTACTCCAATGCGCCGCCTGTAACCGCTGTTTCCAAATCGGCCAGCTCGTCCACACAGTGGATGAAGCCAAAGTCGATGTAATCCGTCCGAAGGGCTTTCAACTGCCAGTCGATAGAACGCTTGATCTCTTCGAGATCCTGGGTCCAGCCGTATTTGCCGGTGTGATAGTCCGCACCGAAATGCACCTGAAGGTAGGCCTTATCCCGGCAGCCGGAGAGGGCCCTGCCATAGGCCATAAAGGGGGCAGAGTCCCCGGCGGCCATGTCAAAGTAGTTTACACCGCTTTCCAAGGCCATCTCCACGGTGGCCTGGATTTCCTTCTCCCCCACTTCGGCGGAAAGAGAGCTGTTCCCCAAGCCAATGACGCTGATCTGCGCTCCCCCATGGGGAAGTTTGCGGTATTCCATGAAGATGCCTCCCATCAGCCGCCCAGCTTGGCCGTAAAGTCGGCCATAGCCTCGGAGATCTTAATTCCCTGGGGACATACAGCCTCACAGCTGCGGCAGCCAATACAGGCGCTGGGCTGCTTCTCCGCAGGAATCGCAGACAGGGCCATCGGGGCAATAAAACCTCCCTGTGTAAAGCAGTGTTCGTTGTACAGCGCCAGCAGGCCGGGAATATCCAAACCCTGGGGGCAATGGCTTGTGCAGTAGTGGCAGGCTGTACAGGGCAACACGATCTTTTTCACCATACTGTCTGCGATGGAATGAATCGTCTCCAGCTCTTTCGCATTGAGGGGCTTGTCCTCGGCGAAGGTCTGAATATTTTCCTCCATCTGCTGCCGGTTGGACATGCCGGAAAGGATGACCTTTACACTGGGAAGGCTCTGCAGGTAGCGGAATGCCCAAGCGGGGATTCCTTCCTCAGGGCGAAGCGCCTTCAGTTTCTCCTCATCTTCTGGAGCCAGGGAAGCCAGCTTGCCGCCTCGCAGGGGCTCCATCACCCACACGGGGATGTTCCACTGATCCAGCAGCTCCACTTTCTGCTTGGCGTTTTGAAAATCCCAGTCCAGATAATTGAGCTGGAGCTGGCAGAATTCCATATCCTTGCCATAGGCATCCAAAAAGCGCTGAATCACTTGATAATCCCCATGGGCAGAAAATCCCAGATGGCGGATACGCCCGTTTTTCTTCTGCTCCAACAGGTACTCGTAAATGCCATATTGCGGGTCCAGATAGGCGTCAATGTTCATTTCGCAAACATTGTGGAACAGGTAGAAGTCAAAATATTCCACCTGGCATTTCTCCAGCTGTTTCTCAAAAATCTCCTGCACCTTAGGCATGTTGGAGAGGTCGTAGCCAGGAAACTTGGTAGCCAGATAAAAGCTCTCCCGAGGGTAACGGGCCAAGGCTTTTCCCATCACCAGTTCGGAATTTCCGTTGTGATAGCCCCAGGCGGTGTCATAGTAATTGACGCCGCTTTTCATAGCGAGGTCCACCATTTCAAAGGCAGCCGCCTCGTCGATGCGGGCATCATCCCCGTCCACAACAGGCAGGCGCATGGCACCCATTCCCAAGGCGGAGAGCTTCAAATCCTGAAAATCGCGGTAAATCATTTTGCAACGCTCCCTTTCTTTCACAGTATAGAACCATTATATTTCTTAGAGTTCACTGTAAGTCAAGAGAGAACCGCCGTTTTTTTACTGTCCTCCCATTTGAAAGCTCACCTCTGCCTCACCGTCTGACAGAGCCTGCTCCATTCCTTTCGGGTCCTCGATCAAGGCAAGGGGAGTATAACTGCCTGCAGAAGCAGCCCCGTATACCAGGCGTAAACCACTGGCCCCTTCTAAAATGAGCTGCCCCTCCCGCAGCGCAGAGGAATTCTCCACAGGGTCCTCTGGCAGGGATGCAGGAAGCTCAAAGCCCATGGTATTCTCCCCTGTCTCTTTCATCATCAAAGAGATGGGAAGCATCTCCGCAAAAGCGGAGGCAGATGCATTGTCCTCCAGCTCCGCGAAAAACACCTGCCCATTTATAGTGATTTGCAGCTGCCCTTCCTCTGCCCCTGGCGCGGAAAAAACGCTCTCAGGCGCGGCAGTGGGCCCAGCAGAAGCCGGCGCGGGGCTGGGTTGTGGTGTGGGGTCCTCTTCCTTGAGAAGCTCAGAGGAAAGCTGTGAGCTTTCAGAAGGCAACGGGGTGCTTTTAGACGAAGAGTTCCCTTCGCCCGCGCAGGCCGTAAGGCTCACAAGCAAGAGCCCTGATAGTAAAAAAGCAAATAAGCGATGTTTCATGGCAAATTTCCTCTCTCTGCAGTTGGTGCCTTTATTATAGCAGAAGCGCGCACTGAACGGGAATAGAAAGAAGGGGGATTGACATAAAATTTTTATTCTGTTACCCTAAAAAAAGAGTCGCCGGCGGTTCTCCAACAGAATACAAAGGAGAGCAAAACCATGCAACACATCACTTTTGAGGGGACACACTTTGAAATGGGGTTTCACTGGGGGTCCCTGCTGGCGAAGCGCGGCATATTTATTTTAGAACGCATCCCCTTCCCTCTTACAGAAGAGCGCGCAGCCTTTGCGGAGCGGTGTCTCCCGGCCTACCAGGCGTATTTCCCGCAAATTTTAGAGGAAATCCAAGGGATTGCTTTAGGACAGGGTTGCTCTGCTTTATCCCTGCAGGCAGCTTTATTCAGCATGTACGCCCTGCCCCCTGCCTGCCATTGTTCCTGCTTTGCGGTGTCCTATGAGGAACACATCCTCTTTGGACGCAACAGCGATTTTCTCACCGGCTTGGAGGGGGACTGCTCCAATATGCTGTACCGGTTTCCCAGGGAGAGCAATTCCTATTCTTTTATGGGGGACACCACCTCCTTCATCCAAATGGAGGACGGCGTCAACGAAGCGGGGCTGGCTGTGGGGCTGGCGTCCATTTATCCCCCCTCTATCCAGCCGGGAATGAACGCCGGGATGCTGCTTCGCTTTTTCCTGGAGAAGTGCACCACCGTCCAAGAGGCGCTGGAATGGTCGGCAAGGCTGCCCATCGCTTCGGCGCAGACTTTTACCATTGCCGACCGAACGGGAAAGATCGCCCAGCTGGAGTGCTTCGCCGGAGGGATAGAAGCGCGGTTCCCCACGGAGGAACGCCCCTTTGTCTGCGGCGCCAACCTGTTTCACGCCCCCAGTCTTCGGGAGAAAAATGTCCCTGCTATTGACACTTGGCAAGCCCAGCGCCGCTATGAGACTATGGAATGCTTTTTATCCTGTTCCGCGCGGGAGATGGACTTAGCAGCAGCCCAAGGGCTTCTCGCCGGGGAACACGGGTTCCTGTGCCAGTATGACCCCTCCACAGGAAGGGATACCTTGTGGTCCATCGCCGCGGACCTGGGGCAGGGACTTCTTTTCCGAGCAGAAGGGAATCCCTCCCGCTGCGCCTTTACAAGAGACGGACATTTCTGCTGGTAAAAGCTGATCTTTCATAAGAACGCCCCCTTCAGAGAGCTCTGAAGGGGGCGTTCTGTCGTTATCGTCCTCTGTGCTTTTCCTTTCGCTTCTTTTGCCGGAGGGCAAAACGCTCCTGCCGCTGCGTTTCCCGGCCCTGGTGAGAGCGCTGGCGTCGCTGCTCTTTGGCAGCTTCCCGCTGCAAACTCAGGGCCTGCTGGGACCTGGTGCTGGTGGGCGGGCTGGCCAACTGACGCTGGATTTCCCGCTGAACCCGCTTGGGATTTTTCCGGGGAGCCTCTTCCTTTTCCTCCGCCACGGGAGGGCTGAACCGCAGGCCGTCCCAATGATTCAGCAAAAATTCGTACACCTGATAGTCCTTGGGCTCCGCTCCAAAAGTGATCTTACACACCTGCAAAAGCCCCTCCGTCCAGCGCTCGTACAGGCCCACCCAAAAGGGCTCCTGAAAAAACACCGTCAGCTTCGCACCGTTTTCCGGCATAGCAAACACACCTCGCTGAAACGGCAAAGAAGGGACGACCGAGGCGGAAGGCTACTGACAGCGTTGCTGTGCCCGGACTACCAGCCGGGACTGTGTTTTTATCTTTACTCGTATTAAGATTTTCCCTTATTATAGCAGCTTTCGCTGCCAAAGGCAACTTCCTCAGGGATTGCAGCTGCCACAGGGCTCATAGCCCTGCGCTATGAGTTCCTCCCGGGTGCCGTGGTACTCCTGCCGGTTTTTCTCACTCATACTGTCCACAGAGGGGCAATCTGGCCGGTGGAACTTCTTGGAACTGGTGTTGAGAACGTAGTCTGCCTCCTGTTCTTCCGCCTGACTCTCCAGGGCGGAGGAGGCGGAGTCTCCGGTTTCCCAACTCTCCCCAGTGGCGTAGTCGATTTCCACACCCGGCTGCACGTTGTACACATAGACGTGGAAGCAAACGCCCTCGCCTTCATCCTCCACGGAAAAGGCCTCCATCACCACGCCGCTGGCCACCAAGTTTTCCCCTTCAAAGATGGGGATTGCCCGGTAGAGCACGTGGTTTCCCGTCTCTTTGATATAATCCGCCACCATATTTTCAAAAGGGAGCATTCCCTCTACGTTCATATAGCGGGTGCCGGTGATGAGGTTTTCCTCATTGGCGTTCTCCCCTGTCAGCTGGAAGCCGATCAAATGGCAGCGGTTGTAGAGGGAACCGCCCTCTACAAAGTCATATTCCGCCTGCACCCATCCTGTGGGACGGACGCTGCTGATACTCTCCCGGTCCTCTGTGGGCATCAAATCTTGCCCAATGCAGGCATAGGCCGGGCCGCAGCGCCCCAACGCATCCAAGGTACTGTACGTCTCGAAAGAATCTGTAGTGCGTTCTTCCAAGGAAAAGCCCGGCTGGTTTCCGTCCAATTCCACATAGGGGGAACCGGAGTAAGCCGGCACCTCCTCCAGGGAAACGGAAACTGCGCTGGCCTGCTGGTTTTCCTGGGGCAGACCCAGCTCACATCCGGAAAGCAGCAAGGACAGAACGAGCACACCCGAAAGCAGGCAAGCAAAACAACGTCTCATGGGCAGTAGACCTCCTTTGAAATCCTTTCATGGGAATGGCCAGGAAATTCCCAGCAGGACACACGGCGCCAACCACTCAAATCCACATCCAAAAACACATCTGCTGGGTATCGCCGGTTCCAGCGGTAGACTATCAATGTGCGGATTTCGCCCGCAAAGGGTGCAAGAGGCAGATCCTCAATAAAGCAAGCCTTTTCCGCCGGCGCGGTCTCCCAGAACTCTTTCACCACCCGCACCGCCTCTTCCCAGCCTTGAAACAGCACCTGGGAATAGGGTCGGATGTACAAGGGCTTTCCATCCAAGCTGTCCAGCATATCCTGGATAACCTCTCGGTCCCGGCTCTGGCGCCGGTGATTAAAGAACATTCCCCCGCGGTCGTCCAGGCAGACAAATACATCCATTGCCTTCCCTCCTTTTTTCCGTGAATGTTTATTATACCACGGGAACCGCCGCCTGCCAACAGAGAACAGGCCCGCCAAAACGGCAGGCCTGTTACAGAGACAAGTCCTTTCCCAGCAGAAGATAAAGCATCAGATAGAGGCTCATCGCAAAAAGAGTAAAATTGTAACGGGTTCGCAGCAGGATGAGAAATCCCAACACTGCCAGCGGCAAGAGGAAGAGCAAAGACACGCCGGTGGCGAACCTGCCCGCCCGCCGGGGCCCCAGACGCAGCGAGAGCAGAGAACGGAGGGCCAGGCCTCCGTCTAGGGGCTCTATTGGCAGGCTGTGAAGAAGCCCCAACCCCAGGCTGGCGAAAAAAAACGGGTGCGCTGTCTCCCCGGCGGCCAACATTCCTCCCGCACAGAGGAGATTCACGCCAGGCCCGGCCCAAGAAACCAGGGCCGCCTGTCCATAGGAGAGGGTCCGCTCCCGGTTGGGGACCATCCGGCATCCCAGGGCGGTGAGCTGCACCAAAGCGGGCGGCGCACGCAGTACAAACAGTATCGCCACATGGGCAAGCTCGTGCAGGAGGGCAGCCGCCAGAAAAAATGCGCTGCTTCCGGCTCCCAAAAACAGGCAGCAAAACGCAAGCAGCGCAAAGCAAGAAAAACCCAAGCGCACCTGGCAGGTCCCCAGGGTAAAGGATGTCATATCCGTTGGAGAGAAGCGTCCTCTCCTATAGGCGCCAGGCTGGCCGCCGGGGAGGGCGACGGCGCAGGCGAGGCGGATGGGGCAGGTGTCTCCCAGCTGGGCAGCTGAATCTCCTGGGATGCTTCCTGATGGTACCACTCGCTAAACGCCTCATAAAAGGGGGAGTCCATGGCCTTTAGACAGAGGAGCCCCGCCAAAATGGCCAGGCACAGCACCGCCTGAAAAATGGGGGCAAAGCCGCCTTTGGAAGGGATTTCCTCGGGAGAGGGCGCCTCTTCTTCATCCTCCTGCCCCAATGCTTCAATCTCCCGCAGCTTTTCCAAATCCTGCATCGCCTACAAAATGATACACAGCAGGCCGCTGCATCCATCGTTGATAATGCGTTCAATGGTCTCCCGCACCTTTTCCCGGGCATCCTCAGGCATGCGGTACAGCTTGTTGTGCAGCCCCTCGTTGACCAGGGAATGAAGGGACTTTCCAAAAATATTGGACTCCCAGATTTTCGCCGGGTCCTCTTCAAATTCTTTGAGGAGATACATCACCAATTCTTCCGACTGTTGCTCCGACCCCACAATGGGAGTGATCTCTGTATGGATCTGTGTTTTCATCATATGGATGGAGGGCGCAGTTGCCTTTAGCCGAATGCCATACTTTCCATTTTGCTTGAGGATTTTCGGCTCTTCCAAAGTCAGCTCTTCCACATCGGGCATTACAATGCCATATCCGGTCTGCTGCACATCTTCATAGGCCTGTTGCAGCCTTTGATACTGCCTTTTAATGGAGGTCATTTCCACCAGTTGAGCCATCAGGTCCGATTCGTCTTGAATCCCCAGCCCGGTCCTTTCACTGAGAATCCGGTAAAACAGCGACTGGTCGAACACCAATTCTGCCTGCCCCTGCCCACTGCCCAGGTCGATGCGCTGAACATTCACTGATTTGATGGACACACAGCTCTTCATGCTCTCCAACATCCCCTTGACCTGGCACATCTTGTGGATTCCGCAGGATGCCTTCAAGGTGGAGAGCACTTCGGCCAAGAGCCAGTGATCCGTTTCCAGAGATGTGATCCACCCAGGAAGCTCGAAGGAAACCTCCCGCACAGGGAACTGATACAAAAGGCTTGCAATGATGTCTCGAATGTCCTGCTCTGTGATGTCTATGCAGTTTACGGCCAGCACAGGAATTCTGTATTTCTCCGCCAGGCGCGCCGCAAGCGCCTGTGATTCCTGGCTCTCCGGCTCCACGCAATTCAAAAGCATCACAAAGGGCCTTCCCGTCTGGTTCAGCTCGTCGATCACCCGCTCCTCGGCCTCTTCATATTCTTCCCGGGGAATGTCGCTGATGCTGCCATCCGTAGTGATGACCAAGCCGATGGTGGAGTGTTCCGTAATCACCTTTTTCGTGCCCAGCTCCGCCGCCATATTAAAGGGGATGGGCTCTTCAAACCAAGGGGTACGCACCATGCGCGGCTGGTCCTCCTCAATGTAGCCAATGGCGCTTGGAACGATATACCCCACACAGTCTATCATACGCACCCGAAAAGAGGCGTCCTCATCAATTTGTACATCCACCGCCTGCTCCGGAATAAACTTGGGCTCGGTGGTCATGATGGTGCGCCCAGCTGAGGACTGGGGCAGCTCATCAATCGCACGTTCCCGCTGGAGGCCGTCTGGGATGTGGGGGATGACCACAGTGTCCATGAATTTCTTGATGAAAGTGGACTTTCCTGTGCGCACAGGCCCCACCACCCCAATGTAGATCTCTCCATTGGTGCGGTCCTGGATGTCCTTGTATACGTTGAATCCTTCCATGTTCCTTACCTCTCTGCAGCAATATTTGGTCAACGGTTGCACAGGATCAAAGGTCTTGCCTCCGGCAGGGCCTCCTCATACACTTCATTCTGTTCCCTTAGGTCAGAGAGAAGGGTCCGGTGGCTTTTGGCAATATCCCAAATCTTTTCCCCAGCGGAGGCATAATACACCAGCAGCCGTGGCTTGTGGGGGTAGGGCTGTACCCCTTCGGCAGCTTCAGCGCCGGCCAAATACTTCACCGGCTCCCTGGTATAGAGCAAGGTAGAAGCCCACGTCTCCACAGAAACCTCTACCGCGTTTTTCTCCGCGATGCGGTATTCCCACAGATCGGTCACGGAAACGGTATCGCTCTTTAGGGTGGGCAGCAACCCCTCCATTTCCGTGGAAAAACTGTGCTCAAAAGCACGCTCTGTGTAAAACAGCCTGCCAGAGGTTCCCTGGTACAACAGACAAACTGTGTAGCGCACCCGATAGCAAAGCTTTCCCTGCTCACAAGTGGACTTGACATTCTCCTGCTCACACCACAGATCCACAACCTTTTGCAGTTCATCCTCTGTCACCGTAAGGCTGCATTTCTTTTTTAAAGATTCTGTGTACACCTCCCTCACCGCAACGAGAGATGCCTGAGCATACCGCAGCTCCAGGGGGATGCGGACAGAATAGGCGTCATCAATAAATTCCACCTCGCAGGCCTTGTACAAAAACGCCGTTACAAAGACCTTAAGCGTCACATCCACACTGGTATATTCCCCCACATCATCCTCTCTAGGGCGAATCACACACTCCCCTGGGGTGATCCGAAGATCGCAGAGGCAGTCCTCGCTGGCGCCGCCGCACTCGATCACTTGGTCAAATTCCAATGAAGCGCTCATTTTTTCTGGGGCGCCGTCTAGGGAAGAGCGGTACAGGAAAGAAAGGTCGGCCCGGCCGCTGACTGAAAGCTGCTCTTGGGCCAGCTTACAGCTGGTGGACCGGCATGCCACCTCCTTGCGAAGAATGGCGTCGATAGGCGGTTTGCCGTTTTTTAAAGGCAGGCGGTCTTCCAAGGTAAACTGGTGGCTAACTGCGTTTACCGCCTGAGAGGCCTGCCGGTGATCCACCCTTCTTTCCAAACCCGCCTCTTGCAAGCCGCAGGTAATGCTCTCCTCGCGCTGGACCACAGCCAAAGCCTTCAGCCCTATCGCCACATGCAGGTCAATGCGGCGGGCATTGACCGCCCGGCAGGTGATGTGCTCCACCGAGGCCCTCACCCAGGCCACCGCTTTTTCCTCAGCAGCCTTTACCTGGATGGTAACGGAAAATTCCTTGGTAAAGTCACAGCACCTCAGGCTGTCCCCCTGGGCGTCCAGATACAGCACCCGAACATCACACACCCCTTCGCAGCGCAGGGCGTCCTCGCTGACCGCGTAGGAGGAGAGCTCTGGCACTACCCGGCACTTGAGTATTTTTTGAATGTCCGCACAATAATCGGGCATGTCATATTCCATATCTATGGGTACCTCGCAGGAGCCATCGAATAGGGGCTCGAAGGTATCATAGGGCTGGGTTTTCCTCTTTGCCTGCATAGCATAATCCTCTCCTTTGCTTTTCTTACCCCATTTGTATGGCGCGTCCCAGACAAATATGCGAAAAAGGCGCCAGCAGGGAGAAAATCCCCGCTGGCGCCTTTTTCTATGTTGGTTTTGCGTTACGCCTCTTCGGCCTTGCGGATGCCGTAAAGCCTGCGCAGGAACATGCCAAGCAGGCCCTTGCGCTTTTCTACCACTACAATCTTCATCGCGGCTGCCTCCCGTTTCCATGGCGTAGTAACGAAAAGCCCAGGGCCACCAGAATCACTGCGGAAAGAAACAAGGTGAGCCCAATGGGGCAGAAACTGGAAAGGGACATCCCCAAGCCGAAGCTGATCGCGCACAAACACCTGCACCGGTAATCCTTAAAGCAGGAACAGCATTTTGCCATAGCTCCCATCGACCTTTCCCTTTTCCGGTTTTCTCGTTCACTAACCAGTATATCCAAAGGGAGAAATTGTGTTACTCTTGGTAAACCACAACCAAGGCGGTGCCAATGTGGACGCGGATTTCCGCCACATCCTCCGTCACACTGTTACTGACACCCATCAAAATTCCCCCCGCCGTGAGAGAGGCGTGGTCCAGCGGGTAAAGCAGCCCCGTATAAGAGACATTGCAATTTGAGCCGTTGTAGGGGAACACCGATACCGTAGCGCCCTTCATTTGCGTCAGGCGAAGGCGGCTGTCTGAAATGAGAAACACCTTGGTGTGGCTATCCGCCATAACCCCCCGGCAGTTGTGAGCCAGCAAGTACTGAAGCACCTCGATATTGGCCAGCGAGTGGTCAAACCGCGCCCCGCCCAAGCAGCCCAACAGCACAAAGCTGCGAAAGCCCTTTGCCCGGCCCATCATCACTGCGTACATGGTATCTGTTACATCCTTTTTCACAGGGATGGACAGTACCTTACGGCTTTTCGGCGGCGCTGCCTTCGCGGAGTCGAAATCCCCCACAATCAGGTCCGGCGTAATGTGAAGCCTTGCGGCGGTCTCATAGCCCGCGTCCGCACAAATTACATAATAATTTTCCGGAGGAAATTCCCGGAACACGGCCACATCCTCAATGGGGGCCGCCCCAATAATCATGCATTCTTGTTTTTTTGCTGCCATTGTTTGACATCCTTTATCTCTTGATACATTGCACAGTAACTTTCATGGCGGGAACGGGCGATTTTTCCCTCCTCCACGGCCTGCAGAATGGCACACCCTTTCTCACAGGTATGGGAACAGGAGGTAAATTGGCATTGGCCCAGATAGGGCTCAAATTCCCGGAACCCATGGACAAGGCGCTCCTTTTCCGTCAGCCGGTAGCGCTCGATTTCAAAGGTGGAAAAACCCGGCGTGTCTGCCACATAGCCCCCGTCCTCCAGCTTGTACAGTTCCACCTCCCGGGTGGTATGGCGTCCACGGCCCAGCTTCTGACTGATCTCTCCCGTCTTTAACTCCAGCTGGGGGAACAGCGCATTCAGCAGCGTGGATTTTCCCACACCGGAATTTCCCGTAAAGGCAGATACCTTTCCGGCCAGCAGTTTCCGCACCTGGTCCACTCCCTCTCCGGTTACGGAGGAAACGACAAGGCAGGGCACGCCTGCCAGATCATAGATCGCCTTCAAGGAAGAAGCATCCTCCAAATCCGTTTTGGTGAGCACCAGCGCAGGCTGAATTCCCTCCAGCTCCGCCACAGCGATGGTTTTATCAATGATAAGCGGCTCTGGATAGGGGTCCCGCAGGGAGGAGACAATAAACAGCTGGTCCAAGTTGGCAAGGGGAGGCCGCACCAGAAAATTCCTGCGGGGGAGGATCTCCTCCAACGCCCCTGTGCCGTCCTCCTCTCCCAAGATCCGTACACGATCGCCCGCGTAAGGTGAAATACGCGCTTTGCGAAAGCGTCCCCGAGCCGTACAGGTAAAGAAGCCCTCTGGGGTCTCTACGGTATAGAAACCGCCGATCCCCTTACGGACCAGCCCCTCCAAAGGTTTGGATGCCATCACTGGGCGCCCTCCCCAGAGTTTTCCGAAGAGGAGCTGTCTTCCCCGTCAGAACTGCCGTCAGAGCTAGAGCTTTCGCTTTCACCGCCGCCAGAAGGGGTAAAGTCATAGCTTCGTATTACCTGCGTGCTCTGGCTGTCATAGTCGAACGAGAGCTCCATATAGGATTGCCCGTTCAGAGATACCACAATCGTCTCTGACCCGGAGGTTCCCGTAAAGGACAGGGGATAGCTGCTGGTATAGCCCAGGTTTACCACACTCTGTTCCACCTGAACGCCATTGCGGTACACGGTGAGGGTTACGTCCTCATTCCCGCTGGGCAGCGGCACGCTGTATGAGAGAGTCTTCGTGGCTCCCTTGCCCGAGCTGACGGTGATATCCACGGTGGTGCCTTTTGAGACCTCTGTCCCCTCGCCGGGATTGACGCTGATGACAATATTCTCGGCCAAAGTGCTGCTGTCATCCTGTGTGATCGTTCCAACAACCAAACCTGCGTCTTCCAGCGTAGCGGTGACATTGTAGAGCAGGTCGCCCTCCAAACCGGTGGGAACCGTGACTTTTTCTTCCGCAGGGCCGGTGCTCACCCGCAGGGTGACAGTGGTGCCCTGGTCCACCATTTCTCCTATGGCAGGGTCGGTGGAGATCACATGGCCCTCTTCCACTTCATCATCGGCCACGTTCTCCACCTGGCTGTGGAGCCCGGCATCCTCCATGGCTTGCTGCGCCTCTTCCATGGTATAGTCCCTCACGTCAGGCACAGCTACCTGTTCTACGCCGCCATTGACCAGCAGGGTTACGTCAGCGTCCTGCTTCACCATGATCCCCGGGTCAGGATTCTGATTCATAATTTCACCAGGCTGTTTGTCCGGGTCGTTGCCCTCGTTTACGATGAAGTTAAAATCCGCATACTGTTCGTTTGCGGCAACATCTTCATAGAGCTGTCCCACCAAGTTCGGCATTTCAATCAAATCGCTTCCCTCGTCGGGACGGTTGTTCCAATAATTCAGGAAGTAAATGGCCGCCACAGCAATGCCTACAATGATGGCCGCCACCAAGATCCCCTTGACCACCATAGCGCCCTTGGCGCTGCGCCGGGAGCGGACCAGCTCTTCCTCATACTCATAATCATCGTTATAAGAGGGCGCCTGACGGCCGGTGTCGTAAGCCTCCATCGAGCGGGAAGCGTCGTAGCGGGCGTTGTTGGTCTGCAGGTCATACCGGAACACCAGGTTTGGGTCCCGCCGGAACTCATCCAGGTCATCCAGCATTTCTCCCGCCGATTGAAACCGGTCCACCGGGTTTTTCTCCATGGCCTTCATGGTGATCTGTTCCAACCCCCTGGGAATGGAGGGGTTGACTTCCCGGGGCATTACGGGCTTAGCCTGCAGCTGCATCAGCGCAACAGACACCGCATTATCCGCTACAAAGGGCAGCTTGCCGGTGAGCATCTCATAGAGCATGACGCCTACCGAGTAGATATCCGCCTTATCTGTAATATAATCGCCGCGGGCCTGCTCCGGCGCAATATAATGCACAGAGCCAATCGCTTTATCCGTCATGGTCTGGGTCTCGCTCTGCAGGAAACGGGCAATGCCAAAATCAGCCACCTTAATGGTTCCGTCCTGCAAAAGCATGATGTTCTGCGGCTTAATATCCCTGTGGATGATCCCCTTTTCATGGGCGCACTCCAGTGCCATCAGGATCTGGCTGGTAAAATGCACCGCCTCTTGCCAACGGATGGCGCCCTCCTGCTCAATATACTGCTTCAGGGTGATGCCATCAATGAACTCCATGACGATATACTGAATCTGGTCGCCGAAGCTGACATCATAAACCTTCACAATATTGGGGTGATTGAGCACCGCAATCGCCTTGGATTCATTGCGGAAGCGACGGAGGAAATCGCTGTTGTTGGAGAACTCTTCCTTGAGGATCTTAATGGCAACCCAGCGGTCCTCCATGCGGTCATAGGCCTTATACACATAGGCCATGCCCCCCACGCCGATCAACTCGTGGATTTCATACCTGCCGTCAAGGCGCTTGCCGATAAATCTATCCATAACCGTTACCAAACCTTTCTTATCGGTAGAATTTCTCAGCCGTTATATATGACAGCCGCCGTAATGTTGTCCGCGCCGCCGCACTCGATGGCGTATTGGATCAGCTCTTTTGCCAGGATATTCCCTGTCTCTCCATATTTATCCAAATACTCTTCTAAAAGCTCGTCTTCCATATAGTTGCTCAGGCCATCCGAGCAAGCCAAGGCCACGTCTCCTGGGGAAAAATCCCAGGCATTGTAGTCGCAGCGGACCTGTTCGTGAACGCCCAGCACCCGGGTGATGATGTTCCGCTTGGGATGAATTCGGGCCTCCGCGGGGGTAATTTGTCCAAAGTTCACCAGGTCCTGCACATAGGAGTGGTCCATGGTGATCTGGCTCAGCTCTCCCTGGTGGCGGAGATAGGCCCGGCTGTCCCCCACATGGGCTGTATGAAGGGTGCCCTTGGTGGCGATCAGCAGTACCACCGTGGTGCCCATGCCCCGCAGCTCCGGCTGCTCTAAAGAGGCCTTGTGCACCGCCTCGTTAGCCCGGCTGATGGCATTGACCATTAGATTTTTGATATTGGGCTTGCTCAGGTTTTCGTTGAACCCGGCAAGGATTTGTTCCCGGATGGTTTCCACTGCAATTGCACTGGCCACATTGCCCCCATTGGCTCCGCCCATGCCGTCACAGACAATCGCCCACGCGCTTCCTGGGGAAAACAGGCCGCAGTCACAGCTATCCTGGTTGGAGCTGCGCACAGCGCCCACATCGGTGTCAAAGTCAACTCTCATATCCGGTCCCTCCTTCTGCCTTTCGTCTCAGCTGCCCGCAGGATGCCTCAATATCTGAACCCAGTGTCCGCCGGACCGTGGCGGTAACGCCTTGGGCCTCTAACAGGGAAACGAAGCGTTTTTGCCGGTCCAGGCCGCTTTTCTGATATCCGGTCCCCGTCACATCATTGACAGGGATCAAGTTTACATGGGCTAAAATGCCGCGCAGCCTGCCCGCCAGCTCTTTGGCGCACCAGTCCATATCGTTTACACCGCGAATCATGGCGTATTCAAAGGAGATGCGCCGGCCTGTTCGGTCACTGTAGTACTTGCAGGCCCGCAAAAGCGCTTCCATATTCCATTTCTTGTTTACGGGCATCGTTCTAGACCGGATTTCGTCATTGGGGGCGTGAAGGGATACAGAAAGGGTCAGCTGCAGCCTCCGGTCTGCCAGATCATAGATCTTGTCCACCAGCCCGCAGGTGGACAAGGAGATGTGCCGCATGCTTACGTTCAGCCCCTCGGGGGAGGTGACCAGCTCCAAAAAGCGCAAGACGCTTTCGTAGTTGTCAAGGGGCTCCCCCATGCCCATCAGCACAATGTGCGAGATCCGCTCCCCACTGTCCAAGGAAGCCGACTGTACTTGAGAGAGAATCTCCGAGGGAGAAAGGTTGCGGGCAAAACCGCTTTGGCCTGTAGCGCAAAAGCTACAGTTCATTTTACACCCAACCTGGGTGGAAATGCAAATAGAAGTTCCGTGATGATAGTGCATCAGCACAGATTCCACATGCTCCCCGTCTGGCAAACGGAAAAGATATTTCACCGTGCCATCCTTAGAAACCCGTTTTTGTTCCACTTCTGCCCAGGCAATCTCATATTTTTGAGAAAGCTCTTCCCGCAAAGCCTTGGACAGGTCGGACATCTGGGAGAAGTCCTCCACGCCGCGGTGGAGCCAACGGTATACCTGCAAAGCCCGGAACTTCGGCAGCCCCAGCTCCTTAAATTCACTTTGGATCTCCGCAAGGGTCTTGGATTTTAAGTCTCTGGGCTGAAAATAATCCTGTTTCATAACTCTCCTTTTCTGCGGAAGCGGGCGGCGAAAAAGCCGTCAGAACCTCCGTTTATGGGTAGCAGGGTCACAGTGTGGGCAGGCTCGTCCACCAGGTGTTCCACCCCTGGCAGAGAGAAGGGCGACGGCTCAAACTCCGGGTGCTCTTCTAGAAAGCGCAAGGCTACCTGGCCGTTTTCTTTTGGGTTCAGGGTGCAGGTGGCGTAGAGCAGCAGGCCGCCGGGCTTTACCAAGGCCGCCCCGTTCTCCAAGATGGCATACTGCAGCGAGGGAAGCTCCTTCACAGAGGAAAGGGGTTTGTAGCGGATTTCCGGCTTCCGGCGGATAACACCGTAGCCCGAGCAGGGCACATCGCAAAGGACGCGGTCCATTTGCACCAGGCCTTCGTAGGGCTTGGAGGCATCCCTGCGGCCCGCCTGGATGCAGGAGAGCCGCAAACGCTCCGCCCCCTGCTGGATCAGCCCCACCCGGCCCTTGTACAAATCAAAGGCATGCAGGCTGCCTGTGTTCTCCATGTCCTCGGCCAAGGTGAAGCTCTTCCCGCCGGGGGCGGCGCAGCAGTCGCAGACAGCCTGCCCGGGCTGGGCCTCCAGCAACGAGCAAGCCAGCTGGGCGGAGAGGTCCTGCACATGGAACAGTCCCTCCTGAAACTCCTCCAAAGTGGCAGGGGAGCCCTCCCCCTCTGCCACCGCCGCCCAGGGCAGGGCTTCCACCGGCTTCAGGGAAAAGCCTTGCCGTCCCAAAGAGGCGGCCAGGCCCTCCATCGTAGCCCGCAGAGGGTTGACCCGCAAGTACAGCGGGGCCCGCCGCTGGAAGGCCTCTAGCAGCTGGGCGGTAAGATTCTTCCCGTAGGAGCGCTGCCACAGGGCGATGAGGTCCTGAGGAATGGAATAGCGCAAACTCAGGGCTTGGAGGCCGTCCCCTTGTGGCAGGGAGAGGCTTTCTTTTTTCCGCGCCAGGCTGCGCAGCACCCCGTTAACCAGCCCCGCGAAGGCACCTCCCTTGATCCCCTTGGCCTCCTCCACCGCCTCGTTGACGGCGGCGGAATCGGGCACGCGGTCCAAATAGAGAATCTGATAGGCGGCGCACAGCAGCAGCGCCCACACCTGGGGGTCCAGCTTTTTCTGAGGATTGGCAAGGCATCCCCGCAGGAAGTGCTCCAGGGGCAGGCGGCGCTCCAATACCCCGTAAAAGATGGTGGAGGCCAGCCCCGCGTCCCGGGCATCCAGCCCGGCGGCACGCAGCGCCTTGTCGATGACGATATTGGAGTAGCCCTCGTTTTCTTCCATTTGCAGCAGGGCTTGGGTGGCCGAGTGGCGTGGGGTGTGTTTCATAGCGCTCCTTATTCCTTGGATTACAGGGTTTCGATGGGGAGTGTATCTGTCAATGGCTTGCCGTCTCTATCCAGCAGTGGGATGAGGTTGGGAACCGCTCAGGCCCACAAAGGAAAGGTAATTGACGCCGGTCTGCTTATCCACCAGCACCGCCAAAACCCCTCCCTGGAAAGCCTCTTTGCTTTTTACGGCAAAGCGTTCTTCTTTCTCTTTCTTTTGAAACATGGTCAGCCTTCTTTTTCTGGCTTAAACATTTTCTAAGGGCAGTTCGTCCACCAGAGGCTTACCATCCTTATCCAGCAGGGGGCTCAGCGGGGCGCTGGATGACGCCAGATAGGTCACATAGTTGACGCCGGTTTGGCGATCCACCACCACATCCAGCTCCTGGCCATGGAGGATTTCCCGGCTTTTCAGCAGAAAGCGCCCTGACTTTATCTCAAGCACCTTCCGGCCCTCCAAAGCGGGAATCCTTTTCCAGGGGATGGCCTAAAAGGTAGCTCTTGCCGTCCATGCGCTTGCCATTTTCCGTTTGGAGCTCCGTCAGCTCCAGGGCGCCTTGGCCGCAGTAGACCAACAAAGCGCCTTCCTGTACAAAAGCCTTGCCAGGCTGGCCGCTGCCCTCCCGCACACGGGAGGCGTGGAGCTTCAGCTTTTTCCCATCCAGATAGGAGACAGCGGAAGGCCAGGGGTTCAGGCCCCGGATCAGGTCGTGGACCTGGTGGGCTGGCTTGGTCCAGTCCACCAGGGACAGCTCCTTGGAGAGCATGGGGGCGTGGGTGGCCTGGGTCTCCTCCTGGGGGATGGGAGTGAGGGCGCCCTGCTCCAACTTTTCCAAGGTCTCCAGGAGCAGCTGGGCCCCCAGGTCTTTCAAACGGTCGAACAGCTGGCCGGAGGTCTCCTCCTCCCCCACAGGCGTTTCGGCTTTCAGAAGCATGTCGCCGGTGTCCATGCCCTCTGCCATGAACATGGTGGTGACGCCGGCTGTTTTATCCCCGTTGAGCACCGTCCACTGGATGGGCGCGGCCCCCCGGTACTTGGGCAGCAAAGAGCCGTGGACGTTGACACAACCCAGTTTAGGGGCGTCCAGCACAGCCTTGGGCAGCAGCTTCCCATAGGCCACCACCACGATCACATCAGCGTTCCAGGCTTGGATTTCCCGCTGGGTGTCCTCCCCACGGAGGTTCACCGGCTGGAACACGGGGATATTGTGCCGCAGGGCCAACTCCTTAACAGGCGGGGGCTGCAGCTTGTGGCCCCGGCCCTTGGGCTTGTCCGGCTGGGTGTACACGGCGCAAACCTCATAACCGTGGCGAATGAGCAGCTCCAGAGAGGGCACAGCAAAGTCCGGCGTTCCCATAAAAACTACGCGCATGTCTTATTCCTCTTCTTCGATGAAGCCGTTTTCCAGCTCCTCAGGGGTGAGCATCCGGCTGACGTGAGAGGTGAACAGAACACCGTGAAGGTGGTCAATTTCATGGCAAAAGGCCCGGGCGCACAGGGCCTCGCCGGTCTTTTCAAACCAGTTTCCATCCCGGTCCTGAGCGCGGACTGTCACCTTCATGGGGCGCTTGACCAGGCCGTACTCTCCAGGATAGGACAAGCACCCTTCCGCTCCGTTCTGCTCTCCCTCCGTGGCAATGATTTCCGGATTGACCAGCTCAATGGGGCCCTCGCCCACGTCCACCACGCACACCGAGCGGAGAATGCCTACCTGGGGAGCGGCCAGTCCGGCGCCGTTGGCGTCAGCCAAGGTCTCCTTCATATCATCCAACAGCTGATGGAGCTTCTTGTCAAATTTCTCCACCTTGCGGCATTCCTTCTCCAAGACGCTGTCGCCAAATTTTACGATCCTTCTGATTGCCATAGCTTTCATGTCCTTTCTATAAGATGCGGTAGGGGTCCGGGTCCGCATAAGCGGTAACCTGCTGAAACTCCCGCAGAGATGCAAATTGAATTAACAGCCGGGAAACCATCTCTCGCAGCTGGGGAGAGTTCCGGCACTTAATGAGCAGCTTGTAGCGGTATTTATTGCTCACTCTGGCCACCGCCGCTGGAGAGGGGCGCAGCATCCGCAGGGGCAGGCCGCTGTATTCCTCCCGGGCCAGCTGGCTGGCCATCCGCAGAAAAGTCTCGGCACCCTGCCGCACCAGCGCCTCCTTCTCCCCCACAAAGCCGATGACCAGGATGTCTACAAAAGGGGGATACAGCAGGGCCTGGCGGAAACGGATCTCCTGGCGGTAAAAGCCAAAGTAATCCTGATGGGCCGCCAGATGCAGCACTGGGTTTTCCGGAGCGTAGGTCTGAATGATAGCCCTCCCAGGATATTTTCCCCGGCCGGCCCGGCCTACCACCTGGGTTAGAAGGTCAAAGGTGCGCTCGTTGCTGCGAAAATCATCGCTGAACAGGGATTGATCCGCAGAGAGCACTCCCACCAGCGTGACATTCTCAAAGTTCAAACCTTTTGCCACCATCTGGGTGCCCACCATGATGTCATACTCGCCCCTGGAAAACTGGTCCAGCTTTTTCTCCAAGGAGTACTTGGCTGCCACAGAGTCCGTATCAACGCGCAGCACTTGCGCTTCGGGCAGCAGCTCCCGCAGCTGCTCCTCAGCCTTTTGGGTGCCGGTTCCCCGAAACACCACTGTGTCATTCCCACAGGAGGGGCAATGGTGGGAGTAGGGCACGGAATATCCGCAGTAGTGGCACATCAGCCGCCGGTTGGCGCTGTGATAGGTCAGAGAAATGCTGCAGTGGGGGCAGCTGACCACCTCGTGACAGGTTTTGCAGGAGGCGAAGGTGTGATAGCCCCGGCGGTTTAACAGCAGAATAGACTGCCGCCCCTGTTGGAGGGTTTCCTTCAGAGCCCGGGCCAAAGTGCCGCCGATGGCCGTCTCCCCCGGCGGGGCGTCCTCATTCATGTCCACCAGCTCTACCTGGGGGAGCGCCGCCTCCCCAAACCGGTCAGAGAGCTTGTAGAAACCAAATTTCTTCTCCTGGGCCATGCGGCAGCTTTCCACCGAGGGGGTGGCTGAGGACAGCAGGCAGAAGGCCCCTTCCTTCCAGCAGCGCCAGCGGGCCACCTCCCGGGCATCGTACCGGGGGCTGGATTCGGAACGATAGGTGTGCTCCTGCTCCTCGTCGATGACAATAAGCCCCAGGTCTTTCACCGGCGCGAACACCGCCGAACGGGTCCCCACCACGATGGATGCCTCTCCCCGGCGAACCCGCTTCCACTCATCCAGCCGTTCTCCCAAAGAGAGGCCGCTGTGGAACAGCGCCACTTCATCCCCGAACCAGCGGCGGAACTGACGGATGGTTTGGCTGGTAAGGGAGATCTCCGGCACCATGACAATGACGCCTTTCCCCTCATCCCGCACCTGCTGGATAAGCTTTAAGAACACCGAGGTCTTGCCGCTTCCGGTGACACCGTACAGCAGGGCCGACCGCTTTCCCTCCGGGTCACGGTACTGGCGCAGAAGGCCCTTTAGCACCTCTTGCTGCGCTGGGGAAAGGGCAATGGCCTCCTCCGCGCCCTCCTCTGGATAAAGAGCCGGGCGGCGGTATACCTCATAGGAAAAGGCCTCCGCCGCCCCCTTGTCCAACAAAGCACGCACCACAGAAGGGGAAGCACCTGTAAAATAACAGAGCTCCTTTTCTGAAGCTTCTCCCGCATCCAACAGGGTTTGGTACACATCCTGCTGCCGGGGCGTCAGCTTGCCGGCAAATCCCAGGATGGGCCGCACCATTTTCGCGGTAGCGTCCCCGATCCGGCTCAAGGCTGTGTTCACTTTGCAAACAGCCCCCTGCTCCAGCAGGGAGAGCAGGGCCGGGCTGTTTTCCTCCAAGCCCGTCTCCTGAGAGAGCTTCTCCCCCGGCACGGCCTTTCCCGCGGCCTGAAGCGTTTGCAGCAGCAGCCATTGCCCGTCGGTATAGTCCTCCCGGTCAAAGTTCTTGAATCCTTCGCGAAGCACATAGCTGTTTTGCAGGCGCAAATGGTATCCAGTGGGGATCATTTGCTTTGCCGCCTCAAAAAAAGTGCAGTAATACCGCTCCTTCATCCAGCGGACCAGATCCAGCATGCTGGGAGAAAGGGCCGGCTCCCGGTCCAAGACAGCCTCTACATCCTTGGTCTTCTCACCCTCCCCTTGGGAGGAAAGAGAAAACACCAGCCCCACCCGCTTGCGGTTTCCTGAGCCGAAGGGCACGCTGACCCGAACACCGGGCTTCAGTTGCTCCCGCAGGGACAGGGGCACGCGATAGGTGAAAAGCTTGTCAAAATGATATACCGTGTTTTCCACGGCAACCTGGGCAAAAGCGGCCTCATTCATCCTCTTCTACGGCAGCCTCTTCCGATTCCTCGTCGGGCTCAATAATCAAATATTTGCCCTCCACGAAATCCTGCACTGCCATGTCAACAGGCTTGTCCATGAGAATAGTCCCCTCTTCCTCTGCCTTTTGAGCGATCTGACGGGCCCGCTTGGCCACGGCGATCACCAGAGAATATGTGCTTTTGTGGGGAACAGTGATAATGTTAGCAGACGGTTTCAGCATCTTCCAGCACCCTTTCAATAGAATTTGTATTGCGGCAGAACCTGAGCTTCTCCGCTTGAATGATGGCCCGCAGGTCGCTGACAGCATCCTCTAGGGCATCGTTGTACACAATATAGTCATAGTCCTTGGCGTGGGGGATTTCCTCCCGGGCCTTTGCCAGCCGCTTTTGAATGGTCTCTTCCTCCTCCGTGCCCCGGCCCCGCAAACGCTTTTCCAGCACCTTCATAGAGGGGGGAAGAATAAAGATAGAGACGCACTCGGGCATCAGCTGCTTCACCTGGGCGCCCCCCTTGACCTCGATCTCCAGCACCACGTCGTGGCCCTGTTCCATCCAGTCCTCTACGGGCTGGCGGGGGGTTCCGTAGTAGTTTCCCACATATTCGGCGTGCTCCAGCATTTTCCCCTCTTGGATGAGGCCTTCGAATTCCTCCCGGCTGAGGAAATAATACTGCTTGCCATGTTCCTCCCCGGGCCGTGGGCTTCGGGTGGTAGCGGAGACAGAAAGCCGCAGGTTTTCATCTTGGGCGAACAGTTCTTTCAAAATCGTGCCCTTTCCCCCTCCCGAGGGGGCGGAAATCACCAGTAACAATCCCTTATTCATGTTTTTCCTCCTCTTCCGGCACGGGCTCCTCCTTGCCATTAAAACGCCCTGCAACCGTTTCCGGCAGGATGGCCGAGAGCACCACGTTGTCGCTGTCCATGATAATGACAGCCTTGGTGCGGCGGCCAAAGGTAGCGTCGATGAGCACTCCCCGTTCCTTGGCCTCCTGGACCATCCGCTTGATGGGGGCGGACTCAGGGCTGACCACGGCCACCACCTTGTCCGCAGAGACCAGGTTGCCAAACCCAATATTTACCAGCTTCATACCAGGCCTCCTTTATTCCACATTCTGCACCTGCTCCCGGATCTTCTCGATGAGGGCTTTGATATCCACCACCAAATAGGCGATCTGGGAGTTGACGGATTTAGAGCCAATGGTGTTGGCCTCCCGGTTCATCTCCTGCACCAGGAAGTCGATCTTTCTTCCCACAGGGCCGTCCGAATCCACCAGCCTTTGCAGCTGCTGGAAATGGCTCCTCAGCCGCACCGTCTCTTCATCCACAGCCACCTTGTCCGCAAAGATGGCCACCTCTGTGAGCACGCGCTGTTCGTCAAACCGGTTATCCTGAAGAAGTTCCTCGATCTTGGCCTTCAGGCGCTCCCGGTAGTGCTCCACTGTTTCAGGGGTGTGGCGCTCCACCTGATCCACCAGGGCCACAATCTCCCCGGCCTTTTCCAGAATATCCGCTTTAAGGCGGGCTCCCTCGGCCTCACGCATTTTCAGGAAGGAGGCAATGGCTTGATCAGCCACCTGGCGGACGGCCTCCCACACCGCGTCCTCGTCCTCGGGGGCCTTGTGGACGGAAAAGATATCAGAGTACTTGGAAAGGAGCGCTAAGCTGGGTTCATCGGGCAGCTGATAGCGCTCTTTCAATTCCTGCAGGGCAGTTACATAAGCAGAGGCCAGGGAGTGGTTTACCAAAACCTGCACATCCGTCTCCTCCAGCGTTTCAATCTGCAGGAACACATCCACCTTTCCCCGGGAAATCTTCCCCTGGATGTAAGCCTTCAGCTTGTCCTCTAAAAACAGATAGCCCCGGGGAATCCGGGAGTTAAACTCAAAGTATTTGTGATTGACCGATTTGATTTCAAACACGATATGGCGTCCGCCAATGGTGTCTTCTCCCCGGCCAAAGCCTGTCATGCTACGGAGCATTTCTGTCCTCCTGTTCTATTAAAAGCCTTAAAAACAGCGTCCTAATTCCATCCTATTATTCTACCATTCCCCAGGACCCTTTGCAACCAATTTCGCCCGATTTCACAAATCCGTAAGAAACCGCCGCCACTTCCAGCCTATTTCAAGGGCTGGCCGCCCCATTCATAGCGGACAATGGTGCTCATCGGTGTAAATGCCCGCGCCTCGTCCGTTTCAAAGCCCCGGGCCTTCAGGAAACCGTAAAAATCCGGGAAGTCCGTGACAATTTGGACGGCCCCGTGGTCCTCTCCCCAAGAGGCGGCGGAACGCATCAATGTGTCCAAATAGAACGCGGTGTCCCCTTGAGGCTTCTCCAGAAAGTTATATCCCTTTACAGACAGCTTTCGCAGGTGAAGGGCATCCCCCTCTAATCCCACTATGGCACAGCCCACAGGTTCACCCCGGTCCTTCATCAACAGCACTCTGTTCTCACCGGCGGGGAGCCCGGCGTCCCTTAGCCGCTTTTCCTCTTCTTGCCTGTCCTCCATTGGCTTCACTTGGATCATGGTTTGCGCTTCCTTTCTTCGCTTCCGCGGCCAGTGCCCGCAGTTCTTCTTTTGTCAGCTCCCGGTATTTTCCCTGCGGGAGCATTCCAAGCCGCACCGGTCCCACGGCAATGCGCTTGAGACGGGCAACCTCCAAGCCAAGGGCCTCGCACATCTTGCGGATCTCCCGGTTGCGGCCTTCGTACAGGACGATCTCCAGTACCACCCGGCCCAGCTCTTGCTGCAACACACGCACCTTGGCAGGGGCTGTACGGCGGCCTTCAATGACGATGCCGGTGCTCATTTGATTGAGCTGCTCCTCAGTAACAGCGGGCCGCACAGTGACCCGGTAGGTCTTGGCCACATGGCGCTTGGGATGGGCCACCTGGTTGGCGAAATCCCCATCGTTGGTGAGAAGGAGAAGCCCTTCGGAATCCTTGTCCAAGCGCCCTACCGGGTAGACGCGGACACCCACATCCTCCACCAGCTGGGCCACGCACTTCCGGCCCCGTTCATCGTGAAGGGTGGTAACAAAACCGCGTGGCTTGTGCAGCGCCAGATAGATTTTTTTCCCACCGCCCTCTATAGTCTGGCTATCCACAGCAATCCTGTCCTTCCCTGGCAGGGCGCTGTCTCCCAAATGGGCCACATATCCATTGACAGTTACCCTCCCAGCGGCAATGAGCTCCTCCGCCTTCCTGCGGGAGGCTATGCCGCATTCCGCCAATATTTTTTGCAGCCTGGTTTTCTCAGCCACAACTTCACTTCCTTTGCTTTATGTTCCAAAAAAGCGGGCCCAAAGCCCTGGTTCTTCTTCCTGCAATGGGGCGCTTTCCCCAGCGGTAAGGGGCGCGCTTCCCAAAAGATCTCCCTCTAGATACCACCGGATCTCCCCCACTGTATCCCCGGCCCGCACGGGGGCATATAAAAACGCAGGGGCATACACTCTCCGCTCCACCCGGGAAATATCCTCCGAGGGCAGGGACACGGTCCCACCGTTGACCCCCTGCACAAACAGGCTTTGCTGCGCAGAACCCACCACAGGAACTGTCAGCTTCACATCCCCGCCCGGCAGTAGGTAGGGCTCCACCCGGGAAAACCCATAATCCAGCAGGGCCATGTGATCCTCCCAATCATCTGGGGCATTCAAGGTCGCTGCGATCAGCAGGACCCCGTTGCGCTCTGCCGCGGAAACAAGGCAGCGGCCTGCCTGCTCGGTAAATCCGGTCTTCACCCCTACACAGCCCTCATACCAACCCAGCAGCTTGTTATGGTTTGTATAAGTCACCTGTTTTACAGGCTCTGCAAACTCCACCGGGTAGCTGGCACTGGAACAAAGCTCCCGAAAGGTTTCGTTCTTCAGCGCCTCTCGAGCCAGCAGGGCCATATCATAGGCAGTGGAAAAATGCCCTTCGCCGTGGGCATCCACCCCATCTAAGCCAGAGGGGGTGACAAAATGGGTGTTTTCCATCCCCAGCTCCGCTGCCCGGGAATTCATGCGGTCCGCGAACGCTTCTATAGAGCCCTCCAAATACAGGGCCGCCGCGTTGGCCGCGTCGTTTCCAGAAGCAAGCAGCATCCCGGCCGCCAAATTCTTCAAAGAGATGCGGTCCCCCTCTTGCAGGCCCATGGAGGAGCCCTCCACCGCCACCATCTCCTCCGTGATCTCCACCACTGGGTCCCCCAGGGCCTGAGAGTCTTCCAGGGTTAACAGGGCCGTCATCATTTTAGTGGTGCTTGCCATGGGCCGCTTCGTGTGGGCATCTTTTTCATACAAAACAGCTCCCGTGTCCGCTGTGAGTACCACCGCGCTTTGGGCAGAGACCTCCGGAACGGAGGCCGCAGCCATTGGGCTGAAGAAGATGCCCAGCAGCAAGAGGACGCCCGCAAAAGCCCATGCGCCCCTTTTCTTACGCTTCTGCTTCAACACAAATCACCCGCCTCGCAAAAAAATATGCGGGCGGGCAAAAAGCTATGCTTTCACGGGGTATCCGAAGAAGCCTTCCCCGGCTGGCCGGCATTCTCGGGCGCTTTCTCTTTCTCCTCTTTCTGGAACAGGGCAGACAGCTTATCCACCACATCCGGCACTTTTTCCAAGGCGCGGTCCACTGAACTGAGATAGGGCTCGATCTGAAGCACACGGACGTGCCCTTCATGAATGGTCAAAAAGGCGATGGGGCTGATGGTGATGCCGGCGCCGCTGCCCCCCGCAAACAACCCCGCGGCAGGCTGGGTTTTCGAGGGAAGGTCCGAGCCTCCGGAGGCAAAACCGTAGCTGACCCTGGAAACGGGGATCACCGTGGTGCCGTCGGGCGTAGTGACGGGGCTTCCAATGACGGTATTCACATCCACCATCTGTTTGATCTTATCCATGGTAACGCCCAGCAAATTGTTCACTTGATTTTCGCTCATTTTGTGTCACCCTGCTTTCGCGTCTGCGAAATCCTTTCTGCTTGGTTTTCGGAGATTTGCAGCTTTTTGAAAAAAGGAAGCGCCTTATACAATAGTATAAGCCCTTCCCTCAATAAAAACAACAAAGGGATAGTTGCTTCAGCAAAAAATTCCACCCGGTGGTCCCGGCTGCGGTAATCCAGATCCACACTCACGGAACGCCTGCGGCAGGGGAACAACTCCCACAATATGCCGCAGGCTGAATAGGCCACCCCGCACACCTGCCCATAAAGGATGGCCGCAGCCGCAGCGTCCTCCTCTCCCCCCAGGCAGATGTACAGGTCAAACCGCTTTAAGCGGATTTTCCGCAGCAGGCTCTTGGCTGCATGTTCCGCAGCCAGAGCCAACTCTTGCAGGGACTGCAGAAACCCACGCAAGCCCTGACGCCGCAGCATAGCCCGCAGCTTGCGGCCCAGGCCGGACCCCGAAGGAGGGGGCTCCTCTTCCGCTGGCGGCCCCTGCACTGACGGGGTTTCCCCCTCCTTTCCCGCAGAAACCAGCGGAAAACGCAGGAACAGGTACCGCACTTGGGCGGAAAATTCCTTCTGAAAGTCCACTTGCAGGCGAACCGGCGCCAGCAGGAGAAACGTCACCCCAAGGAGCACGGCGGCAAGAATAAGAAGCGGGATCATCGTCTCACGGCCTTTCTAAAAGGTGAGCTGCCCATCTTCTGTGGCAGGCGCCTCCTCGTCCCCCCGCTGAGGCGGGGGCGGAAGCTCATCAATAGAAGAAATCTGAAAGCAGCGCAAAAAAGTTTCCGTTGTACCGTAAAGCAACGGCCGTCCCGGCAGCTCCAGACGCCCCCGTTCTTCCAGAAGATCTTTCTGCATCAAGCTGCTGATAACGCCGGAGCAGTCCACTCCCCGCACCTGCTCCACAAAAGCCTTTGTCACCGGCTGGTTGTAGGCCACCACCGCCAGCACTTCCATGGCCGCTTGAGAAAGAGGCGCGTTCCGCTTTAGGTCCAGCACCTCCCGTACGGGCTGGATGTAGGCAGGGTTGGTACAGAACTGGGCGCTCTCCCCCAGGCGCAGCAGCTGCACACCGCTGTGAGGGGTATTGTACTTCTCCTGCAAAGCAGCGACCACTTTTTCGATCACAGGGGTGCGCACCCCCAGCACTTGGGCAATCCGCTCCAGGGAAACGGGCTCTCCGCCGGCAAAGAGAATGGCCTCCGTCTGGCCGGTCAATTCATCCTGGTTCAATGTTTCTCCCCCCAATCCAACAGCCGCACTTCGCTGTCCTCTCCATCTCCCTCCACCCGAAGGCGGTGGTTCTTAACCAGCTCCAGCACCGCCAAAAAGGCGGCCACCCTCTGAGAGCGGTCGTGTTTTCCAGCAAACAATGCCCGATAAGGCAGCGATTTTTTCCCCCACAGCTGCCGCAAAATAGAAATAGCCTGGGAAGCCACTGACACGATTTTGCGGGAAACAATGGCAGAAAAGCTTTCCGGCTTGGGCGGCAACAGGCTCTTCCCCTTGCCCCAGGCGGAGACAAGCGCCTGGGCGATCTCCCGTGGATCGTGGACACGCCGGTAGGTGGTATCCGCAGGGATAGGCTCTGGGCGGCGGGTCAGCTGGTCGAAAGAGCACCTCTGCGCAAGGACAGCCGCCGCCTGCCTGCACTGCTCGTATTCCAGCAGCTGGCCGGTAAGCTCCGCCCTGGGGTCCTCTTCTTCCTCCTGCCGGGGCAGAAGCGAAGCGGCCTTGATCTGTACCAGCCTGGCAGCCATCTCCAAAAACTCGCTGGCCACATCCATATTCTCTTCCCGCATCAGAGCGATCTGCTCCATATACTGATCCAAAAGCTCCGCGATGGGGATATCATAGATATCCAGCTTGTTCTTTGCAATGAGGGACAACAGCAGATCCAAGGGCCCATCAAAGACGGGCAGATGGTATTCCAGCTTCTCCATAGCTTACAGCAGCCCAAACAGCTGGAAAGGGGCGCGGGCCAAGCTGAAGATGATGTTGGCAAAAAAGGTCTGGGCTGTGGCCAGGGGGCCGGAAAGAGCACCGGAAAGAAGCAGCAGGAACATCACCATGACAAACAAGTTCTGATACCGGTAATAAGTGTACATGGCACGGTCGCTGAGAAAAGCGGCGACAATGCGGGAGCCGTCCAGGGGTGGCATGGGGATCAGATTGAACACCGCCAAGGAGATGTTCACCACCACGTAATACCACAGTACGTTGTACACAAAATTGGTAAAGCCATTATAAGGGGAGAACGCCTCCATAACCGCCACCAAGACCGCCCCTACGAAGGCAGCCAGCAGGTTGGAAACCGGCCCAGCCAAGGCGGTAATGGCCATATCCCTTTTCGGCTTTCTAAAGTAGCGGCTGTCCACCGGCACGGGCTTAGCCCAGCCAAAACCGAAAAGCAGCAGTGCCAGGGCGCCCATAGGGTCCACACTAGCCAGGGGATTGAAGGTAAGCCGCCCCTCCAGCTTGGCGGTGGGATCCCCCAGCTTGTTCGCCACCCAGGCATGGGCCAGCTCATGGAGGGGAAGGATGCACAGGATAACAAACAGAATGGAAATCACTTGGGCTGCCACAGTGCCTAAATCCACGTGATAGCCGCGCAGCAGGCTTAAAAGCGTATTAATCAGCATGGGAAACCTCCTTTATCTGAATGGATTATACCCTACTTTTGAAAAAAAGACAATCCTTAGAAAAAATAACTTGCATTTTCCGCGGGAATCTGCTATAATTTCTACCGTTGTAATTTTGGAAGAATCTCGTTTCTTGTAAGGAGGTGCAGATATGGCAAAATGTGATTTCTGCGGTAAGGATGTGTCCTTCGGCATTAAGGTTTCTCACTCCCACCGTCGTTCTAACCGGACTTGGAAGCCCAACATCAAGCGTGTGAAGGCTGTTGTCAACGGGACTCCCAAGCGTGTGTACGCCTGCACCCGCTGCTTGCGTTCCGGCAAAGTGACCCGCGCTGTGTAAGCGGCGGTCCGCTGGAGTTTCACGGCTGAGAAATGGAGGGCCATTCCCAAGGGAATGGCCCTTTTTCTCAGCCGTTTTTCTGTTTTGCGAAATCATCCAAAGGGCTTTTCCTCTGTCAGTGCGGCAAGGTCACCCTCCAAAAAGCCGGAAAGGATTCTCCCTGCCACTCCCTGGGCCTCGCCATAAAGCTCAAAAAAGCTCTGACAGGAGCCCTCCTCCCCCCAAGGGGAGTTTTGCGTGTTGGCGTAGTCGATATCCTCCGCTTCGGTCAAGGGCACAATGTGGCTGCCAATTACGCTGGGCCTGTTCCGCTCGACCCAGCTGAAAAGCTTCTTTTTTAACCCAGTCCGGTCTGTGACTAGGGCAAAAACCTGGTGGGCATCCGCCATGGCCTGCACCAGCTTTTCCTCCTGCACATCCTCTCCGTAAAGGTCAAACAGCACCCGGCGGTACAGCCGGGCAATTTTCCGCTGGACCCCTTCATTTTTCGGGAACATGGCCTTCAAGTTCACCTCAGAGGGAAGCTTGCCCGTCTCATACCGCAGGACAATGGCGTCCAAGGCCCCTTCAATCTCCCCGTGCATGGTAGAGGGGGTCTCCCAGGGGCGCTGCTTTACAAGCTCTTGAGCCAGCCAGTTGATGTAAGGATGGGCGGTGCAATCTAAAGAGTAATGGCACACAAACCCCCACACATAGGATCGGATCGCGGGATCTGGATGGCCCTGAAGAAAGCTGCGCATAGATCCCAGCACCTTCGAGGGCCTCTCCTCGTGCAGGCGGCCGCCGTATTCCCGCAGGGACTCCCCCTTCCAAAGGGGCAGGAAACGGTGACAGAAGAAAAAGTCCGGCCCCTGGGCTCCCCAGGCGTAAGCGCAGGGGTCCAGTTCGGCCTTGTCTTTCAAATCCTCCCGGACATTTTGAGAAAAGAAATAGTGTGTCAGGCAGGCGGGCATAGAATCATCTCCTAACAGAGCGTTTAGCGTTCATATCGTGGACAGCCAGGGAAAGGACTGAAGCAAATCGCCGGGAAACGGCGCAGAAAACAGCCGGGATACCTGCAGAGCGCGGCTGGAGAGGAGTAACCGTCCGCAGTGAAGGGCTTGGCGGGCTATGCGGGTGCAAGAGCCCCCATATAAGTCATCCCCGGCCAATGGGTGGCCCAAAAAAGCCATATGAACCCGAATTTGATGGGTGCGGCCCGTCTCCAAACGAAGCTCCAGAAGGGTGTGACCATCCCGCTGGGCCAGGGCCCTCCAGTGCGTCACCGCGGGTTGGGCACCTTCTGCGCCGCAGCATCGCTTGATCTTGCTCCCCGCCTCCAGCCCGATGGGTACATCCACTGTACCACAACCGGAAAGGACCCCCTCACACACAGCCAAATACGCCTTTTCCTGTTGGGCCGAGGACACTGCCAACCGGTGCTTTCCCACCGCCACCAGGCCGCTGGTGTCCCGGTCCAGTCGGTATAAAGGCCGAAACGCAGGGGTTTGGCCCGTTTTCCCATAATAATACGCCACCCGGTTCAACAGGCTGTCCCGGTCATGCCCGGGAGACGGGTGGATGGGCATTCCGGGCGGTTTATCCACAATCAAATAATCCTCGTCCTCATAAAGGATGGAAAGCGGGCCCGCTACAGGCTCATAGAAAACATTTTCCGCAGGCAGGCGCAGTTCCAATACTCCCCCCGCCGGGAGAGGGTCCACGCTGCGGCAAGGCTTCCCATTCAGCGTCAAACCGCCTTCCAGCCGTTTCAGCTCCGCTAGTGCCCGGGCGGAAAGGCCCAGCTGGCGCCGAAGGAAATCCTTCACAGGGCGGCTCTGCCACTCAGGGGGAATGGCATAGGAAAGGGTCCGGCTCACTTGTCCCGGGTAGCCAGGGATTCTGCCAGTTCCTTCAGGAAGAGGGTGTCCCCCTGGAAGCCCTCCAAGGCTTTCAAAGCCTGTGCCGTATAGGAATCCACCCTGCGTTGGGCTTCTTCCACCCCCAACAGGGACACATAGTTGCGCTTATCCCGCGCGGAGTCCATTCCCACGTTTTTTCCCAAGGTCTGTGCGTCGCCCAGAACATCCAGAATGTCATCCCGAATCTGGAATGCCATGCCCACCCCTTCCGCGTAGCGGCGGGCATTTTCCAGGGCTTTCTCCCCTGCCCCGGCAGCGATACAGCCCATTTGGCAGGCAGCCGAAATCAGCGCAACCGTCTTGCCCTGGTCCATTTTCCAAAGCAGGTCCAAATCCGCTGTCTTCCCCTGGGAGTCCAAGTCTATACACTGTCCGCCCACCATGCCGGAGGCGCCGGCGCATTGCGCCAAAACCTTGGCTCCACGCAAGGCGTCCTGAGCGGGCCCGTCAAAGCGTAAGGCAGCTTCAAAGGCCAGAGTCAAAAGGCCGTCCCCCGCTAAAAGGGCCATGGCCTCCCCATAAACCTTGTGGTTGGTAGGCTTTCCCCGGCGCAGGTCGTCGTCATCCATACAGGGAAGATCGTCGTGGATCAGGGAGTAGGTATGGATCATTTCTACCGCGCATGCAAAGGACACAGCCCGCTCGGGCTGGCTGCCGCACAGGGCACAGAAAGCCAGGGCCATTACAGGCCGGATCCGTTTTCCGCCCGCCTGCAGGCTGTACGCCATCGACTGCCACACAAGAGCGTCCGGCTCCTCGGGGTCATGGGGTGGGAGGGCTTGGGAGAGGGCATCCTCTACCAGCAGCCGGTAGCGTTCAAAGGTCTCCTTCATGGTCATTTTCTTCCTTTCCTGGCAGCTTTTCCAGCTCCGTCACCTTTTGTTCCGCCTTATCCAGCATCTCATAGCAGCGGGCAGAGAGCTTAGCGCCTTCCTCAAAGAGCTTCATGGCTTCCTCCAAGGTCTCTTCCCCGTTTTCCAGCTTGGCTACAATCTCCTGAAGCCGTTTCATGCCATCTTCAAATTTAAATTTTGCCGCCACGCTCATTCCCTCCTATCCAAAATTTTCGCGGAGAGGCAGCCCTCTGCCAGGCGGATTTGAACCCGTTCTCCTGGCTGGACGGCTTTTGCCTGCTTGAGAAGCGTTCCGTCCTGCCCTTGCACTACCGCGTAGCCCCGGGAAAGCACCTTCAAAGGGCTCAGCGCATCCAGGGCGCCAGAAAGCACAGCCAAGCGCTTCTGCTCCTCTGCGACCCGGCGCCGGAAAGCCTGCTCCAACCGCAGCTCTAAACCCTGCACTTCTGCCCGATGGCCTGCCAAAAAACCAGCAGGCTGCCCCCAGGGAGAATCCTGCACCAGCAGGTCCAGGCTTTGGCGAAGGTACTCCACCAGGCCCTTGGCTTCCTGCTGGAAGTACCGGTGGTAAGAGCGCACCTGGGCCAGTTCCTCCCGCCAGTCCGGTGTGCAGAGTTCTGCCGCCGCGCTGGGCGTGGGAGCCCGCAAGTCCGCCACAAAATCGCAGATGGTAAAGTCCGTCTCGTGGCCCACCGCTGACACCACCGGAAGGGAGCAGGCATACACGGCCCGGGCCACGCTCTCATCGTTAAAGGCCCACAAATCTTCCATGGAGCCGCCGCCCCGTCCCAGGATAATCACGTCGCAGGCACGCTGCCGGTCCATCTCCCGAAGGGCCGCGACGATCTGCCCAGGCGCTTGGCTGCCTTGCACCAGCACTGGCGCCAGGACGATTTGGGCCAGGGGCCAGCGCCGGGCCGTGATCTGCAAGATGTCCCGCACCGCCGCCCCGGTGGGAGAGGTGATAACGCCGATCTTCTCTGGATAGGCGGGAATCGTTTTCTTGTGCTCCTGCCCAAAAAGCCCCTCTGCGGCTAAGCGTTCTTTGAGCTGTTCAAAAGCCAAGCTCAAGGCGCCGATGCCCTCGGGCTGCATGTCCTCTACATACATCTGATATTGGCCTGTGGGTTCGTAAACAGAAACGCGGCCCCGCACAATGACCTTCATACCATCCTGCGGGCGGAACTTCAACCGGCAGGCGGCAGAGGTAAACATCACTGCCTTAAGCACCGACTTTTCATCCTTTAAGGAAAAGTAGAGGTGGCCGGAGCGGTAGTGGTCGGTAAAGTTAGAGATCTCCCCGCAGACCGTGATATGGCTCAGGCGCCCGTCCCCTTCAATAAGGGACTTGAGAAAAAAATTCACTTGCGAAACGGTGAGGACTGCTGCTTTCATAGTGTTGACCTCTTTTTCCAGCATAATACAGCCGCGCCCGCAGCGTTGTCGGAGGAAAACTCCGGCGCGGCAAAAACTGCCCCATATTTTGCGCAGAGGCGCTGCCGCAATAGGGAATTGGAGCACACCCCGCCAGAGAACACCACCGGCAGGTCTCCCAGCTCTTGGAGCAGGCCGCCGCACATCTTATCCAGCACAGCGGCAAGGGCCTCCAAGCAGTAGCGGGCAGTCTTTTCCGGCGGATCTCCCCGCTGGATCATGGCTTTGCACTGGTTCTCTATCCCGGAGAGGGAGCAGTCATGCCCTTTGAGCACTGGGCGGTAGGAGAGCTCTCCCTCCCATTGCAAGGCCAAACGCTCCAGCTCCGGCCCACAGGGAAAGGAAAGGCCCAGAAGCACCCCCACCCGGTCCACCGCCTGCCCCGCTTTTAAATCTAAAGAGCGGCCCACCAGGGTCACTTGGGGCAATCCCTTTTCATCAGGGCGCACCCGCAGCGCCTCTGTGGTGCCCCCCGAGATGTGAAAAGCAAGGAACTCCTGCTCCATCCAATCCAGCTTGCCCGCAGAGTACAGTGCCGCCGCGATATGCCCTTGCTGGTGGGAGAAGTGCTCCACCGGGACGCCCCAAGCCTTGCCCAGCAGCTCCGCCGTGGTCTTCCCCACCAGGAAGCAGGGCATATAGGAATCCTTTTCCGTGGTGGGAGAAACCGACACCCCAATGGCTTGGGGCGTTTCCTTTAGCTCCTCTAACACAGGGCCCAGCACCTCTGGCAGCTGCCGCACATGATGGAACACTGCGTCGCTTTGGCGCAGGCCACGCTCTCCCGGCTTCACCGGCAGCAGGCGCTTTCGGTTTTCCAAGACTTTCCCCTCCCCGAACAGGGCGGCGGAGGTGGTGTAGTTGCTGGTGTCGATGCCCAAAAAACACTCACTCATGGGGCTTGTCCCGCTTTTCCGGCAGCGCTTTGGAAATAGATGCCAGCACCCCGTTGACATAGGGGGCGTCATCCTTGCCGCCATAGGTCTTGGCAAGCTCTACCGCCTCGTTGATGGAAACGCTGTAAGGGATGCCCTCATCCCACATCATCTCATACACTGCCAGGCGCAGCAAAGCCAAAGCCACCTTGGAAAGGCGCCGCAGGCTCCAGCCCCGGATGTGCCCCTCAATCAGCTGGTCGATCTCCTGCTGATGGGCCTCCACTCCCAGGGCCTCGCCTTCGGCGAAGGAACCGGGGACAAAGTCCCGGGCCTCTGCCGCATCATGGAGGATGCCATCCATGGGCTCTTCCCGCACCGCTTGCTCAAACACCAAAATAAACGCCTGTTCCCTGGCTTCCCTTCTTGTCATAGCCAAACCTCCCGAAATAATAAAAAGCCCACCGCTTCCACGGTGAGCCTTTGCAAACAGGTCCTTTTCCAGCATCATGTTTTCAAGCTCCACCGGGAAAACCGCACGCGGCGGTATTCGATGGAGTTATTATAACACAACCGTTTCCAGATTCCAACTAATTTGTGCCGATGATTTTGATTTTGTCCGCCGTCAGCCCCGTCTGTTCCATGACCACCTCCTGGACAATGAGGGTATCGGAGTCCTCCAGGGCGCCGGAGACCACCACGCTGCACTCCTCCGAGGTGATGTAGGCTACGCAGTCCGTGTAGCCCTTGGCTTCCAGCAGACTCTCCACGTTGGACTCTTCCAGGATATTTTCCGCTATGGCCGAAGCCTGGTCCACAGCCTGCTGCTTGGCAGCGCTGTCCGACTCCACATCCTTCAGCACCTCATCCAACAGGTCCAACGCCTGATCCCGGGCCGCCTGACGGTCCAAGCGCGCCTGCGACAGGGCCCCGCTTTCCCCGGATTCACTGGAGGCGTTGGCCTCTAAACCGTCATTGACTGTCTCTACATAGGCGTTGTTTACCAGCTGGGCGGCCCCTAGCTGGCTGCTCTCCTCTGAAGATTCACCCACCGGCAAACGGTTTGTACCTGCAAATTGCCAGTTCAAATACACCGCCGCCCCCAGAGCCAACACCAGGGAAGCCAACACCAGCTGTTTTTTTCCAAATTTCATGGTCAAATCCCTCCATCGTTTTGCATTGATCTACTTTATCAGACGGCTATCCGCCGCTGACAACACACACCTTAGCCGAGGAAAGATCCAAGGCGGTGCACACAGCCGTTACCAGTTTTTCCCGGGTAGCCGGGTCTTCTGCGAAGGCGCTGACCACCACCACCCCCTGCACTTGCGGCTGGGTCTGCGTGATGGTAAGAGGCTGCTGGTTGCCTTGAGAATCCTCAAAAAGGACATGGGCGCTCTCCCTCTCCTCGCTGGAGGCCTCTCCCTGCTGGGTAGTGCTGCGGCCGTCCTCAGCGTACAGGCTGCGGCCGCTGTCCTCCAAAGTCACCAGCACGGCAGGGGACTTTTCCCCGGTGATGGCGGAGATGATGCGGGAAAGCTCCTGCTCCAGAGACTGGCTGTACTCCGCGGAACTGCCGGCATCCGCGGGGGGTGCTGGCTCTTCCCCTTCGGGAGTCCAGAAAGACGAAAGATAGATCAGTGCCATTCCGCACAGCCCCAAAGCCACCACCCATTTTAGCAGTTTTTCCCTGCGAAAGAACGCAAGAAACGTCTGCTTGGCTTGTTCCATGGTCTCTCCTTTCCCCGCCAGGGCTCATGGCTCCACCTCCACATTGACGCGAACCTCTTCGCCCAAGACGTTTTGCAGCAGCACCCTGGCCCGCTCCCCATCGGATGGATAGGCAAACACGGCGGCCACCTCAGTCAATACTATGCTGCCCCCTTCGTTTCTATCTGTCAAAACACGGATTTCTTTTGCCTGCAGGCCCCCTGCCGCTAAAAGGCCCTCCACATACTCTTGGGCATCCCGCTGAAGGGCTTGTTCCAGCTGGTCCCCCACATAAGAGGTCAAATCCTCCTGCTGGCGCTGGGCCTGCTTTTCCGAAAAGGAAAAATCCACATCCAAGGAGAGAAGGCTTCCCACCAGGGAGAGGAGCATTCCCAGGGCAATGAGTCCCGCTACAAACTGGACCATCCGGTCCTCTGGGCAAAGCTTGCGCAAAAGTTCTGTAGCAATGAGTACCAGGCACACGGTTAGGATGCTGCTCATCACGGTACTCATGCCAGGCTCCCCTTTACAAGAAGCACCATCGCCACGCACACCACTGCCACAGCGCAAACACTGGCCATCAAGGCCAGCAGCATTCTGGCCACCGAACCGCAGGCCCCAAACAGCGCCGCCAGCCGGGAGGCATCGAACAGCCCAGCGGCTGCCTGGCAGACCAGGCACACGCCCAGCCACAAGGCCGCCTGCAGAAAAGTGGGGGCAAAGATACAAAGAGCCGCCAAAATCCCGAACGCTCCTGCCCCGGACTTTACAATCTGCACACTGTTTTGGATAGCGGCCACTGCATCCCCAAAGGCGCCGCCCACAATAGGGATAGCGGAAGAAGCAAGAAGCTTGACCGCTTTGCTGGAGGCGGCGTCTACCTGGGAGCCCAGCATGGTCTGCACAGAGAGCAGCCCCGAAAACAACGTGACAGAAAGCACCAGCAGCCATTTGGCAAAACCGTAAAGGCTGGAAATCAAATGGTCAAACCGGGACTTGCAGAGGGGGGAGGCAAGCGCCAGCATCAAAAAAGCGTGGAGAAGAGGCAGCAGCACGGCAGAGGAGAGAATTGGAATTAAGCTTCCCGCCGCCAGGGCCAGCGCACTGTAAGCCCCGCCCGCCCCTCCGCTGCCAGAAGCCGCCATCAATGCGGCGTAGACCGGCACGCCAGCTCCCAAAAAAGCACAGGCGCTGTCTATGACCTGCTCCGCTGCCTGAATGAGTTCGAGAAGCGGGGCAGTGAGCACAGCGGCACAGGCCAGGGCCGCCGCCAAAATCACGGTATCACCGCCCTCCTCAAAAACAACGGCCAGGCGGCTCAAGACCACCACACTCAGCAGGGCCGCCATTCCCTTTAAAGGCGCTGCCAGTTTTTCTCGGAGCAGCTGTGAAAGCGTCTGCAGCAGTCCCTCTCCCTCCCCGCTGGGCAGGGGCTCCCCCTGCTCCACTCCCATTTGGGAGAGCAGTGCCTGTGTCTCCTGATCCAGGGAATCATAGATCCCTTCCGCACCGCTTTTTTCGTAGATCTCCCCCACCTCTGAGGCAGCCGCCCCCACGGGGCACAGGCACACCAGCAGCAGAACTGCCAGGAGCAGAGGCAGAAAAGCCCTCTTGTTCCGCATACGCCTCACATCCTTACAGGGCGGCAATCTCCCCTAGATATTTTAAAAGCTCTCCCACCGCGGGCAGGGCTGCTGCCAACACCGCCGCCCGGGCCGCCAGCTCTACTGTATAGCTGAGGGCGGACTCTCCGGCATCCTTGCACAGGCGAGAGACCAGCTGTCCCACCAGGGTGATCCCCACAGCCTGCAGCATCAGCTTGACAGACTCGCCTTCCAGGGGGCCGCCGCCCGCTAAGTTTTCCACTTGCCTCACCAAGGGCTCTGCCCTACTCAGGATCAGCAGGAGCAGGCCAACTGCTGCCGCCAGGCTTATAAGCAGGGCGTATTCCTTGTTGCTCTTCTGCACCAGAGCCGCGAAAAGCACCGCGCACAGGGCACAGACTCCTATTCCAAATATCCCCATCGCTACAGAGAAAAAATGGATTTGACCGCCTGGAACAGGGCGTCAATCTGCCGAATAATCATCATCAGCACCACAATGAGGCCTGCCAGCGTGGTCATCATGGCCTGCTCCTCCCGGCCGGAACGCACCAGCAGCTGGTTGAGCACGGCTACAATAATGCCGATTGCGGCAATTTGGAATATCAGATCCACTTCCACGAGGACACGCCTCCCTTTCCACTCCATTTCTTAAAGCAGCAGCAGGCTGAGCACAATTCCGGAAAAAAGCCCTAAGGCAACCTGTACACGGCATTTCTGACGAGCTTCTTCCCGAGCCTGCTCCAGCCGGGGTTCTAACAGGGCCTGGTACAGGGAGAGATGCTCCAACTGCCCTTGGGTATCGCTGACCCCCAGCCCCCGCACCATCCCCTGATACCATTCCAGGTCTCCGGTCTCCCACAGCAGAACCCGGCCGGCCTGTTCCAGAGCGGCCGCCGGGTCCTCTGGAAACTCCGGCTCCCGTTCCGCCTGGCGGCAGAACGGAGATTCCTGATGCTCTACAATCAGCTCAGAAAGGCTTCCGCTGCAAAATCGTATTCCAGTGGAGAAGCCCTGGAGCAGCGCTTTTAGATCAAGCAGCAGGCGTACCCTCCGTTTCAGACGGGACGCCACCAGCAAGCCCGCCAACAGGCCGCTGAGCACGATCAATGCCATTCCCCACAGCTTCACAGGCGTTTTCTCCCCTCTCGCCGTGGCCCCAGGGGGCCACCTTTTGGATCCAGGCCAGCTCTCCCGGCGCGCTGCGCCCCTTTAGGCACACCAGCGTCTGGAAGGCTCCGCTTTCCAAAAGGGCACGGCATAGGGGCCTTTGCAGCAGCCCGCTTGGATCTCCATGAACAGAGGCGACCAGCGCCACCCCCGCGGCCACCGCCCCTTGCACCGCCTTGAAATCCCGTTGGGAGAGCTCATCGCAGACGATGACCTCTGGCGAGAGCGTTCGCAAAGCCACCTCCAGGCCGGTTTCCTTCGGATATCCCCGCAGGATATCCGCACAGGGCCCCAAGTCAAATCCCCCCAGCTCTCCCCGCTCATCGACAATGGCAACGCGGCGGCCGGAGGCAAACCGCCCCAAGGAGAGGGAACGGGCTATATCCCGCAGGAAGGTGGTCTTTCCACTGGAAGGCGGGCCAGCCACCAGGACCCCCTTCTCCACAGGGATACCTCCTGTAAAGAGCCTGTCCGCACAGCCCCATCTTCGGCGGGGGATGCGGAAGACCAGAGAAGTGACGTCCCGCAAACCGCGCACCACGCCTCCCTCCATAACAGCCGAGCCGCAGACCCCCACCCGGCAGCCCTCCCCCAAGCGCACATAGCCCTGGCGGAGCTCCTCCTCGTGGGCATACACGGAATAGCCGCAGATTTGTAAAAACAGCTCCCGTATTTGTTGGGAAGTGACCGGCGGGGCATCCTGCGGGCAGCGGGAAACGCAGCCCCTCCCCACCAGAAAACAGATCCCCTCTCTGCCGCAAAGGGAAATAGGTTGTCCCGCGCTGAAATGAAAGTCGAAGGCCTGTTCCTTCACCCATTGGGGAAGGGATAAAAGCAAATCCCGATAAAGCGGGACCTGCCGCGCTACATAATCGAACCCGGAAGGCTCCATAGCCGTTCCTCCTTTGTCCATGGGATGTTTCATATCTATGGACAAGGGCAGCCAAATAGAACAGACCGCAGAAAAGCCCCCGCCAAATGGCAGGGGCTTTTCTGCGTGGAAACAGCGATCTACTTTTCAGAGGCCTTCTTATGGTATTCCAGAAAGGCCTGGAGGACCTGGCGGTCCGTGTCATATGTGACAGCTTCCAGGGCCTCTTCGGGGGACTTCCAGCACAATTCCAGCACTTCTTCCGGCTGGGGACGGGCGCTGTCCTTCTTCGCTTTGGCGGCAAAGTAGATCACGTCCTTCATCACACCGGGCTTGGGAGAATAGGTGACCATCTTCCGAAAGGCCGTATCCAGGGCCACTTTCAAGCCGGTCTCCTCCTTGATCTCCCGCAGGGCGGTCTCCTCTTCGGTCTCTTTTTTCTCCACATGGCCCTTGGGGAAGGCCCAGTGGCCGCCGTTCTTGTGCTGGATGAGCAAGATCTCCAGGCCGTTTTCCCCCTTCCGGCAGACAACGGCACCGCAGGATTTTTCTTTTTTCAACGGGAAAGCCTCCTTCTTTTAGAGTGTGGTGCGGAAAAGAAAAGAGCAGAGCCGCCCCGGGCATAACCCCAGGCGGCCCCGCTATGTCTTACTTTTTCACGGAGAACCGGTATTCTGTCCTTGTGGTAAAGGGCTGACCGGACTGCAGGTACTGGAACGGGAAATTCCCGTGATGCACCGAGTCCGGGTAGAACTGGGTCTCCAAGCAGAAGGCGGTGTGGGGCTTCATGGGCAGCCCGTCCTTACCCAAAATGCCTTCGTCCACCGAGTTGAAGGTGTACAGCTGTACGCCAGGCAGGTCAGACCAGATCTCCATGGCGCGGCAGCTGTCGGGGTCCCATGCCTCGCCGAACTGGCGGAAGCCCTCGCCCTTGATGCACAGATTGTGGTCAAAACCGCCGCAAAGCTGGATCAAGTGGTCATCGGCAAACATATCCTTCCCCAGTTCCTTTCCAGCGGTGAAGTCCAGAGGCCCGCCCAAGGTGGAGACGATGTTCCCATCGGGGATCAGGCCGTCCGAAACCGTGGTGGTCTCCTCGGCATTGAGCTGCAGCCAGGTGGACAGGACCTCCTTTTGGTGGTCTCCGGAAAGGTTGAAGAAAGCGTGGTTGGTTGGGTTGAAGGGGGTGGCCTGGTCGCTGGTACCCGTGTACTCCAAAGAGAGTGTGTTATCCTTCTTCAAGGTATAGGTCACCTGCAGCTTCAGGCTGCCAGGGAACCCTTCTTCTCCATCGAGGCTCTCATAGGTATAGGTGATAGAGGGCTCATCCCCCTCTTCCTGAACAGATGCCTCCCACAGCACCTGGTGATAGCCCCCAGGGCCGCCGTGCAAGGTGTTGGCCCCATCGTTGGCTGGCAGGTTATAGGCTTTGCCATCTAAAACAAACTGTGCCCCACCAAGGCGGTTGGCATAACGGCCGATGAACGCTCCGTGGTAATCCGCGCCGAAATATTCCTCCAAAGTGCGGTGGCCCAGGATCACATCGCCCAGCCTCCCCAGGCGATCCGGCACCAGCAGCCGGATAATCCGGCATCCGTAGGGCGTGGTGACCAACGTCATACCACTGCGGGCTCTCAAGGTATAAAGGGCAACCTCCCGCCCGTCGGGGAGAGTGCCGAACACAGCCTTTTCCACGGACATGAAACTCAAACCTCCTTGCCCAGCAGCGCTGCGCCGATAATGCCAGCGTCATTGCCCAGCTCAGCACGGCAGATTACAGTCTTCTTCGCGGAGTTCATGGCATATTGCTCTCTTGCCACAAATTCCCGCACGGGGGCCAGCAGGGTCTCCCGCTCGTTGGAAATGCCGCCGCCGATGCACAGGATGTCAGGCTGGAAGATGTTCACCATGTCCACGATGCCCACGCTGAGGTACTTGATGTACTCATCCACGATCTCCTTGCCGATGGGGTCTCCCTGGCGCATGGCGTCAAAGGCGGTGCGGCCACTGACCTTATTGATGTCGCCCTCTACCAGAGTCCACAGGGGAGAATCCTTGGGGGCCTTGTCCATGTGCTCCTTGGTGGTCTTGATCAGGCCGGTGGCAGAGGCGTAAGTCTCCCAACAGCCATGGCGTCCGCAGGTGCACAAGCGGCCATCCACCACGATCACCGTGTGGCCCAATTCGGCACCGGCATAGTTGCTGCCGGAATAAATTTTATGGTTGATAATGACACCGCCGCCCACGCCAGTGCCCAGAGTGATGGCGATGGCGTTGTCAGCGCCCTTCAGGGCACCCGCCATGTACTCGCCGTAAGCCGCGGCATTGGCATCATTCTCCATAAGGACCTGTTTGCCCTCCATGCGCTCGGAAATCATCTTCTGCATGGGAGTATTTTTAAAGGGCAGGTTGTTGGCAAACTCGATGATGCCCGTGGCCTTATTGATGGTGCCGGGAGAGCCAATTCCCACCCAGGGCACATCGGCCAGCGTAATGCCGGCGTTCTTCAAAGCGGCATAGGCCGTTTCAGCCATAGCGTCCGCCACCTGCTCGGCGTTTTCCAGCTTTGTTTTAGAGGAAGCCCGCGCGATGATCTGGTTATTCTCATCCACGATGCCGACGGCAATATTGGTGCCGCCCAAGTCAATTCCTAGGTAATACATAACAGCATTGCTCCTTCAGCAAAGATTCCTGGGATCTCCCCAACATGAAAAGTATACTATACTATCCCCTCAAAAGTAAATGACTCTCAGCAAAATTTCCATATTTTTTTCCGTAGCCTCCCTCTTGATTTTCTTTGTTTTCCGTGGTATTATTTTCTAGTTATCATTTCTATCCATCGGCCGCTGTGGTGGAATCGGCAGACACAAGGGACTTAAAATCCCTCGGGAGCGATCCCGTACCGGTTCAAGTCCGGTCAGCGGCACCAGGCTGAGCCTGGACGCAATTCGCGTTCCAAGCTCAGCTTTTTCTTTTGCCTTTTCCCTCACGCTTGCAGCGGGCAGTTTTCCTTCCACCTTGACCGGCGGCGAGCTGCCGCTCCCAAACCGCGAACTTCACCTTTGTGGGGTTCGCGGTTTTTCTTGCCCGCGTTTCCCGTTGGCGGCTATTCTGCCTCCTGAATCCCAGCTGAGCCTGGACGTATTTCGCGTTCTAGGTTCAGGGTTTTCTTTTTCGCCTGCACTTCCACGGGGTATTTTTGCCGGTATCTCCGCCGTTTCGCTCTAAAAAAGCCTCTCACACCTTCTTTGTAAACACAGCTAGGCCGGGTGCCCGCGGGGGGTACCCGGCCTTTTTAAACTGCTCGTGGTTACTCCCGCCCAGGCGGGACGCTCACATACGGGAAGGAGTCGCAGCCAGCGGCAGCCGCGGATTTAATCCTGGCGCATAAATTCCTTTGGACTGCGGCCAAATTCCCGCTTGAACTGCTTGAGGAAATTGGAGTAGTCATTGAAACCGCACTGCAGGCAGACCGTGGTCACCGGTGTGCCCTCCCGCAGCATATTGCGGGCCACCACCAAGCGCTTCTTGATGATGAATTGATAGAGGGTCAAGCCTGTGTACTCCTTAAACCTGTGGCTGAGGTAATACTTGCTCACATAGAAGTGGTTTGCCAGCCGGTCCAAGCTCAAATCTTCCGACAGGTGGTCGTTAATATAGGCAATGACTTGGTTGACATTTTCATTTTCGCTCACATCCTGCCAAATGCTGTCCGGCAGGGAAAAGTAAGCGCGGTTTAAATAGACTAAAAACTCGCACAGGTAGAGATAGGCCAGGGTCTCTTTGGCAAAGCAGTCCTCCCGGCGCGCCTGAATGATCTTTTCACACAGGCTTCTCAGATGTGTCACGGTACTGCTGTCCGGCCGAATGAGCTTAAAGCGCCGGTTTGCCGCATCTAAAAAACAAGCGGCCAAATCATCTCCTAAGCTGCGGAAGGACTGGATGGCTTCCGGGCGAATCCAGATGACATAGCGCTCATAGGGTTTTCCCTCGCGCACCTCTGGCCGGTGGATATCCTCATTATTGGTCAGCAAAATATCTCCCGGCCGCAGCTGATAGGTACGTCCCTCGATCACATAGGAGACAGCGCCGGACAGGAAGAAATATATCTCATAAAACTCATGCTCGTGAAACTCCACTTCAGGAGGAACCTTGTCCAAATAGTGATGGCATTCAAACAAGCTGTCCTGCATGGTTTGGCGGAGCGTGAAATTTTCAATCGTCAAACCCAATAAAATAGCCCCCGCAAGTTCGTTTTTTCTATTATATAGCAACTATCACCTGTTTTCAAGCAGATTATCCCACGTCATGCCCGCTTTTTTTCAGTAAAATAAAGGAAAAGGGAGGTTTTCCTCTCTGCTGGCCACGTATCCGAATTCTCTTTGGAAAGGAGCTCTTACTGTGAAAACCTTTATCACCGACGACTTTCTGCTCCGCAGCGAGCCCGCCCGCCGGCTGTACCATGAGTACGCCGAAGACATGCCCATCTTCGACTACCACTGCCACCTGAATCCCCAGGAGATTTACGAAAACAAGCAGTTTTCTGACATTGGTGAGGCCTGGCTGGCCGGCGACCACTACAAATGGCGGGTGATGCGCACCTGCGGCGTACCGGAGGAATATGTGACGGGTGCCGGTTCCTTCCGGGAGAAATTCGACCGCTTCGCCCAGATCATGCCCTCCCTTGTTGGAAACCCCCTGTACCATTGGTCTCATCTAGAGCTGCTGCGCTTCTTTGGCGTTGAAGAACTGCTGGACAGCCAGAGCGCCCCCGCCATTTGGGACAAGGCCAACAGCGTCCTCCAAAGCCCGCAGGGCACGGCCCGCGCTCTGATCGCCTCCAGCAACGTCCGGGCCCTGTGCACCACCGACGACCCCGCCGACGACCTGCAGTATCACAAGCTGCTGGCGGAGGACAAAGGCTTCGCCACCCAGGTGCTGCCCACCTTCCGGCCGGACAAAATCCTTCACGTGGAAAACGACGAGTACCCCGTCTACCTCCAGAAGCTGGGCGCCGCCGCCGGGGTGTACATCCGCACCTTGGACGATGTGAAAACTGCCCTCAAGCAGCGGCTGGACTACTTCGCCAGCTGCGGTTGCCGCCTGTCCGACCAGTCCTTCGGCTCCCCGGATTTCACCATATGGGATGAAGAGGCTGCCCAAGAGGCCATGCGGAAGGCTTTAGACGGGGAGGCGCCCCTGGACTACGAGGTCTCGGCCTACCAGTCCCTGCTCATGGACTTCCTGGGTGGGGAGTACGCTGCCCGGGGCTTCACCATGCAGCTGCACCTGGGAGCCCTGCGCAACCTGAACACCAAGCGGTTCCAAGCTCTGGGTGCCGACATAGGATGCGACTCCATCGGCGACGGCATCCCGGCCGCCTCTCTGGCCTCTCTGCTGGACCGTCTGGCCCTGCGGGACGCCTTGCCCAAGTCCATCCTCTACACCCTCAACGCCTCGGACAATGAGAAGCTGGTAGCGGGAGGAGGCTGCTTCCATGACGCTGCTACCGCCGGAAAGGTGCAGTTCGGGTCTGCCTGGTGGTTTAATGACCATCTGGACGGCATGGAGAAGCAGCTGCGGGATTTGGCTAACATCGGGGTGCTCAGCC
>UQRL01000006.1 GCA_900543555.1 uncultured Oscillospiraceae bacterium | reverse complement strand
GGCCGTGGAGCTCTGCTCCACACCTCGCAGCTTTTGAAAAAGCTGGCAAAACTTTTACTTGTCTCTCCCAAGCCTGAGCGCGGGCATAAAAGCTAGCGGCTCTCAGAAAACCCCGCCGCCTTTAAAGCGGCGTTCGCGTCTTGTCCCGCGGGGCCACCCGCTTGCATTCTGGGGGAGGGCATGCTACAATAGACCCTAGTTACGCGATTGCGATTGAGAAAGGCGGACCATCTTATGAAAGCTACGGAAAAAACTATGGACACCATTGTCTCTCTGTGCAAAAAACGGGGTTTTATCTTCCCCGGCAGCGAGATTTACGGCGGCCTCTCCAACTCCTGGGACTACGGCCCCCTGGGCGTGGAGTTTAAAAACAACGTGAAAAAAGCCTGGTGGAAAAAGTTCGTCCAAGAGTCCCCCTATAACGTGGGCGTGGACGCCGCCATCCTGATGAACCCCCAGGTGTGGGTGGCCACCGGCCATGTGGGCGGCTTCTCCGACCCCCTGATGGACTGCAAGGACTGCAAGACCCGTCACCGGGCTGACAAGCTCATCGAGGACTTTACCGGCGAGAGCGCCGACGGCTGGTCCAACGAGAAGATGATGGACTTCATCAAGGAGCACCACATCCAGTGCCCCAACTGCGGCAGTGAGAACTTCACCGAGATCCGCCAGTTCAACCTGATGTTCAAAACCTTCCAGGGCGTCACCGAGGACCAGAAGAGCGAGATCTACCTGCGGCCCGAAACCGCCCAGGGCATCTTTGTCAACTTCCCCGCCGTGCAGCGCACCACCCGGAAGAAGCTGCCCTTCGGCATCGCCCAGGTGGGCAAGAGCTTCCGCAACGAGATCACCCCCGGCAACTTCACCTTCCGCACCCGGGAGTTCGAGCAGATGGAGCTGGAGTTCTTCTGCAAGCCCGACACCGACCTGGAGTGGTTCCAGTATTGGAAAGACTACTGTAAGCAGTGGCTGTTCAGCCTGGGCATGACTGAGGAGAACCTCCGCTTCCGGGACCACCGGCCTGAGGAGCTGGCCTTCTACTCCAAGGCCACCACGGACGTGGAGTACCTGTTCCCCTTTGGCTGGGGCGAGCTGTGGGGCATTGCCGACCGCACCGACTACGACTTAAAGCGCCACCAGGAGCACTCCGGCAAGGATTTGACCTACTTCGACCAGGAGACCGGGGAGCACTACATCCCCTATGTCATCGAGCCCAGCCTGGGCGCCGACCGCATGGCGTTGGCGTTCCTGTGCGACGCCTACGACGAGGAAGTGGTGGGCCAGGATAAGAACGGCAAGGACGATATCCGTGTGGTGCTGCATTTGCACCCGGCCCTGGCCCCCTTTAAGGCCGCCGTGCTGCCCCTCTCCAAAAAGCTGGCGCCCAAGGCCCAGGAGGTCCACGACATGCTCTCCAAGCATTTCATGGTGGACTACGACGAGGCCGGGTCCATCGGCAAGCGCTACCGCCGCCAGGACGAGGTGGGCACGCCCCTGTGCGTCACCGTGGACTTCGACACCGTGGGCGACGAGCAGGAGGGCAAGCCCGCCGACAACTGCGTCACCATTCGGGACCGGGATACGATGGAGCAGGTGCGCCTGCCCATTGAAAAGCTGAAGGATTACATCGAGGAAAAGACCGCCTTTTAAGGGCGAAATAGGGGGAGAAAGCGGGGCGTTGCCCCGCTTTTTTCGTTTTGTGCCGCTCTGGGAAGGAAAACCATTGAACCCCGGGCGGAATTGTGCTACAATAAATTGATATTGAGAATTCCCCATCCAGCAGGAGGAAACGCGATGAAAAAGAGACGCCGCCTGGCGGTTTTTTTGGGGGCCCTGGCAGTGGCCTCCAGCCTGACAGCCCTGCCGGCCCTGGCCACGGAGGGGAGCTTCCCTTCGGCCCAGACAGAGATGCCGGGGGAGGGCACGGAGGGGGGCTCCTCCAGCGGAGGGGACAACACCCTGCCGGAGACGCCTCCCCCTGCCGAGCCCACCCCGGCGCCGGAGCCCTCTACTCCCGAGCCGGTGGAGACCCCGCCCCCCCAGGTCTCTACGCCAGAGCCCACCGTGCCCGCGGTGGAGCCCACAGAGGAGCCGGTGTGGGACCCCACCCCAGAGCCCTCCCCTTCGGAGGACCCCTGGGCAGAGCCCACGGAAGAGCCCGTTTGGGAGCCCACGGAGGAGCCCTCCAGCAGTGAGAGCCAGGACCCCGCGGCTGGCTATGTGGAGGAGCCAACGCCCACCCCCGACGCCACCCAGAGGCCCCGTTCCACGCCCCGCCCCGTTTTGGAGCGGCCCCAGGCCTCTTTGAATGGGGGCAGCTCTTCCTCCACTGTGGAAGAGGAGGAAAGCGGCCCCAACTATGTGACCTTTGCCCAGCTGAACGTGCGGGGCAACTCTCTGGCGGCCACCCTGTTTTACGCCGGGGCGGCCTGCATTGCCGCTGGCGTGCTGGGCCTGGTGGCCATTTTGGTGTTCTACATCCGGGGCCGCCGGCGCTATGGCGCTGCCGAGGGCATTCTGGAGGAGATCCACGAGGCGGAGGCCCGCCAGCCCGCGGCGCAGCCCGCCCCTGCGGCGGAAGAGCCCGCGTCCCCCGCGCCCCCCGTGCCCCCCGCGCCTGTGCCGCCGCCTCCGCCCCCCCGGCCCGCGCCCCCGCCGGACGCCCTGATGCCGGAGGAGGCCTCCCTCTACACCGAGGAGTTCTCCCTGCCCCTGGAGGAGCAGGAGGACGCCGCCTACCGGGAGGAGGACTACGGGGAGTCTTACGGGCAGTATGAGGAGCCCCTGGCCCCCTATGAAGGGCAGGCGGCCTATTATGAGGACGAGGACTACGAGGATTACCAGGATTATCAGGAGTACGAGGACTACCAGGACTACCGGGAAGAGCCCCCCGCGGCGGCCCCGCCCCCGGAAGACCAGGCCACCCGCACCTTTGACACGGAGGAGATCCTGCGGGAGGCCCTGCGCTACACCGATGACGGTTCGGAAGGGCGTTGAGCGCTTCGCGGGCTTTGTGTGAATATCTGTGAATAGAAAAGCATCCCCAGGCCAGCGCCCGGGGATGCTTTTTTGCCTCTTTATTGGCCCAGCAGGGTTTCGGCGGTTTCGGTCTCGAACTGCTTGCTGTACAGGGTGGCGTAATAGCCCCCCAGGTCCATCAGCTGTTGGTGGGTGCCCCGCTCGATGATTTTGCCCGCCTTGACCACCAGGATCAGGTCCGCCTTGCGGATGGTGGACAGCCGGTGGGCGATGAGGAAGCTGGTGCGGCCCTCCAGCAGGGTGGAGATGGCCTCTTGGATGAGGGCCTCGGTCTTGGTGTCGATGGAGGAGGTGGCCTCGTCCAGGACAAAGATGCGGGGGTCTGCCAGCACGGCCCTGGCAAAAGAGACCAGCTGCTTCTCCCCTGTGGAGAGCTGGCCGCCCCCTTCGCCCACGTCGCTGTCATAGCCGTGCTCCATGTGGGTGATGAAGTCATGGGCGCCCGCCAGCTTGGCCGCGGCCACAATCTCCTCGTCGGTGGCGTCCAGGCGGCCGTAGCGGATGTTCTCCCGGATGGAGCCGGAGAACAGGTGGGGCGTTTGCAGCACATAGCCAATGCTGCTGTGCAGCCACAGCTGGCTGCGCTCCCGGTAGTCCCGGCCGTCGATGAGCACCCGGCCCTGGGTGGGCTCGAAGAACCGGCAGGCCAGGTTCACCAGGGTGGATTTGCCCGCGCCGGTCTCGCCCACAATGGCCACGGTGGTGCCCGCGGGCACGTCCAGGCTGAAGTGCTCCAGCACGTTCTCGGCGCCGTCGGGGTAGCGGAAGGTGATGTCCTCAAAGGTGATGTGGCCCACAAGGGGCTCCCAGTTTTCCCGCTTGGGGGCAAAGGAGGTGCCGTACTTCTCGATGACCTCTGGGGTGTCGGTGATCTCTGGCCGCAGCTCCAGCAGGGCGGAGACCCGCTCGATGTTGGCCTGGGTGGCGATGAAGTTGGAGATGGTGCGGGCCAGGGTCTGCACCGGGTCGGCGATGACCAGGGCGAAGTTGACAAACACCGTCAGCTCGCCAATGCCGATGTCCCCCCACAGCACCATGCTGCCCCCGCCGGTGAGCACGAAGGCCACGGCCAGCGCCGTGAGGAAGCCGATGATGGGCACATACACGGCGTTGAGCAGCACCCCCCGCACGGTGGTGCGGCGCATGCGCTGGGTCACCTCTTGAAAGGCGGCGGTGTTCTTGTCCTCGATGACCAGGGTTTTCGAGGTTTTGGCCCCGGAGATGCCCTCGTTGTAGTGGCGGGTGATCTCTGCGTTGACCTTGCGGGCCTGGCGGTTGATGGCCAGAATCTTCTTCTGAAAGTACAGGGTCAGCAGGGCAATGGCGGGCACCACCACGATGACCAGCAGGGCCAGCCGCCAGTTGAGGACCAGCATGACCCCCATGCACCCGATGACGTAGGCGGCGCTCCAGAAGATGTCCACCAGGCTCCAGGCAAAGACAGAGCCAATGCGGTTGGTGTCGCTCATCACCCGGGCCATGATGGTGCCCACGGGGGTGGTGTTGTAATAGGAGAAGGAGAGGGTCTGCAGGTGGGTGAACAGCCGCTTTTTCAAATCCCGGCCCAGGTACATCTCCACCTTCAGGGCAGAGCGGGCGAAGATCATGGTAGAGGCCATCTGGGCCAGCACCACCAGCAGGTACACCACCGCGAAGCCGGTGACGCCCCGGCTGGTGTGGGGGGTGACGAAGTGGTCCACCGCATAGCCGGAGAGCAGGGGGTAAGCCAGGTCGCACCCGGCGCTGACCAGCATCAGGGAGAGGATGACCGCCATGTTCCGGGAGTAGGGCTTTAAAAAGGGCAGCAGCTTGGCCCAGGTCTTTAAAGAGGCGAAGCGGCCCTGTTGGTTTTTCTGTTCAATCTGTTCTACATTCATAAGAATACCTCAAATACCGTGTATCGAAAGCCAATGGGCCCGCGGCCCGCTGGGCGTTCTGCTTGCGATGGGAAGGGGGAACCGTGCAAACCCAGCCCCGCCAAGCCCCCAAGCGGGAGGGGTGTAAAGAGGCTATCTTGGCCCTGCTGGAACAGCACGGCGGCGAGATGCCCGTGAAGGAGCTGGAGGAGGAGCTGCGGGAGATGGGGTACACTTATGGAACGGTACGTAAAGCGAAAGAACAGTTGAAAGGGGAACAAGTCATTTCATTCCATCAATTCGGCAGCCACGACTCAAAGCGGTGGAAGGTTCACGTGCACAGTTCCCCTACTTGAAAAAACGAAAGGTACAAATGAAGGAAAAAGCCAGGTTTTATCTAGGTTTTTTCATTTGTACCAATGTACAAGTGAAAACGATTTTCACTTGCACGGTATTTTTCTCTCGTACATAGGTGCAAGTGGCGGAACCCGCATAAACACTGGATTTTTGGCTCACTTGTACATTTCCCTCTCTCAAGCCAGGGGGCAACGGCTTTTGTGCTGTCCCAAGAGGGGGACATCCGTCCCCCCTTTTTTTGGAGTATGGGAAGGCAGGACCTACGGGTCTCGCCTGCCGGCTCGGTCGGCCGCTGGGCAACGTCCCACCGGGACGTAGCGGCCCCGCACCCCCCTTAGGGCCGTGGGACGCTGGTCTCACCTGCCGGTTCGGTCGGCGCAGAGCGTTTGCCACCGGCAAACTGCGCCCCACACCCTGCAAGTTTTTTGAAAAAAACTTGACTAAAAACTTTTACTTGTCTCCACCCAACCCAAGCGCGGGCCGCTTGCCAGCCGCCCCCCGCAAACCCCGCCGCCCTAAAGCGGCGTGCGCGACTCGTCCAGTCCGGCCACGGACTGCATGTCGTAGATGCGCTTGTAGATGCCCTCTTGGCGGATGAGCTGCTGGTGGGTGCCCAGCTGGGCCACCCGGCCGCGGTCCAGCACCAAAATCTGGTCCGCGTTCATCAGGGTGGTAATGCGGTGGGCAATGAGAATGGTGGTGCCCTTTACGTTCTCCCGGATGGATTGGCGGATTTTCTGGTCGGTCTCCATGTCCACGGCAGAGAGGGAGTCGTCAAAAATCTTGATGGGCGTGTCCTGCATCAGCATGCGGGCAATGGCCACCCGCTGCTTCTGGCCGCCGGAAATGGTCACGCCCCGCTCGCCAATGGGGGTGTCGTACCCCTGGGCAAAGCCCTCGATGGCGTCGTCAATCACCGCCAGCCGGGCAAAGTGGCGCACAGATTCCAGGTCCTCCCGAGAGGCGCCGTCGGCAATGCTCTCCCGAAAGGTCTTGGAGAAGAGGAAGGGCTCTTGCAGCACAATGCCGGTGTTTTTCCGCAGGTAGGCCAGGTCCATCTCCCGAATGTCCACCCCGCCAATGGTGATCTTCCCGTTTTCCCGGGGCAGCTCGTACAGGCGGTCCAGCAGGGCCATCAGGGTGGATTTGCCCGAGCCCGTGGCCCCCAAAATGCCAAAGGTGCTCCCGGCTTTGATGGTGAAGCTCACGTCGTGCAGGACGCCGGTGTCCTGGTTGTAGCCAAAGTTCACATGGTCGAAGACGATGTCCCCGTCCATAGGGGGCTTGACCGGGTGGGGGCAGTTCCGCTCCTCCTGGGCGTCTAAGATGTCGAACAGGCGGGTGGCGGAGATGGAGGTCTTGCTCAGCTCCGCCAGCAGCCGCCCCAGGTTGCGGGAGGGCCACACCAGCATGGAGTTGTAGGCGGTAAAGGCCAGGAACTCCCCTTCTGTCAGGGCGCCCCGCTCCACAAAGAAAACCCCCGCCACCAGGATGACCAGCACCTGGAACCCGGCGAAAAAGTCCCCCAGGCCCCAGTTGACGCCCATCACCTTGCCCAGGTTTACCCACAGGTTGGTGAACTCCTCGTTTTTCTGGTTGAACCGGTCAATCTCATAGCGCTCCCGGCCAAAGGCCCGCACCACCCGCACGCCGGTCAGGTTCTCCTGCACCAGGGCGGTCAGCTCGCCCTCGGTCTCGTCGGCCCGGCGGAACTTCTTCCCGGTGATGACGTAAAAGACCAGGGAGGAGACCATCACCACCGGCACAAAGGCGGTGACCAGCAGGGAGAGCTCCACGTTCATGGCGAACATCAGCGCCAGGGAGACCAGGATCAGGAGCACGGTGCGCACCACCTCCATCAGCTGGTCGCTGACAAAGTTGCGGATCAGGTCCACGTCCTGGGTGCAGCGCTGGATGATGTCCCCCGTCTGGTGGGAGTTGTGCCAGGCGTAGGGCAGGTGCTGAATGTGGTCGAACAGGGTGTCCCGCACCCGGGCCACGGTGCCCTCGCAGGCCTTGGCCAGGTTCATGCGGGAAGAGTAGTTGGAGAGCCCGGCAATGGCGGCAAACACCAGGCTGGCGGCCGCGCACAGCACAATGTGCCGGCGCAGCATCTCCCGCCCGCCCAAAGATTCGATCCACTCCACCAGAAAGCCGGGCAGGTTGAAGGGGGTGTCGTTGATGACCGAGTCCACCGTGACCCGGATGACCTGGGGCGTCATGTAGTTTGCCACCACGGCGATGACCACCATGACCACCGCCAGCAGGAACTTTCCCCGAAAGCCCTTGGTAAAGGGGAAGAACCGCAGGATATTGGATGTTTTGGGGGTCTGTTGTTTCATAATACACCTCATACAGGATAAAAAGCCTGGGCCGGCACTCCTTGGGCCGGGCCCTGGGTTTGGCCCCGCGCACCTGCAAAAAGGGGACGGCAGGCCCGTTGCAGGAAAAAGCCTGCCGTCCCCCTTGCATGGCGAAACAGCCAGAGGGTGCTTCCCCTCCAGCGCGGGCACCTTTCTAAAGGGAAGGGCCAGAGGAGCCCTTCCAGAAGGACGCGCTTCACGGCGGCGCGCCCGCAAATTATGACGGTACTGCCACTTTACCACGGAGATGGGAAAAAGTCAATGGATTTTCCCCGGAATTTTGGAAAAAATAGGAGAGATGCACGGCCGCGGAAAGAGTATAAAGTGCTTGCAAATTTACAAGACAGGGAGTATAATATAAACACACATAGTTTTTAAAACCAAGTAAAGCGGAAATAAAAGACAAATTTGCGAGAAAGGAGCAGCTTTTATGGAATACACAATGAACGCCGGCGCCGCCAGCGCCCGGCAGCGGAAGAACGCCTTCCGCATGGAAAAGCGGAGAAGGCTGGGCCTGCCCCGCTACACCCTGGGGGAGGAGATCTTCTCCTCAGTCAGCCACGGGGTTTCGGCCCTGTTTGCCGTGGGGGCGCTGGTGTTTTTGCTGCTCACCTGCCAAAAAACGCCCCTGCGCCTGACTGCGGCGGCGGTGTACGGCGGCACCATGGTGCTGCTGTACACGGTTTCCACCCTGTACCACGGGCTGGGGCTGAACCGGGCCAAGGTGGTGTTCCGCTCGTTGGACCACTGCACCATCTTCCTTCTGATCGCCGGGACCTACACCCCCATCACCCTGGTGTGCCTGGGGGGCTGGAAGGGCTGGGCCATGTTCGGCGTGGTGTGGGCCGCGGCGGCGCTGGGCGTGGTGCTCAACGCCGTCAGCGTGGAGCGGTTTAAAAAGGTCTCCATGGCCTGCTACCTGGCCATGGGCTGGGTGGTGGTGCTGGCCATGGGGGATTTTTACCGGGCCGCCACGCCCCTGTGCTTCTGGTGCCTGCTGGCAGGGGGCGTGCTCTACACCCTGGGGGCCGTCCTGTACGGGGTGGGGAAGAAGGTGCCCTACATGCACGCGGTGTTCCACCTGTTTGTGCTGGGGGGCAGCGTGCTCCACACCATCAGCGTGTGGGCCATCCTGCAATGAGAGGAAAAAAGGGGAAAGCGTCCGGGCGTGCCCGGGCGCTTTTTTTCGCGGGCGTTTTTTGGCAGGTTGGGGGGCTGTTGCTGCCACTTGGTAGAAGGCCCCTTGCGCTTGGGGGCCCGGCCCGCTATACTGGTCTTGCAGCTGCGGAAAGGAGCGAGAGCATGAGGATCACGTTAGAAGAGGACCCCCGTCTCACCGAGACAGAGGTGGTCATCCGCTGCCGGGAGGCCACCCCCCAGGTGGCGGGGCTGCTGGCGGCCCTGCGGTCCTTTGACCAGCGCCTCACCGGGGAGCGGGAGGGGCGCACCTATCTGCTGGAGGCCGGGCAGGTGCTGTACATCGAGTCCGTGGACAAACGGACCTTCCTCTACACCGGGGACAGCGTGTATGAAACGCCCCTGCGCCTCTATGAACTGGAGGAGCGGCTGGCCCCCCGGGATTTTGTGCGGGCCAGCAAGTCGGCCATCGTCAACTTTGGGCGGGTGTCCTCCATCTGCCCCGACCTGGGGGGCCGCCTGCGGCTGACCCTGGAAAACGGGGAAGTGGTGGGGGTCTCCCGCCAGTACGCCCCAGCCATCCGCAAAAAGCTGGGCCTGTGAGAGAAAGGGAGGGAAGAGAAATGAAAAAATTCGTCCAAAGCCTGTCCCAGGTGGTTGTGAACCTGTGCATATCCTTCACCGTTGCGGTGTTGATCTATGCTGCTTTTTCCCGGGGGACGCTGCCCCAGGGGGTGGTGTGGCAGCTTTTGCTGCTCAGCGCCGCAGCCACGCTGCTGCAGTTCGCCTTTTTTTCGGGAAAGGTGGTCAAGCGCCTGTCCTACCTGTGGCGCATGGTCCTGTTCGCCGCGCTGATGCTGGCCGTGGTCAGCGCCTGCGCCGTGGGGTTCGGGTGGTTTCCCGTGGCGGACGCCCGCAGCTGGCTGTTCTTTGTGGGGCTGTTCCTGGTGCTGTTCGCCGCCATTTCCCTGGCGTTCGAGGTGGGCTTCCGCCTGCGGCGCCGGGTGTATGACGACGCCCTGGGCCGGTACAAGAGGGGCCGGGCGGAATAAAGAGGAGGGCGGGTTTCCCCTGGGGCGGGGGCCCGCCCTTTCTTTTTTGGGGAAGGCATGAAACGGCGGCGGGAGGACTATACTGTATCAGGAAACCTGTGGAAAGGAGCCGTTTGCCATGCCCAACATCCACCTCACCCTGGCGGGACCGCCGGAGGCCGCCTATCCCAACGGCGGCGACGAAGCCTATTGGATGGGCCAAGTGGCCGGAGCCCTGGCCGCTGGACTAAACTCCCGGGGCATTGCCCTTTGCTGGGGGCCGCCCCAGGAGGAGGGGGCCCTCTGGCTGGCCCTGTGCTCCCAGGCGGCGCCGCCGGAACGGGAGGGACAGCTGAAGGGCCCGGCGTTGTGCTTCCGGGCGGGGGACATCACCGGCGGCCGGGTGGCTCGCGCCCTGGCGAAAGCCCTGGAGGAGGCCTATCCCCAGCCAGAGCTGATCCAGGCGCGGGAGGAGCCCTCCCTCCCCGAGCTGGAGGCCGCCCCCTGCCCCGGGGTGGCGGTGCGCCTGCTGTACCGGGACAATCCCCAGGACGAGGCCTGGCTGGCCCGCAGCACCGGCGCGGCGGGGCAGGCCCTGGCCCGGGGCCTGGCCCAAGCCCTGAAGGGGCTGTGCCCCCATGCTTGACTGGCTCACCCAGCTGCTGTGGGGCTGGCATGTGCTGCTGCTCCTTTTGGGGGCGGGGGCCTATTTCACCGCTGCCACGGGATTTTACCAGGTGCGCTGCCTGGGGCGCTGGCTGGGGGCGGCCCTGGCCTCCCGGGGGAAGGGAAAGGGAGAGGGGGGGAAGCTCTCCTCCTTCCAGGCGCTGACGGCGGCGTTGGCAGGGTCCCTGGGCACGGGGAACATTGTGGGGGTGGGGGTGGCCATCGCCACCGGGGGGCCCGGCGCCCTGTTCTGGATGTGGGCCTCCGCCCTGCTGGGGATGATGACCGTCTACGCCGAGAACGTCCTGGCGGCCCGCCACCGGCAGGCCCCCGGGGCCCTGGGGTACATCCGGGCCGCGGGGCGGTGGGGAAAGCCCCTGGCGGCGGTGTACGCCGGGGGGTGCTGCCTTTCCTCCCTGGGCATGGGCACCATGGCCCAGACCCACGCCGCGGCGGCGTCCCTCTCCACCCTGGGGGTGCCAGTGGCGGCCAGCGCCCTGGGGCTGGGGCTGCTGGCCTTTTGGGTGGCCCGGGGCGGGCTGGCCCTGGGGGCGAAGATCACCCAGCGCTTGGTGCCCCTGATGACCCTGCTGTTTTTTGGCGCCTCCCTGTGGGTGCTGTGGGTGTTCCGGGAAAACATCCCCCGGGCCGTTGCCAGCATTTTCCAGGGGGCTTTCTCCCTAAAGGCGGGGGCCGGCGGCGCGGCGGGGGCCCTGCTGGCCCTGCGCACCGGGGTCTCCCGGGGGGTGTTCACCAACGAGGCCGGGCTGGGCAGCTCTGCCTTTGCCTACCAGGGGGTGGAGGGCCGCTCCCCGGAGGAGCTGGGCTGCCTGGGCATCTTCCAGGTGTTTGTAGACACCCTGGTGATGTGCACTGTCACGGGGCTGTGCATCCTGTGCTGCCGCTCCCCCGTGTTGGAGGGGGGGCAATTGGCGTTCTACGCCTTTGAAAGCGCCCTGGGCCCCTGGGGCGGGCGGGTGGCCTCCCTGTGCACGGCGCTGTTCGCCCTGGCCACCCTGGTGGCCTGGTGCTGCTGGGGCCGGGAGGGGCTGTTCTACCTTGCCGGCGGCCGGGGAAGGACCCCCTATGCCCTGGCGGCGGGGGCGGCCGCGGCCCTGGGGTGCCTGCTGCCCCTGGGGACTGTGTTCCAACTGGGGGACGCCTGCAACGGGCTGATGGCCCTGCCCAACGTGGCGGCCCTGTTCCTCCTGCGGCGAGAGGCGGCGGGGGTCTGCCGCCGGGGCGGAGAGGGGGCCTTCCAAGGGGAGGCGCAGAAAAAAGTCTTAGGGAAGGTTCCATAAAATTCTGAAAACCGCTGGTATTTTTTCTAATTTGATGGTAAAATAGCTCTAGCGGCCCCCGCTGGTACCGCCTGTGGCGGCGCCGGCGGGCTGGCAGACTTGAATCGGCCGGGAAAGGGGCATTGGCTCCACGGCCGGGAAAGGCATGATTTTTATGAAACTGATCCTTGCAATTGTCAGCAACGACGACAGCGGAGCTGTGTCCTCCGCGCTGACCCGCGAAGGCTTCTCCGTGACAAAACTGGCCACCACCGGCGGCTTTTTGATGGCAGGCAACACCACCTTCATCTCCGGCGTGGAGGATGAGAAGGTGGACGCCGTGATCGGCATTATCGCCAAGTATTCCAGCCGCCGCACCCAGATCGTTCCCAGCACCTCTACCATGGAGGTGGGCATGTACTCCTCCTTCCCGGTGGAGGTGACCGTGGGCGGCTCCACCATCTTTGTGCTCAACGTGGACCGCTTCGAGAAGGTCTGATGGAATTTCCCGGATTTTTGGGCAACGCCCAGGTGAAGGAGGCCCTCTCCAGGGCCGGCCAGGCTGGGCGTTTTCCTCATGCCCTGCTTCTCTGCGGAGAGCCCGGCTGCGGGAAGCGCACCTTTGCCCGGCTGCTGGCCCAGGCCCTTGTCTGCCGGGACAAGGAGCACGCCCCCTGTGGGGCCTGCCCCTCCTGTGTGAGGGCCAAGGCGGGGTCCCATCCCGACATCCGTGTGGTAGAGGGGAGCGGGGTGACCCGCTCCCTTTCTGTTGAGGCGGTCAAAGAGGTCACGGCGGACGCTTACCGCGCCCCAGAGGAGGCGGAGGTCAGCGTGTACATCCTGCTGATGGGCACCCGCACCTTAGAGCCCGCCCAGAACAAGCTGTTAAAACTCATCGAAGAGCCGCCCCCCCACGGGGTGTTCATCCTGGTGTGCGCCTCGGCCGAGCAGCTGCTGCCCACCATCCGCAGCCGGGTGCAGGCCTTTGTGCTGGAGCCCCCCAGCCAGGAGGAGGCCGCGGCGTACATGGCTGCCCGCCGGGATATTCCCCTGGAGCGGGCCCGGCAGCTGGCCGCCCTGTGCGGGGGGAATATCGGCCGCATGGAGGAGGAGCTCTCCGGCGGGGAAGAGGCCCGGGCCTTTTCCATTGCCTCGGCCATGGCCCAGGGCCTGCTGGAGCCCGGGGAGCACAGCCTTCTGCTGGCGGCGGCCCCCCTGCAGAAGGACCGGGACCTGTTCCGGGAGGTGCTGGTGCGGCTGGGGGCGGTTTTCCGGGACGGCGTGGTGCTGCGGGCCGGGGGCACCGCTGTGCTGGGCGGCGCCCCCGAGCTGGCGGACAAGCTGGGGGGCCTGCCCATGAAGTGCCTGGCGCGGCTGGCGCCCCTGCCGGAGGAGTTCCGCCAAAAGCTGGAGCGCAACGCCAACCTGGCGCTGCTTGCCACGGACCTTTGCGCCCGCCTGCGGGAAGCGGTGGGCCGCTGAGGCTTTTTGTTCAAGGGCCGGAACGCGGCTCCCTTCCGGGGGCGGCCGGCAGGAAAGGAGGAATGCGCATGGCCGAGGTCATCGGCGTGCGGTTTAAAAATACAGGAAAGGTCTATTACTTCGACCCCCAGGGCCAGCGGCTGGAGAAGGGCTCTATGGCCATTGTGGAGACCGCCCGGGGCATGGAGTGCGGCGAGGTGGCTTTGGAAAACCGGGAGGTGGCCGATGAGAGCATTGTCCAGCCCCTGCGCAAGGTCATCCGCCCCGCCACCCGGGAGGATTTGAAACGGGTGGCCGAAAACCACCTGAAGGAGAAAAAGGCCTTTAAGGCCTGCGAGCGGAAGATCGCTGAGCGGGGCTTGGAGATGAAGCTGGTGGACGTGGAGTACACCTTCGACAACTCGAAGATCCTGTTCTACTTCACCGCCGACGGCCGGGTGGACTTTCGGGAGCTGGTGAAGGACCTGGCGGGCATGTTCCGCACCCGCATCGAGCTGCGGCAGATCGGCGTGCGGGACGAGGCCAAAATGCTGGGGGGCCTGGGCATTTGCGGCCGGCCCTTCTGCTGCGGCACGTTTTTGGGGGGCTTTACCCCGGTCTCCATTAAAATGGCCAAGGAGCAGGGCCTCTCTTTGAACCCGGTGAAGATCTCCGGGGCCTGCGGGCGGCTGATGTGCTGCCTGAAGTACGAGCAGGAGGCCTATCAGGACCTGCTGCGCACCACCCCCAAGGTGAACGCCCTGGTCTCCACCCCGGACGGCAAGGGCGTGGTCATCGAGCAGAACCTGCTTACCCGCAAGCTCACCGTGCGCCTGGACAAGGACCCGGAGGGCGCCCCCAAGGTGTTTAAGGTGAGCGAGGTGAAGGTGCTGCGGGACGGCAAGGTGAAGGTGGGCAAAAAGGAAATGGAAGAGCTGAAAAAGCTGGAGGAGACGTAAAAGGCGGGCCCGCCCCCGGGGAACAGCTGGCAGAATGGTAAGAAAAAGGAAAAACACTTGCATTTTGAGCAAAATGTGTTACAATGAACTTGAAAATCTAAATGGAGGTGTTCCCCATGCCCTATGTGATCAGTGATGAATGTATTGCTTGCGGCGCTTGCGCCAGCGATTGCCCCGTTGGAGCGATCTCCGAAGGCGACGGCAAATATGTGATCGATCCCGATACCTGCATTGACTGCGGCGCTTGCGCCGGCACCTGCCCCGTGGGCGCTCCCCAAGAGGGCTGAGCTTCGGGCCGGAACAATTTCAAAAAAGCGGAGCCCGGCGGGGGCTTGTTCCCCTGCGGGCTCTTCTTTTTGCCTGAAAGGAGGGAAGGCGGGTGAATCCGCTGTTGGAAAACACCCATTGGGAGCCCCTTTGCGGCGGGGCCAGGGTGCTGGTAAGCCCAGAGCACGGCTTTGGAACGGACGCCGTGCTGCTGGCCCACTTCGCCGCCCCCCGCCCGGGGGAGCGCTGGGCAGACCTGGGCACCGGCTGCGGGGTGATTCCCCTGCTGTGGCGGGTGCGCACCCAAGCCGGGTCCATCACTGGGGTGGAACTGCAGGAGAAGGCCGCCCAGCAGGCGGAGCGCTCGGTGGCGGAAAACGGCTTTTCCGCCACGGTGGGCATTGTGCGGGGGGACGCCCGCCGGCTTTCGGACCTTTTCCCGGCAGGCAGCCTGGACGGCATTGCCTGCAACCCGCCCTACACCCCGCCGGGGGCGGGCATCCCCTGCGGGGACGCGGCCCGGCGCACCGCCCGCCAGGGGGACACCCTTTCCCTGGAGGACCTGGCCCGGGAGGCCCGCTGCGCCCTGCGCTTTGGGGGCAGGCTGTGCCTGTGCCTGCGGCCCCAGCGGCTGGGGGAGGCGGTGGGGCTTTTCCAACGCTTTCAGCTGGAGCCCAAGCGGCTGCGGCTATGCCAGCAGCGGCCGGGCAAAGCGCCCTTTCTGCTTCTGCTGGAGTGCCGCCGGGGCGGCAGGCCCGGCATGGACGTGGGGCCCGTGCTCCTTTTAGAGGGGGAGGACGGCCGCCCCACCGGGGAGCTGGAGGCCATTTACGGGGACTACCGGGACAACCCGGAGCATCAAAGACGATAGGGGGAGCAAAGCGTGGGACAGACATTGGAGCCGGGCGCCCTGTATGTGGTGGGCACGCCCATTGGCAACCTGGGGGACTTTTCCCCCCGGGCACGGGAGACGCTGGAGCAGGCGGACTTTATCGCCGCGGAGGACACCCGGGTCACCCTGCGGCTGCTGAACCACTTTGGCATAAAGAAGCCGCTGGTCAGTTATTTCGAGCACAACAAGCTGGAGCACGGCCCGCTGATTGTGGCCCGGCTCCGGGAGGGCCAGACCTGCGCCCTGGTCTCCGACGCGGGGATGCCCGCCATCTCCGACCCGGGGGAGACCCTGGTGGCCGCCTGCGCCGCGGCGGGGCTGCCGGTGTATGTGGTGCCCGGCCCCACGGCGGCCCTCTCTGCCCTGGCCATCAGCGGGCTGCCCACCGGGCGCTTTACCTTTGAGGGGTTCCTCAGCGTGAACAAGCGCAGCCGCAAGGAGCACCTGGAGGCCGTGGCCCAGGAGCAGCGCACCATGATCTTCTACGAGGCCCCCCACAAGCTGCGCAAGACCCTCTCGGACTTTGCCAGGCTTTTTGGGCCGGACCGGCCCATCGCCCTGTGCCGGGAGCTGACCAAGGTCCACGAGGAGGTGTGGCGCACCACCCTGGGAGAGGCCGCCGCCCACTACCGGGAGACGGAGCCCCGGGGGGAGTTCGTGCTGGTGGTGGCCGGGGCCCAGGCGCCCGCGGCGGCGGAGCGGGAGTACACCCTGGAGGAGGCGGTGGAACTGGCCCGCTCTCTGGGGGCGGGAGGGCTTTCCGCCAGCGAGGCCGCCAAAGAGGCCGCCCAGGAGACCGGCTTTAAAAAAGGGGAGATTTACCGCCGGCTGATGGAAAGGGAGTGAGCCGCCGTGCTGAAGCAAGTGACACAGCGGGTGTGGTGCCTGCCCTGGGAGGAAGAGCGGGACCGGCCCAGCCTTTACTACATCCGGGGGGACCGGCGGAGCCTGGCGGTGGACGCGGGCAGCTCCCCGGCCCATGTGGCCCAGTTTTACGCCGCCCTGGAGAAGCGGGGCCTGCCCCTGCCGGATTTTACCGCCGTCACCCACTGGCACTGGGACCACACCTTCGGCCTGGGGGCGGTCCAGGGGGTGACGCTGGCCTCCGCCCTCACCAACCGGAAGCTGCGCCAGGTGCGGGCTTGGGAGTGGACCCCCGAAGCCATGGCCCAGCGGGAGCGCCGGGGGGAGGACATCCCCTTTTGCAATGAGCACATCCGCCGGGAGTACCCGGACCTGGGGGCGGTTTCCGTCTCCCTGGCGGAGATGGAGGTGGAGGGAGAGCTGACGCTCCACCTGGGCGGGGTGGACTGCCGCCTGTTCTGCCGGGACACCCCCCATTCCCGGGACGGGCTGCTGGTCCATGTGCCCCAGGAGGGGGTGCTGGCGTTGGGGGACGCCGACTGTGAGGACCTCTACCAGCCGGGGGCCGGCTATGACCCTGCCCGCCTCAGGGCCCTGCTGGAGCTGCTCTCCTCCCTGGAGTTTTCCCTGGCACTGCCGGGCCACAGCGGCCCCGAGACCCGCGGCCAAGAGCTGGAGTACCTGCGGGGCTGTTTGCAGGGATGTGCGGGATGTTAAATTTTTGTCAGGGAATGGAAAATGGATGACGGCGGCGGAGATCTATGCTATAATAAGAGTAAATTCACTTCATGCTGCGCAAGCGGAATTTTCGGAACCATCCCCTCCAGGAAAACGCGCGGTAACGGGGAAGATCACAGGAAAGGATGACACACTATGCTGAGAAAGACAAAGATCATCTGTACGCTGGGGCCTGCCACGGAGGACGAGGCCGTCCTTCGCCGGCTGATGCTGGGGGGCATGAACGCCGCCCGGTTCAACTTTTCCCACTGTACCCATGAGGACGCCGCGAAAAAGCTGGAGGCTGTCACCCGCCTGCGGGAGGAACTGGGCCTGCCTGTGGCCACCATTCTGGATACCAAGGGCCCGGAGATCCGGGTAAAGACCTTTAAAAACGGCCCCATCGAGCTGGAGGCCGGCGACACCTTCACCCTGACCACCCGGGAGGTGGAGGGCGATGACAAGATCGTCTCCATCACCTACAAGGACCTGCCCAAGGATTTGAAGGCGGGGGCCCGGGTGCTGATTGACGACGGCCTGGTGGAGATGCGGGCCGAGCACGTTTCAGAGACAGATATTGTATGTACCGTTTTAAACGGCGGCCGGGTCTCCAACCACAAGGGCATCAATGTTCCTGGCACCAAGCTCTCCATGCCCTTTATCAGCGAGCAGGACCGCTCGGACATCATCTTCGGCATTGAGAACGGCTTTGACTACATCGCCGCCTCCTTCACCCGCTCTGCCGAGGACATCCTGGAGATCCGCCACATTTTGAAGGAATATGAGTGCCATTCCATGAACATCATCGCCAAGATTGAGAACATGGAGGGCGTGGAAAACATCGACGAGATCCTCCGGGTGGTGGACGGCATCATGGTGGCCCGGGGCGACATGGGCGTGGAGATCCCCCTGGAGGATGTGCCCGTGCTGCAAAAGCAGCTGATCCAGAAGTCCTACCTGGCGGGCAAGCAGGTGGTCACCGCCACCCAGATGCTGGACTCCATGATGAAGAACCCCCGGCCCACCCGGGCCGAGGCCACCGACGTGGCCAACGCCATCTATGACGGCACCAGCTGCATTATGCTTTCCGGCGAGACCGCCGCGGGCAAGTACCCGGTGGAGGCATTGGAAACCATGGTGCGCATTGCTGAGCGGGCCGAGCAGAGCATCAACTACATCAAGCGGTTTAATTCGCGGGATAACAGCGACGTGGCCTTCGATGTGACCAACGCCATCTCCCACGCCACCTGCACCACGGCCCATGACCTGGGGGCCAAGGCCATTCTGACGGTGACCAAGTCCGGCGTGACGGCCCGGCAGCTTTCCAAGTTCCGGCCGCTGTACCCCATTGTGGGCTGCACCACCGAGAAGCACGTCTGGCGCCAGCTGAACCTCTCCTGGGGCGTGGTGCCCATGCTCATCGACGAGGTCACCGACACCGACACCCTGTTCGAGCGGGCTGTAGACGCCGCCGAGCAGACCGGCCTGGTGAAGAGCGGCGACCTGGTGGTCATCACCGCCGGCGTGCCCCTGGGCATCTCCGGCACCACCAATATGATGAAGGTCCATGTGGTGGGCCATGTGCTCCTCACCGGCGAAGGGGTTACCGAGCAGAGTGTCTCCGCCCGGCTGTGCGTGTGCAAGCGCCTGTCCGATATCCCCAAGCGCTTTCGGGACGGGGACATCCTGGTAGTGCCTGAGACCAACAACACCATTGTGGAGTACCTGCGGCGCAGCTCTGGCATCATCACCGAGGAGGGGGGCGCCAACTCCCACGCGGCCATTGTGGGCCTGGCCATGGACAAGCCCGTCATCACTGGGGCGGAGCATGCCACAGACCTGCTGAAAAGCGGCGCCGTAGTCACCCTGGACGCCAAGACAGGGCGGGTCAGCGCCTGCTGAACCGGCTGGGAGAAATCCTAAAAGCTGAAACAAGGAGGAGCCGTCTCGCTGGCGGCTCCCTTTTTGCGGGGAGGGAAACCCATGGAAAACGCGGTGCAGATTCGCGGCGCCACAGCCCAGGACGCCCAGGTGTTCTTTGCGCTGAATCTGGCCTTTAACGGGGAGGGGGTGGCCTCCCCCCAGGAGGCTGCTTTGGCTTTGGCCCGCCCCGGGCCCGAGCGGGTGCTGCTTGCCTTTGTGGCCGGGGAGCCGGCGGGCTTCCTCTGCGGGCTGTTGAAGCGCTCCGCCTGCTACTCTCGGCCCTCTGCCGAGGTGACGGAGCTGTACGTCTGCCCCGGCTGCCGCCGCCAGGGCGTGGCCCGGCAGCTGCTGGAGGCTTTCCTGGACGCCTGCCGCCACGAGGGCGTGGAGGCCGTCACGGTGCTCACCGGGGAGGACAACGCCCCCGCCCAGGCCCTGTACCAAAAAATGGGCTTTTCCCCCAGCGGGGAGGCCCACTTCGAGCAGGGGCTGTGAATACGGCAGCAAAAAATCCCCCGGGTTTTCCGGGGGATTTCCAGTTTATCAGGCTTTCGCTTTGCAGTCCGCCAGGCGCTTTTCATAGGCGGCCTGCACCTGTTCCTCCAGGGCCAGGGGGGGCGGAGCGGGCGCCCAGGCAGCCCAGCACCCATCCCACGGTCTTGGCGTGGTGCAGGTGGAACTCCTCCTGGTTATAGCGCCGGACCCATTCCATGGCCTGGGCCGGCGTGGGGATGATGCTCATGGAAAACGCCTCCTTTTTTTGTTTCCCCTTTATCATACCTCTGCCGGGGCTGTTTTGCAACGGTGGGGCCGCTTGCCATTTGGAGGTTTTTCTGGTATGATAAGACGGATAAAAGGGGGACCTGGCTTTGATAGAGAACAGACCGGTAACAGAACAGGAAATGCGATAGGGGGACGGGCCGCGGCGGCCCGTCCCTTTCTGCTTTATTACAGTAGAGGAAGGAAGTAGTGTTATGAAAGACGCTTTGACAAGGGAGAAGCTGGGAAAGGCGGCCTGGAAGCTGCTGCTGGTGCTGGCGGGGAACACGCTGTACGCGCTGGCGGTGGCCCTGTTTGTGCTGCCCAATGGGCTGATCACCGGGGGCACCACGGGGTTGGGGCTGGCCGCCCAATACTTTTTCGGCCTGCCCCTTTCCGCCTTTGTGGGGGTGTTCAACGCGGCCATGTTTCTGGCGGGGCTGCTGGTGCTGGGCAAGGTCTTTGCCCTGACCACGGTCATCAGCTCCTTTTACTACCCCTTTATTTTGGCGGTGCTGCAAGGGGCGCTGGGAGAGGTGCGCCTGACAGAGGACCCCCTGCTGGCCACGGTGCTGGCCGGGGTGATGATTGGCGCGGGCATTGGCATTGTCATCCGGGCGGGGGCCTCCACCGGCGGCATGGACATCCCGCCCCTGGTGCTGCAGAAAAAGCTGCGCATCCCGGTCTCCATTTCCCTGTATGCCTTCGACTGCGCCATCCTGCTGCTGCAGGCCCTGTTCTCCAATGTGGAACAGGTGCTCTACGGCCTGGTGCTGGTGCTGCTGTACACCCTGACCCTGAACAAGACCCTGATGGCGGGCACGGGGCAGATGCAGCTGAAGGTGGTCAGCCAGAAGTACGAGGAGATCAGCCGGGCCATCCAGCGCCAGGCGGACCGGGGCACCACTTTGCTGAAAAGTGTGGGGGGCTATGGCGGGCAGGAGGGCTGCACCGTGCTGACGGTGGTCTCCAACCGGGAGCTGGCCAAGCTCACCGAGACGGTGACAGAGATTGACCCGGATGCCTTTATGGTGGTCAGCCAGGTCAACGAGGTGCGCGGCCGGGGATTCACCCTGCCCAAGCGCTATGGAAACCGCAGAAAATGAGGCGCCAGCCCAAAACAAGGGGCACCCGGCCTGGGTGCCCCTTGTTTTTTGCGCTTGGATGCCATCGGCCGGGCAGGGTCAGCCCAGGGCCACGTCCAGCACCATCATCACCAGAAATCCCGCCATAACCCCCAGGGTGCCAATGTTGGAGTGCTCCCCCAGATGGGCCTCTGGGATGAGCTCCTCCACCACCACATACAGCATGGCCCCGGCGGCAAAGGCCAGCAGCCAGGGCAGCAGGGGCTGAATGCTCCCCGCCGCCAACACCGCCAAAATGCCAAAGAGGGGCTCTACAATGCCGGAAAGCCCCCCGTAGACAAAGCTCTTCCAGGCGGGCAGCCCCTCCTGCCGCAGGGGCAGGGAAATGGCGGCGCCTTCGGGGAAGTTTTGCAGGCCCATGCCCAGCGCCAGGGCCAAAGCCCCCGTGTACAGGGCGGGGTCGTCCCCGTGCTGGGCCGCCAGGGCAAAGGAAAAGCCCACGGCCATGCCCTCTGGGATGTTGTGCAGCGTCACCGCGAGAACCAGCAGGGTGGTGCGCTTCCAAGAGGAGGAGTGCCCCTCTGGCTGGTCGGCGCCCAGGTGCAGGTGGGGCATCACAGAGTCCAGGGCCATGAGAAAGCCCACCCCCAGAAGAAAGCCCCCCGCCGCGGGCAGCCAGCCCGGAACACCTTGGCTTTCCGCCTCCTCAATGGCGGGGATCAGCAGGCTCCACACCGAGGCAGCCACCATCACGCCGGCGGCAAAGCCCAGGAAAATCCGCTGGGCCCCCTCTGTTACGCGCTTGCGGAAGAAAAAGACCATCGAGGCCCCCAGGACGGTCATCAAACAGGTAAAGCCCGTCCCGGCGGCGGCCCACAGTACTGGCTGCATTCCAACCCCTCCTCACTTTTGGTTATGTTAACCGAACCGCTTCTACTCCGCATTATACACAGCGGGCAAACGTTTGTCAAACGGAGGGGCGCGTTTTCCCGTGCCGCGGGGAGGGTTACCGGTTTTCCCGGGCTTCTACGGTCATGCTGGTCAGCTCGCCGCTGTGCAGGGTGATGACAGCCGGGCCGGGCTGGCCCTCCCCGTCCAGGCTGAAGCTGATGTTCAGGGTGTTGCCGTCCCGGTCCCCCCAGATCACATCCTCCCCCTGGGCCAGGCTGGCGTCCGGGGTGAACAGGCCCGCCTGGTCTGTCTCCTTCAACACAGCGGAAAGCTGGTCCTCCAGGGCTTTCCAGGCGGCGTCCGGTTCCCCGCCCGGGGCGATTTGATAGCTGACCCCCGACAGAACCGGATCTCCCTCCAGGGGCTCAAAGCGCAGCTGCTCGGTGACTTCCGGCAGGCCCTCCACCTCCAAGGGAACGGTGAGAATCTGGCCGTCTCCCAGGGGATCCTCCTCCAGGTCCTTTTCGGTCCAGCCGTTAGCCTTCAGCACATCCTCCATGGGGGAGAGGATCTCCCCCCGGCGGGGCAGGAGCTTCCCCTCCTCCTCCGCCAGGATAAAGGAAAACAGGTTGTCAATTTTTCCCGGCTGCTCCTCCTGACAGGCGCACAGCCCGGCGCAGAGCAGCAGGCACAGCAGCAGCGCCATCCCTTGGCGTACCATTTGTTTCTCTCCCAATGCTCTTCCTCCCTTCTCCCAACAGTTCGTGGGAAGGTTCCAACAAAATTGTACCGCACTTTTTCGCAGAATTCAATTGCAACATTTATGAAATCTTATAAAATAAGTATGCTTTTTTATACAATAAAGAGAGCGTGCCCCTTGGCAGGCTCTCCTGTTTCCGATGGTTTTACTCCAACACCACTGCCTGCATGCCCACCCCCTGATAAGCGGTTTTCACCTGGTCCTTGGGGTAGGGCACGTTCTTCCCTGCCAGGGGGTCGTTGAAGTAGTAGCTTTCCCCATCCTCCCCCGTCAGCAGCAGACAGTGAAGGGGGTAAATCCAGGTGAAGGGTTCGCCGGTGTTCTCCAGGATAAACTGGGTGGACTCCACCGGCTGCTCCATATCAATGGTGGCCCACAGCATCACCGGCACGCCCCGGTCCACATAGGCCCGGCAGAGGGACTCCAGGCTTTGGCCCTCCAGCTCTTTTACGGACAGGTCCTTTATATCCCGGTCCTGGAGCAGCTGCTCCAGTGCTCCGGCAATCACCGGAGCATAGCAGCCCCAGCCGCTCTCTGAATAGGGGCTGCCCAGGAATTCCTCCCAGGGGCTGGCGCCCACCAGGCGGCCGCTGGCGTCGGTGTAGGGGGCGCTGCCCTGGGGCAGGTAGCCGTCGATGAACTCCTCTACGGAGACCTCCACACCGGCGTATTGCAGGGCCATCACCGCGGTGACGCTTTCACAGCCGGTGGGGTACTTGTCCCGCTGGTCGATGAAGGGGGCGTCAAGCAGGGTGGAGGGCGCTTGGCCAGAGAGTGCCTCCCCGATTTTCCAGGGGAGGTATTGGGCCACCACGGGGGAACGCACCAGCAGGGCGGCAAAGGAAGCTGCGGCGAAGACGCACAGCAGCTTGAGCCAGAATACCCGCTTGGGGTGGCGGCGCGGGCGCCGGGTATGCGGTAGAACGGCCGTGGATTGTTTCATCATTCCTCTCCCCTTTTTCAAGTCTCTTTGCCCATTAGACGCAGGGGGTAGGGGAGAGGTAACATAAAGGAGGAAAAAGAGGGAAGTTTTTTCAGCTAAAAGAGACGTTCCGGGGCTGTGCTAAAGAAGGTGGGCGCGCCCTTCCCGCAAAAAAAGCCTCCCCAGGTGGGGAGGCCTCTCGCTTTCAATCTTTATAGGAACTGCATGGGGTCCACGCGGACGCCGTTCTCGTACACCTCAAAATGGAGGTGGGGCCCGGTCACGTTGCCGGTGGCGCCCTCATAGCCGATGACCGTGCCGGCCGTCACATACTGGCCGGTGGACACCGCTACGGAACTCATGTGGGCATAGCGGGTGGTGTAGGTGCCGTTGTGGTAGATCAGCACATAATAGCCCCAGGACATGCCCCAGCTGTCCGTGCTGTTGGCCTCGATGACGGTGCCGTCCGCCGCGGCCACAATGGGCGTGCCGTAAGGGCCCGCGATATCCAGGCCTTTGTGGCCGGGGTAGCCGTTGTAACCGGCGGAGATGTAGGTCACGCCGGGCAGGGGCCAAATGGGGTCAAAGCCCGCCACGCCGCCGCCCCCCGTGGGGTAGGAGATGCTCCCGTCAGAACTGGCGGAACCGCCGCCGGAACTGGTGGAATCACCGCCGGAAGCAGTGGAGCCGCTGTTTTGCTGCTGCTGCGCGGCCAGGGCGGCCTCTTCCGCGGCCTTCTGGGCGGCGATGGCCTCCTGCATTTTCTGCTCATAGGCGGCCAGCTCTTCCTCATTGGCAGCCAGGGCGTTTTCGGTGGCGCCCTCTGCCCCCTGAATCTCCTCCAGGGCAGCGGCGTTCTCCGCGTAGAGGGCGTCCAGCTCGTCCTGCTGGTTTTCCAGGGACTTCTTCAGTTCGGCCACTTCGTCCATCTGGGCCTGGCGCTCTTCCCGTTCAGCGCTGGTAGATTCCACATAGGCCTCCAGCTTGTCCACCAGGTCCTGGTCATGGGCGGTCATGTTCTCAATCATTTCCGAGCGGGTGGTGAACTCGCTGAGGCTGTTGGAGTCCAGCAGGATCTCCAAGGTGCTGATGTTGCCCGCGGTGTACAGGGCCACCAGACGCTCTTTGAACTCGTCGATGGTGTCCTGGATCTCCGCCTGCGAGGCGTCCAGCTTCATGGTCAGCTCGGTGATGCTCTGGTTCAGGTCATCAATATTCTGGCGGGTGGTGTCGATCTGCTCCTGCACCACCTGAATCTGCTCCTGCAGGGTGTCCTGATAAGCCTGCTTTTCCGCCTCCTGGTTGCGAAGGTCGTCCAGCTGGCTTTGCAGGTCTTCCTTTTCCGCCTGAAGCCGGTTCTGCTCGGCCTGGATCTCAGCCACGGTCTCAGCAGAGGCGCTCAGCGGGGTGACACAGGCCACGCACAGGGCCATCAGCCCACAGCACAGCCGCTTTTTCCAGCTTTTTTTCATAAAGCGCTTCCTCCCTTTTGTAAGGTGAAACTGAATGCTTTCTTTACATAAATTTTCGTGTAGCATTGTACCCCATGGGGAGGGAGTTATTTTTCTAAATAGGAATTATTTTGTAAATTTATTTCAAAATAGTTACAAAACCCTGCCAAAGTACCAGATCTTGGGGTGCCAAGTGGGTTCACCACAAGAGCAAATTTGTGCAATCAGCTGTATTTATTTGTGCGGAATACAGCAGAAATCACAAATTGCCTCCCAGGCCCGGCTTGCGGAGGTGACGTCCCAGGAGGCGTTCAGGCCAAAGAGCTTGACCTGCAGGCAGGCTTTCCCATTGGAAAGCTGCTCCACCTGGAAGGGCGGCTGCTCGTCCCCAAAGCTGAGGCGGCGGCCCTGGGCGTCCACAATGGCGCACCCGGCCAGGGTGAGGAAGACAAAAAGGGAGAGGGCCAGGGAGAGGGCGAATGTGTGCTTGCGGGAATGTTTCATAGCAAAGCCTCCTTGGAAGCTAGTGTGGCCCAAGGAGGCGGGATTATGAACGGCTTTCCAGGATTAGGGGCAGGCCTTCAGCGCCTGCCCGATGGCATCCCCCGCCAGCTGCCCGGCGTAGCGGGCCTCACTGACGGTGTTGACCTCGGTGCCCACTTCCACCAGCATGGAGCCCGGCGTGGCGTTCATATTGTATTTGCTGTTGGAAAAGTTCAGGGGGCGGGCCAAGCCGGGGTAGAGCTGCTGCAGTTTCTGCTGCACCCGCAGGGCCAGGCGCAGGTTTTCCTCCCACCGGGGGAAGTCCCCCCAGCCGCCGTTTGCGTCACACCCGGCAATGAGCATGACCTGGGCGGCTTTCCGGCCGTTTACCGTGACGGTGGGCTTGTATTTAACGCCGCTGTCCGTGGTCATGGAGTCCCGGTGCACGTCGATCGTCACCTGGAGGGTGGGGTATTCCGCCAGGTTTTTCTGCAGCACCTCCCAGGAGCGGTCGTAAGAGCCATTGTATAAGGTGTCGTTGACGGTGGTGTCGTGGACCACCCCGAAGCCCTGGGCCTCCAGGGCCTGCTTCAGCGCCTCTCCAGCGGCCACCACGCTTTGGTCCGGGTCCTCCGTGCGGGTGGCCATGTCCGTGTAGTAAAAGCCGGTGTAGCTTTGGGAGTAGGCCTCGGAGGTGTGGGTGTGGTAGATGAGGATTTCCGCACTGCCGTCCCGCTTCAAATGGACGGAGGGCTCCTCTTCCAAGGCTGCCAGCAGGTCTGTGCCAGAGCCGGTGCTGTCCTTGACGAAGAAATCCGCCACCTGGGCCCCGCCCTCCAGCTGGATCTCCTCCACCGGGGCGGAGCTGCGGCTGGGGTCCGGGGTGACGGCGGGAGCGGCTTCCTGACCCCCGCCCAGGGAGACCACCCCGTCATCGGGGAGGGGGTACGCCTCCTCCAGGGGGGCCTCCCCGCCGGGGGAGGGGCTGGGGCTGGCGCTGGCGCCAGAGGGAGGGCTGGCGGGCTGGGCCTGCATCCCCGCGGCAAAGAGCAGGGCGTCGCCCCCCTGTTCTTGGGCCCAGGCCTGGAATTTTGTCCCCACGCACCACAGGCACACCACGGCACAGCCCAGCAGTAGCAAATTGTTTCCCCAACGGGCAAAGCGTTTTCTCATAAATAAGATCCTCTTGCCATGAAAAATTTACAAAAACCTCCTTGCAACAGCCCGGTTTCTTCAGTATAATAAAGTGTAATACTATCACTTTCTATGGACTTGGAGGGTATGGTGTATCGAAAAAACACGAAGGAGCGTCCAAAAAGGGACGCGCGGCGCTGACCTGCTGCGCCCAGGATGAAAGGAGTTTTACGAATGTCTATCTACTCGGAGATCAAACCAGAGGTGCGCATGTTTGCCGGCATGTGCGTGGAAAACAGCAAGATTGACCCGGAGCTTTACGTCAAGTACGACGTGAAGCGGGGCCTGCGGGATTTAAACGGCAAGGGCGTACTTACGGGCCTGACCAATATCTCAGAGATCATCTCCAGCAAGACCGTGGACGGGAAGAGCGTCCCCTGCGAGGGCGAGCTGTACTACCGCGGCTACAGCGTGGAGGAACTGGTGCGCCGCCAGCCCAAGGGGGACAACTTTGGCTTTGAGCGGGTGGCTTACCTGCTGCTGTTTGGAGACCTGCCGGACCCGGAGCACTTTAAGACCTTCTGCGAGCTTCTTTCTTTCTACCGCACCCTGCCCACCAGCTTTGTGCGGGATATCATCATGAAGGCGCCCAGCAGCGACATGATGAACACCTTAGCCCGCAGCGTGCTCACGCTCTATTCCTATGATGAGGACGCGGAAGATATTTCCGTTCCCAACGTGCTGCGCCAAAGCATGCAGCTGATTGCCCTGTTCCCGCTGCTCTCGGTCTATGGCTACCAGGCCTACCGGCATTATCACGATGGGCAGAGCCTGTTCATCCACCAGCCAGACCCCAAGCTCTCCACGGCGGAGAACATCCTGCGCATCCTGCGGCCAGACTGCTCTTACACCGAGCTGGAGGCCAAGGTGCTGGACATCGCCCTCATTCTCCACGCGGACCACGGCGGCGGCAACAACTCCACCTTTACCACCCATGTGGTCACCTCCTCCGGCACGGACACCTACTCCGCCATTGCCGCGGCCCTGGGCTCTTTAAAGGGCCCCAAGCACGGCGGCGCCAACATCAAGGTGGTGAAGATGTTCGAGGACATCAAGGAGCATGTGAAGGACTGGAACGATGACGAGGAAATCACCGCCTACCTGCAGAAGCTGCTCCATAAGGAGGCCTTTGACAGGGCTGGGCTCATCTATGGCATGGGCCACGCCGTGTACTCCCTCTCGGACCCCCGCGCCAAGATTATGGCCCGGTTTGTGGAGGGGCTCTCTAAGGAGAAGGGCCGCGGGGAGGAGTACCAGCTTTACGCCAACGTAGAGCGGCTGGCCACCCAGCTCATTGCCAAGGAGCGGAAAATCTACAAGGGCGTTTCCGCCAATGTGGATTTCTACAGCGGCTTCATTTACAGCATGCTGGACCTGCCCATGGAGCTGTACACCCCCATTTTCGCCATTGCCCGCATCGCCGGCTGGAGCGCCCACCGCATTGAGGAGCTTGTCGGCGGCGGCAAGATCATCCGGCCCGCCTACATGGCGGTACAGCCCCACCGGGAGTTTCCGGAGGGCTGAAAAGCTTCCCCAGCGTTCCACAGTAAAAAAAGCGCCTTCCGGAGTCTTCCGGCAAGGCGCTTTTTGCATAGAGTGGTTTTAGGGGAGCCGGAACAGGATGGCTTCATAGGGGCGCAGGCGCTCCCCTTGCCAGCCGCCATCCCGTTCGGTGGAGGCCAGCAGGGGCTGGGCCCCCTCCGGCACAAGCCCCCTGGGGGCCAGCGCTGCCTTGGAAGAAAAGTTCAGCACCACCAGCAGAGAGCCGGATTCGTGGGGGCGGCGGTAGGCCAGCAGCGTGGAGGAACCCGTTTCCAGCGCCTCAAAGCCGCCCCGGGAGAGGGCGGGCTGCTCCCGCCGCAGGGTGATAAGCCGCCGGTAAAAGTGCAGAATGGACCAAGGGTCCCGTTCTTGGGCAGCGGCGTTGATTTTGGTGTAGTTGGGGTTGACCTGCAGCCAAGGGGTGCCGGTGGTGAACCCGGCATGGGGAGAGCTGTCCCACTGCATGGGCGTGCGGGCATTGTCCCGGCTCTCCAGCTGGATGGTGCGCAGCGCCTTTTCCGGAGGGACGCCCTCCAAAAGCAGCTGGCGGTAGCGGTTTTTGGCCTCGGGGTCGTTGTACTCCTCTATGGAGGAAAAGGCCATGTTGGTCATACCCAGCTCTTCCCCCTGGTAGAGGAAGGGCGTGCCCGGGAGAGTGTGGACCAGCAGGGCCAGCAGCTTGGCAGAGGCTTCCCAATGCTCCCCCTCCGAGCCGTACAGGGAAACCTGCCGGGGCTTGTCGTGGTTGGAAAGGAACCGGGCCCACCAGCCCCGCTCCCCTAAGAGCCGCCAATCCCGGCAGGCGTCTGCCAGCAGCTTCTTCGGGGACCAGGCGGCAATCTCCACCGCGGGGGGCACAAAGGGGATGGCCATGGTGAATTCCCGGCGATCCGGGTCCACATAGCTGGCAATCTCCTCGGGGGCGTTGAGGGAGACCTCTCCCACCGTGACCAGGCCCCGGGGCCCGAACACCCGGTCATGCATCATGCGGATGTACCGGTGGGTCCCCTCTGAGCCGGCCGCCCAGTTGTTGAACAGGGAATAGCCGTCCGGCTGGGGCGGCAGGGGAGAATTGGGAAAGCCCTGGGGCTTTTCCAGGTAGCTGATGGCGTCCACCCGGAAGCCGTCTACACCCCGCTGGGCCCACCAGTCCATCATGGCCAGCAGCTCTTCCCGCAGGGCCTTGCAGGCCCAGTTCAGGTCCGGCTGCTTTTTGGAGAAGATGTGAAGGTAATATTGGCCCCGCCGGGGTTCAAATTCCCAGGCGCTGCCCCCGAACACAGAGGCCCAGTTGTTGGGCGGCCCCCCGTCAGGGGCGGGATCGTGCCAGATGTAGTATTCGCTTTTGGGGTTGCCCCGGGAGGAGCGGGACTCCGCAAACCAGGGGTGCTCGTCGGAGGAGTGGTTGACCACCAGGTCCATAATCAACCGGATGCCCCGGGCCCTGCACCCGTCCCGCAGGGCCTCCCAGTCGGCCATGGTGCCAAATTCCTCCATAATCTCCTGATAGCCGGAGATATCATAGCCGTTGTCATCGTTGGGGGAGCGGTATACCGGCGAGAGCCATAGGGCGTTGACCCCCAGGCTTTGCAGATAGTCCAGCCGGCGGCAGATGCCGGGCAGGTCGCCGACGCCGTCCCCGTTGGAGTCCTGGAAGCTGCGGGGATAGATTTGATAGACCACCAGGTCCTGTACCCAGCTGGGCCGGGATTCAAGCGTGTGTTTCATACAGGTAAGGCTCCTTTCCAAGGGCTGGCGGGCAGCGCCGGCCGTTGCCCTTTCATTATACCCCGGGGCGCGGGGGCGCGCAACCTGTCGCGGCGGGGAAATCTTTTCCCGCCCTCTTGACTATGGTGTAACACCATAGTTTATAATAAAAAGCAATTTCGCGTATAGGAACTGAGAGGGATTCTATGGATTACAAGACGCTGTTTTCGCAGACGCCGCCCACCCGGCTGTTCTTCAAGGCTGCCATCCCCGGCTCTATTGGGATGCTGGCCTCAGCCCTGTACCAGGTGGCTGACGGCATTTTCATCAGCCGCATTTTGGGGGACACCGCCTTTGCGGGATTCAACCTGGCCATGCCCCTGGTCATCATCAACTTTGCCCTGGCGGACTTGATCGGCCTGGGCAGCGCGGTGCCCATCTCCATCAAGCTGGGCAGCAAGGATGAGAAAGAGGCCAACAACTACTTCACCTGCGCCAGCATTATGGTGGTGCTGGCGGGGATCCTGTCCGGGGCGGTGCTGGCCCTGGGCGGGCGGACCTTCCTCTCCTGGATGGGCGCCCAGGGGGAGCTGCTGGACCAGGCCACTCAGTATCTGGTTACCTACGCCCTCTGCTCCCCGGTCACCACCATTGTCTTTGCCGTGGACAATTACCTGCGCATTTGCGGGAAGATCCGCCGCAGCATGATCCTGAACATCTTCATGTCTGTGGCCTGCATGGGCTTTGAGCTGCTGTTTATGGGCGTGCTGAAAATCGGCATTCGGGGCGCGGCCCTGGGCAGCAGCCTGGGCATGGCCCTCACCGCCATCGCGGCTTTTGTCCCCTTCTTTTTGGGAAAGATGCAGCTGCGGTTTGTGCGGCCCCGGTTCCACGCCAAGGCCCTGCGGGAGATTGTCTCCTGCGGGCTGCCCAGCTTTTTGAACAACATCGCCGGGCGCGTCACCTCCATCATTATGAACGTGGTGCTGCTGGCCATCGGCGGGCAGAACGCTGTGTCCGTCTACGGCATTTTGATGACCATGGACGGCTTTGTCCACCCGCTGCTCTATGGCATGTGCGACTCCCTCCAGCCCGCGGTGGGCTTTAACTGGGGCGCCCGCAACATCAAGCGTGTCAAGGCCATTGAGCTGCGGTGCTACACGGCGGCCATCACCCTGGCGCTGGCCACCACGGCGGTGCTGGCCCTGTTCCCCCGGCAGATCGCCGGTCTCTTCATCACCGGGGATTCCGACCCCGCCTATCTGGAGATGGCCGTCAGCGCCCTGCTGCTGTTCAGCCTGACCTACATTACCCGGTGGTTCAGCTTCGCCACCCAGAGCTTCCTCTCCGCCATAGAGAAGCCTGTGGCGGCCTCGGCCATTTCCGTGTGCACGGCCCTGGTGTTCCCGGTAATCCTCATCGGCGTGTTCTGGCCCCTGGGGCTGACAGGCCTGTGGCTGAACTTTGCCGGCACTGCCGTGCTGGCAGGCATTTTGGCTTTGATTCTCCTGCTGAGGCAGAAAGAGCTGTGGAAGAAAGACGGCACAGAATCTGCTTAAAAACCTGGAATAACCCGAAGAAGGGCGCCCAAGCAACTTGCTTGGGCGCCCTTTTCCTTCTTTTTTCAAAAAGTTATGTAACCAAATTGCCTCCCGCCTTGTCTAATGAGCATGAAAAAGGAACACGGAGTGGGGTTGTCCCCAAGGGGGGGTGTGGCGGTTTTTTCCCGCCACCGCCCTTTTTCGGGGGAGAGAAAAAGGCGCCCCCAAAAGGAACGCCTTTTCAGAACAACTATTATGGAGAGAAGCCCGGATTTTCACAAAGCGAAAACGAATCCCTTCCGGATTCGAGGGCTTCTCTGGGCAGTTGCCAAAGGCAACTGCTCACCAGCCCTGCTCTTTCAGGTACTGGCGGCTGAGGTTGATGGCTTCCATGGGGGGACGTCCGTTGGACTGGTCCTGCTCCACCACAACCCACTGGGCGCCGGCTTCCACAGAGGCCTCCAGGATGGGGCCGAAGTCCTGGTCGCCGTGGCCCACGGGGCGGAACTCGAAGGTGCCGTGGCTCTCCTCCTTTTTCACTTCGGTGCCGATGAGCTCGTACATGTTGGCGGGCTTACCCTCCTTGTGGAAGTCCTTCAGGTGCACCAGGGGAGAGCGATTGGTGTACTTCTTGATGTAAGCGGCGGGGTCCTCGCCGGCCACCTTCACCCAGCAGGTGTCGATCTCCGTCTGGAGCAGGTCCGCAGGGATGGTGTCATAGATGTAGTCCAGGGCGTAGCGGCCGTCGGCCATCTTCTGGAACTCAAAGTCGTGGTTGTGGTAGAGGGTCTGGATGCCGTGGGCCTTGCAGGCCTTGGCAATCTCCTCAAACAGCTTTACGTTGCCCTCGAACTTGGGGGTGCCGGGGCGGTCCTCCTCCATCAGATAGGGGATGGCGATGAACTTGACGCCGATCTCCACATACTGGGCAATGGTGCCCTCCATATCGGCCACCAGCTCCTGGAAGGGCACATGGGCGGAAAGGGCCACCAGGCCGGCGTCCTCAATGGCGGCTTTCACCTCTTTGGGGGTCAGGCCGTACAGCCCGGCCAGCTCCACGCCGTCATACCCCATCTCCTTGATTTTTTTCATAGTGCCGGCAAAATCGCGTTCCGCGTCCTCACGGACAGAGTACACCTGCACGGCAACGGGCAAGGTTTTCATGGAAAACTCCTCCTGTCAAGTTAGAAATAAAGGATCTATGCTCATCATAGCGCAATCCATGACAAAGGTCAAGGGAGAGGCTTGAAAAAAGAGGAAGGTTGTGTTACAGTATGCAGGGGATACATAATATTTATAATTCGTTTAATAATATGTGGATCCACGCCATCAACAGGGATTATGAAAAAGGAAAGAAGTCGAGATTTATGAAAAGGAACCTGCGTTTTTACTTTGCGCTGCTGTTTGCCAAGGGCACAGCCCTTGTGCTGAAGCTTATCGGCCGCAAGGGCACCTCTATGCCCGGCAGCTGGGCCATCATCCTGTGCCCGGACTTTTTGGGCCGCATGCCCCGGCCCAAAACCGTCATCGGCATTACCGGCACCAACGGCAAGACCACGGTCTCTAACCTGGTGGAGGACGTGCTGGCCCAGTGCGGCTATGATTTCACCTGCAACCGGGCGGGCACCAATGTGGCCACCGGCGTGGCCTCCAGCCTGATCGCCAACTCCACCTTGTTTGGCAGGCCCAAAAAGGAGCTGGCCGTCTTTGAGCTGGATGAGCGCAGCGCCCCCCGCATTCTGCCCTACCTCAAGCCGGACTTGCTGCTGTGCACCAATATCTTCCGGGACTCTTACAAGCGCAACGCCCATGTGGAGTTCATCCTGGACATCTTGAACCAGTATATCCCCGACAGCACCCGGCTGGTCCTAAACGCCGACGACCTGCTGTGCTCCAGCCTGAAGCCCCACAACCGCCGGGCCTTTTTCGGCATTGACCTGCTGCCCGGCGAGGTGCCGGAGCCCCGCAACCTGGTGCAGGATGTGCGCTCCTGCCCCCGGTGCGGCAGCCCCCTGGAGTGGGAGTTCCGGCGGTACCACCACATTGGGCGGGCCCGGTGCCCCCAGTGCGGGCTGGCCTCTCCTGTGCCGGCCTACCGGGTGACGGCCCTGGACCAGCACAGCCGGCGGATGACCGTGCAGGGTGCGGACGGCCCCCAGGACTTTCCCCTGCCCAACACCAACCTGATCAATGTGTACAATGCCCTCTCTGCGGTGGCCCTGCTGTGTGAGTTCGGCCTCCCCAAGGAGCGCGTGGCCCAGTGCATGGACAAGCTGACCATTGTGGAGAGCCGCTACAACGAGGTTGCGGTGAACGGGCGGCGGCTCGTTCTGCACCTGGCTAAGGGGCAGAACCCCATCGCCTGTTCCCAGGCCTGCGCCAGCGCCCGCCTTTGCCCTGGCAAAAAGGCGGTGCTGCTGTTTTTGGACGACGCCCACGACGCCGCCCATTCGGTGGAAAACACGGCCTGGCTGTACGACACGGACTTTGAGTTTCTAAACAGCCCGGACATCCTCCAGGTGGTGGCCGCGGGGCCCCGGCACTGGGATGTGTATGTGCGGCTGCTGATGGCGGGTATCCCGCCGGAAAAGCTCTGCCATATGGAGCACCCCCTGGATGCCGCGGCAGCGGTGGACCTCTCTCAGGTGGACACGCTGTTCATGCTCTATGACCTGTACGCGGTGGAGCTCTCTAAGCAGATCAAAGGCCAGCTGAAGGAGCGCATGGCTGCCGCGCCCGCTCCCCAGCAGGGAAAGGAGGATGCTTCCCATGCGGATTGAGGTGCTGTTCCCCGAGCGGTGCAACCTGTACGGGGACCTGAGCAATGTGGAATATTTGAAGCGCTGCCTGCCCCAGGCGGAATTTGTGGAGACTTCCCTGCAGGAGGAACCCCGCTTCGCCAAAGAACCGGTGGACCTGGTTTATCTGGGCCCTATGACCGAGCGGACCCAAGAGCTGGCGCTGGAACGCCTGCGCCCCCACCGGGAGCGGCTGGAGGAGCTCATCCAGCAGGGCACGCCCTTTCTCTTTACCGGCAACGCCCTGGAGCTGCTGGGGGAGAGCATCCAGAAGGAGGGCGGGGAGGCCATCCCCTGCCTGGGCCTGTTCCCCTTTACCGCCCGGCGGGACATGATGCACCGGCATAACAGCATCTTCCTGGGGGAGTTTGAGGGCCGGCCGGTGATGGGCTTTAAGTCCCAGTTCACCATGGCCTATCCCAAGGGGGAGGTGCAGGGCCTGTTCACCGTGACCAAGGGCGTGGGCCTGAACAAGAAGTGCCCCTTTGAGGGGGTGCGCCGGAACCACTTTTTCGGCACCTACCTGCTGGGGCCCCTGCTGGTCAACAACCCGCCCTTTACCCGTTCCCTGCTGAAGGCCATGGGCGCCGGCGATGTGCCTCTGGCCCTGGAACAGGCAGTGGAGGCTGCCTACGAAAAGCGCCTGGAGGATTTCCGGGAGAAAGCATAAACGCGCAAAAGCCGCCCCAAAGGGCGGCTTTTTTGATGGGCAAAGGGGCGGCGGAAGCCCTTCCCTTTTTGGAAAGAGAAGGATGCTCCAGAACGGGGCACAAAAAAGGGCCGCCCGGAAGGGCGGTCCTTTTCCGTTTAGAAGAGGGGTTACTCCAGCTCCAGGGCGCCGGTGTACAGCTGGTAGTAGGTGCCGTGCTGGGCGATGAGCTGGTCGTGGGTGCCCCGCTCGATAATGCGGCCATGGTCCAGCACCATAATGGCGTCGGAGTTCTGCACGGTGCTCAGGCGGTGGGCAATGACGAACACCGTCCGGCCGGTCATCAAAGCGTCCATACCCTTCTGCACAATGGCCTCGGTGTGGGTGTCGATGGAGGAGGTGGCCTCGTCCAGAATCATCACAGGGGGGTCCGCCACAGCGGCCCGGGCAATGGACAGCAGCTGCCGCTGGCCCTGGCTCAGGTTGGAGCCGTTGCCGGAGAGGGGCGTGTCATAGCCCTGGGGCAGCCGGATGATGAAGTCGTGGGCGCCGGCCAGCTTGGCCGCGGCAATGCACTCCTCGTCGGTGGCCTCCAGGCGGCCATAGCGGATGTTGTCCATTACGGTGCCGGTGAACAGGTTGGTGTCCTGCAGCACCATGCCCAAACTGCGCCGGAGGTCGGCCTTTTTGATCTTGTTGATGTTGATGCCGTCGTAGCGGATTTTGCCGTCGGCGATGTCGTAAAACCGGTTGATCAGGTTGGTGATGGTGGTCTTGCCCGCGCCGGTGGAGCCCACAAAGGCGATCTTCTGGCCGGGCTTGGCGTACAGGCTGATGTTGTGCAGCACCAGCTTCTCCGGGGTATAGCCGAAGTCCACGTCATCCAGCACCACTTCGCCCTGCAAACGGGTGTAGGTGACGGTGCCTTCCGCCTGGTGGGGATGTTTCCAGGCCCACACGTTGGTGCGCTCTTTGCACTCCACCAGGTTGCCGTCCTTGTCCACCTTGGCGTTTACCAAGGTGACATAGCCCTCGTCTGTTTCGGGCTTCTCGTCAATCAAGTTGAAGATCCGCTTGGTGCCGGCCATGCCCATGATGACCATGTTCAGCTGGTTGGAAACCTGGCTGACGTTGCCGGAGAACTGCTTGGTCATGTTCAAAAACGGCACCACAATGCTGATGCCAAAGGCCATGCCGGAGATGCTCAGGTTGGGGACGCCCGTCATCATCAGAATGCCCGAGACGATGGCCACGCACACATACAGCACGTTGCCGATGTTGTTCAGGATGGGCATGAGCATGTTGGCGTAGATATTGGCCTGCTCGGCGTTGTGGAACAGCTCGTCGTTGACCTTGTCGAAGTCTGCCTGGGCTTCCTGCTCGTGGCAGAACACCTTGATGACCTTCTGGCCGTTCATCATCTCTTCCACCACACCCTCTGTGGCGGCAATGGACTGCTGCATGCGGATGAAATACTTGGAAGAGCGGCCGCCCACCTTTTTGGTGACCAGCACCATGAAGAACACGCCCACCAGCACCACCAGGGTCATCCACACGCTGAAATAGAGCATAATGGCCAGCACGGTGATGACGGTCACGGTGGAGATGATCAGCTGGGGAAGGCTTTGAGAGATCATCTGGCGCAGGGTGTCAATATCGTTGGTGTAATAGCTCATCACGTCGCCGTGATTATGGGTGTCAAAATACTTGATGGGAAGGTCCTGCATGCCGTTGAACATCTTTTCGCGCATCTTGGCAAGAGAGCCCTGGGTGATAATGGCCATCAGCTGGTTGAACACCGTGCCCGCCGCCAGGCTGAGCACATAGAGCACCACCAGGATGAGCACAAAGTGGAGGATCTGCCCGCCCACGGCGGCCCAGTCTCCCGCCTGCCAGCTCTGCTCCACCAGGGAGATGACATTCTGCATGAAGATGGAGGGGATGGAGCTGATGATGGCGTTGAAGAGGATGCAGCCGAGGGCCACGGGGAGCATAACAGGGTAAAAGCTGAACAGCATCTTGATCAGCCGCAGCAAAATGGGGGCGCTTTTCGCGCCGGAGGGTCGCTTCTCAGCCATTTTCAGCACCTGCCTTTTCCTGAGAGTTCACGCGGTTCTGCGAGGTGTAGATCTCCCGATAGGTGGGGTTAGAGGCCATCAGTTCCTCATGGCTGCCCATGGCCTCAATCTCGCCGTTCTTCATCAGGAGGATCCGGTCGGCGTCCTGCACAGAGGCCACCCGCTGGGCAATGATGATCTTGGTGGTCTCGGGGATAAATTTGCGGAAGCCCTGGCGGATGAGGGCGTCGGTGCGGGTGTCCACCGCGCTGGTGGAGTCATCCAAAATCAAAATCTTGGGCTTTTTCAGCAGGGCCCGGGCAATGCACAGCCGCTGCTTCTGGCCGCCGGACACGTTGGAGCCGCCCTGCTCGATGTAGGTGTCATACTTTTGGGGGAACTGCTGGATGAACTCGTCCGCCTGAGAGAGGCGGCAGGCCTCTTCCAGTTCCTCGTCGGTGGCATGGGGATTGCCCCAGCGCAGGTTCTCCTTGATCGTGCCGGAGAACAGCTCGTTCTTTTGCAGCACCACGGCCACCTGGTTGCGCAGGGTTTCCAGGTCATAGTCCCGCACGTCCACGCCGCCCACCTTCACGGTGCCCTCGGTGGCGTCATACAGGCGGGGGATCAGCTGGATCAGAGAGGTTTTTGAGGAGCCCGTCCCTCCCAAAATGCCCACAATCTCGCCGCTCTTGATGTGCAGGTCAATGTTAGAGAGGGCGTTGCGGCTGGCCTTTTTCGAGTACTTAAAGTTCACATGGTCAAAGTCGATGGAGCCGTCCTTGACCTCCATGACGGGGTTTTCCGGGTTCTGCAGGGTGCTCTCTTCCGAAAGGACCTCCACAATACGCTCGGCGGACTCCAGGGACATGGTGACCATCACGAAGATCATGGAGACCATCATCAGGCTCATCAGGATCTGGAAGGAGTAGGTGAGCAGAGAGGACATCTGCCCCACGTCCAGGTCCAGGCCCTGGCTGGTGATGACGGTGTAAGAGCCAAAGGACATGACGAAAATCATCACCACATAGATGCAGAACTGCATCAGGGGGTTGTTGATGGCCAGAATGCGCTCAGCCTTGGTAAAGTCCTTCTGCACGTCCTCGGCGGCGCGGTCAAACTTTTTCTTCTCGTGGTCTTCCCGCACATAGGCCTTGACTACCCGCATGCCCCGGATGTTCTCCTGTACAGAGGCGTTCAGGGCGTCGTACTTGCGGAACACCCGGCGGAACAGGGGCATGGTCTTTTTGGTGACGAAAAACAGCCCAATGCCCAGCACGGGGATGGTGAACAGGAAAATAAAGGCCATTTTCCCGCCCATGACAAAACCCATAACAAAGGAGAAGATGAGCATTAAGGGGCTGCGCACCGCCGTGCGAATGATCATCATATAGGCCATCTGTACATTGGTGATGTCCGTGGTCAGCCGTGTGACCAGGCTGGAGACGGAGAACTTGTCGATGTTCTCAAAGGAGTAGCCCTGGATCTTGTAGAACATGTCCTTGCGCAGGTTGCGGGCAAAGCCGCAGCTGGCAGTGGAACACGCCTTGCCGGCCAGAGCGCCAAAGGCCAGGGAAAGGCCGGCCATCAGGATGAGCACGCCGCCATAGCCCAGCAGCATGGGCATGGAGATGCCCGCCTTGATCTCGTTGACCAGGTTGGCGATAATGAAGGGAATGATACATTCCATGACCACTTCCCCCGTGACGAATACGGGAGCCAGAATCGAAGGCTTCTTGTATTCCCGAATACTTTTCGCCAGAGTCCGAATCATAGCAAAACCTTCCTTTCAAAAAATTTCCCCGCCGGGATCCCTGCCAAAAGGGGGCATAGGTATAGAAAGAAAACCGCCCTGCCGGCGTGGACACCGGTCGGACTGTTCCCGGCTGCTTCTTCCTCCGGCCCCATCCCGAGAAAAATGGAAGGGCGGAAAAGGGATGTAAAAGATTTTTGTTAGGTCTCGAACTAATTCTAAGGCAATCCGCCCTCTTTGTCAAGAGATTTTCATAGGAAAATATCCGGTGGGAAAAGGGAGGGAAATTGGGGAAAAGGGAAAGGCGCCCGGCAGGGGGCGCTCCCTGCCGGGCCTTGTCAATGCCCGGCGCCTGTGCTATACTATATATAAATTAAGCATGGGGCAAAGGAAAAAGGGCGGTGCCCTTTTTCCTTTGCGGCTTTCCCGGCAGGAGGTATGGCAATGGAAGACGCCCAGAAAACAGAGCTGTTTGAACGCACCCCCATTCCCAAGGCGGTGATGAAGCTGGCAGTGCCCACAGTGCTCAGTTCTCTGGTCATGGTGCTTTACAACCTGGCGGACACCTATTTTGTGGGCATGCTCAACAACGCGGTGCAGAACGCAGCCGTCACCCTGGCGGCTCCGCTGCTGCTGGCCTTCAATGCGGTGAATAACCTGTTCGGCGTGGGCAGCTCCAGCATGATGAGCCGTTCCCTGGGAAAAAAGGACTATGAGACGGTGTACCGCAGCTCTGCCTTTGGGTTTTACTGCGCGGTCTTTGCCGGGCTGCTGTTTTCCATTGTTTACACGCTGCTGCAAAACCCCCTTCTGCGCCTGCTGGGCGCCACCGAGGAGACCATGGGGGCCACGGTGGGCTATGCCCGCTGGACGGTGACCTTTGGCGCGGTGCCCGCCATTTTAAATGTGGTGATGGCTTACCTGGTGCGGGCGGAAGGCGCTTCGATGCACGCCAGCATTGGAACCATGAGCGGCTGCTTTTTGAACATCCTGCTGGACCCGGTCTTTATCCTGCCCTGGGGGTTGAACATGGGAGCGGAGGGGGCGGGGCTGGCCACCTTCCTTTCCAACTGCGTGGCGTGCCTGTACTTTTTTGTGCTGCTCTACGTCAAGCGGGGCAGGACCTATGTGTGTGTCAAACCCTCCATGTTCAAGCCGGACAAACACATTGTCCTGGGAGTCTTTGCCGTGGGGGTTCCCGCCTCGGTGCAGAACCTTTTGAACGTGACGGGCATGAGCGTGCTGAACAACTTTACCTCTGGCTTTGGGTCCAACGCCGTGGCGGCCATGGGCATTGCCCAGAAGATCAACTCCGTCACCGTGCAGATCGCCCTGGGCCTCTCTCAGGGGATTATGCCCCTGATCAGCTATAATTACGCCAGCGGCAATATCCGGCGGATGAAAAAGACCTTCCTCTTTGCCGCGCGGATTGCCCTGGTGTTCCTTGTCCTGATGGAGGTTGCCTATTTTGCCGGGGCCGGCCTGTGGGTCAGCCTGTTCATGCAGGATGGGCAGATTGTGGATTTGGGCGCCCGGTTCCTGCGGGGTTTTTGCCTGGGCATGCCCTTTCTGGCCATCGACTTTTTGGCGGTGGGGGTGTTCCAGGCCACCGGCCTGGGGCAGTACGCGTTTCTGTTCGCCATTTTGCGCAAGGTGGTGCTGGAAATCCCCGCCCTGTTCCTTTTGAATGCCTTGTTCCCCTTGTACGGCTTGGCCTATGCCCAGTTTGCCGCCGAGGTGGTTTTGGCGGTAGCGTCGGTGGTTGTGCTGGCGCGGCTGTTCCGCAAATGGGAGAAGCGCTATCAAAAGCCAGGCGAAAGCGCGGTATACTAATTAAAATAGAGAAGCTCAGCACAAAGGAATCCCCGGCTGTTATAAATGCAGCCGGGGATTTTTCTATGGGTGCAAACCGCCTTCCTCTGTATAGGGTTCCCCCAGTACGGTACAATAGGGGTAAGTCTGTTGTTAGGAGGTTTTTTAAATGACCATTACCCCAGAGACCATCCGCGCCTTTGCGGAACAGCTTCGCAGGGAGGAGCGCAGCGCCGGAACGGTGGAAAACTACCTGCGCCATGTAAGGGCGTTCTGCGCCTGGCTGGATGGGAAGCCCGTGACAAAGGAGGCGGCCAGCGCATGGAAAAGCCGCCTGGTTCAAAAAGGCTACCGCCCGGGCACTGTGAACGCCATGCTGGTGCCGCTGAACCAGCTGTTCAAATTTTTGGGCTGTGAGGACTGCCGGGTGAAGGCGCTGCGGGTGCAGCGGCAGATGTTCCGGGATGACAGCCGGGAGCTGACCCGGGAGGAGTATGCCCGGCTGCTGGCCGCCGCAGGAAGGCTGAGGCAGGAGCGCCTGGGCCTGCTGATGGAGGCCATCTGCTCCACGGGCATCCGGGTCAGCGAGGTGCAGTATCTCACGGTAGAGGCGGCCCGGGCCGGACGGGCGGAGGTCTCCCTAAAGGGGAAAATCCGCACCATCCTCATTCCCCAAAGGCTGCGGAAAAAGCTGCTGCAATACGCCAAAAAGCAGAAAACGGCCTCTGGGGAGATCTTCCGCACCCGAAGGGGCAGCCCCATCTCTCGCAAGCAGATTTGGGCGGAGATGAAGGCCCTGTGCGCCAAGGCCGGCGTAGCCGCCAGCAAGGTGTTCCCCCACAACCTGCGGCACCTCTTTGCCCGGGTGTTTTACAGCGCCTGCCGGGATGTGGCCAAGCTGGCCGACGTGCTGGGCCACAGCTCGTTGGAAACCACGCGGATCTATTTGATTTCCAGCGGCGCGGAGCATGCCCGCCAGTTGGAACGCCTTCATCTCATCATTTAGGACAAAATTCACATATTGTCTGTTATCGTTCCGAAAAAAGTTTCTAATTCTATTTAAAATGGTATAAAAAGTTAACGAATATACAAAACGCAAAATAATAGAGCGCAAAAATCCAGACTGGTCAAAAAACAGCGTTTGACCGGCCTAGATTTTTGCGCTTAAATCCTTTAAATCCTCTTGCGCTCCTCTAAATTTCGTGCTAGAATTAGACCAAAATTATGTATGATAGCTTTTTTTCTATCAAAAGTATAGGACAATCTGTGAAAATTGTCTTATTAACAAAAGATAAAGATTTAGAGCGCTTACGACAAATTGTGAAGACTGTCTTTGGTAGAATGGAGGTGACCCTTCGCAGGTGTATGCAGTAAAGCAGCAAAGAGAAGCGGTGGGGGAGTGGATGGCCCAGGTGACGCTGGAGCAGATCCAGGCTTATTTGGACAACCTCTCCTCCAAGGGGTGCTCTCAGGGGACCTTACAGACCTACCGCCGCAGCCTGATGCACTTTTACAAGTTTCTGCCAGAGGGCCAGCGGGTTGGCAGGGAAACCCTTTCCCAGTGGCAGGAGCATCTGCTGGCGCAGGGGTACATGCCCCGCACAGTAAACCTGTTTTCCTCGGCGGTGAACGGGTTTTTGGCCTATCTGGGCCTGTGGGAGCTGCAGGTCCTGCCCCGGGCCCATGCCCCCGGAGAGAAAGAACAGCCCGAGCTATCCCGGAAAGAGTACCTGCGGCTGCTGGCCGCCGCGGGGGCCCTGGGAAAGAGAAGGGCGTACATGCTGGTCAAGGCTTTTGCCGCCACAGGGGTGGCCGTGCAGGAACTTCCCCTGCTGACGGTGGAGGCTGTGAAAAGCGGGGCGGTCCATCTGCCGAAACGAACATTGCGGCTCTGTCCCTGCCTGCAAACGGAGCTGCTGCACTACGCCCAGGACACAGGGGTGCCCGCGGGGCCGGTATTCGTCACCCGGCGGGGCAAGCCCCTGAACCGCACCACCGTGACGGCCAACATCCAGCAGTTAGCCCGCCAGGCTCAGGTGGCCCCGGAGAAGTGCAATCCCCGGTGCCTGCGCAAGCTGTTCTTCTCCACTCAGGAGGATTTTCAGCGGGACGTGGCCCGGCTGGTAGAGAGGGCCCTCCACCAGCTGCTGGAACAGGAACAGCTGGCAGTGGGCTGGGAGGAAGCCTTCAGCGAAGAACGCTGATTTTTCATAGATCAAAAGCGGGCCCGGCCGGGGCGCCGCAGGATTCCAGAAAAGGAAGGAAGGAAGAACCATGAAGAAAATGTGGAAACGCTTTGTAAGCCTGCTGCTGGCCTGCACCCTGCTGGCCGGTATGCTGCCCTTGAGCGCAAGTGCCCAGGCGACGGCGCCGGAATCCGGTGAGGCGTATGAGTGGGTGCAAAACAAAATTAAGGAAATTCAGGCTACCGTCCCTGCGGGCGAAATACAATATACAGTAGGAAAAACTTATCGGATCGGAAATAGTGACGTCTTTCAGATAACACTGCTTCGTAGTTACCAAGATAACGAAGGCAACAGTGCGTCCGACGCGATAGTTCTCATTTTGCCGGGTGATAACGGAGAGAACTATTCTACGCCAGACTATAACAGTGCGGAGGGCAACCAGCCCTGGGCACAGTCACATCCTTCGCAAATTTACATTGCGAAAGGCGTGACGGGCATTGGTAACTATACCTTTGCCAGCAACAGTAACATGAATAAGGTCGTCTTCCAGGACGCCTCTACTTTGAATTACATTGGCCAGCGCGCGTTTTATGACGACGACAACGCCGTCTTTACCGATGAGGGGAACGGGGACGGAACCACCCTTGACCTTTCTGGTGTGACGACGATGGGCGAGTATGCCTTCTACAACTGCGATAAGCTCACCGGCGTGAAGCTGGGCAATATGACGGCGGTGGAGACGGTTGAGGGGGAAACGGAAAAGATAGAGAACAAGATCCCCAACCATGCGTTTACCAGCACCGGAGTGCAGTCTATTACGGTTCCCAGCGGGATTACGGAAGTGGGCGAATACGCCTTCTACGACTGCCCCTTGAATAAAGATCCCTACATCAGCCTGCAAGAAGGACTGGCGACCATTGGCGACTATGCCTTTGGGAAGAACGATGCTGCTCCCAACACGATGATGACCAGCCTTACCATTCCTTCTAGCGTAGAGAGCATTGGGGACCATGCCTTCTATAACTATACGGGACTGCAAACCGTTACCGTCCTGGGGAAAGATAATGGTGGTGCAGGTGCATCTGCCCTAACCCATGTGGGCGGCGCCGCGTTTGGCGATGCGGACCATAATGCTTATAGCACAACAACGACTATTCAAGACGCCGTTCATCCAGAAATTGAGTACACTGGGTTGGTGGGTACACAGTTTTATTTGCCGAAAGAATTAGAAAAGAACGACAAGTTGTTTGTAAACGGCGATACCTGCTATACCGGCGATATCACACCCATGCAGTATGTCAACACTGAACCAGCGGACTGTATTAATCCGGGCTATGATATTTATAAGACAACCTTTACCGGTGCGGCCTCAAGCGGAGAACCTATCGTGATGACGTATCACTACCCGATTCCGGCCCTGGGGCATGACTATGGCCCAATTACAGAAGTTAAGCGCACCTGTGAAAATGATAACTACTTCGTGCAGCACTGCCTGCGGAAAAATTGTCCCAACAAAGGCGACGCGGTGGGTTCCCTGTGGAAAAGCGGAATTGGTATGGGGCTTTTTGACCCCGATACGGACCAAAAGCTGACGGAAGAGGAACTGGAGAGCTGGCGTGAAAAATTCAAGGACCACGAGGGACATAAGTGGGAAGCGAAGTCTGTGGTTAATCCTACAATAGAGGCAGGGAAAACAACTACCCTGTACTACTCTTGTACTAACCCAGATCACAGCAAGACAGATAGATATACTAATCCTTTTTTGATTAACCTGACAGGAAAAACAATCAACGCACTGACAACCCAATCTCCCAGTGATATTGCCAGTCAGCTTGTAGGTTTTACAACCTATGGCAAGGTTGAACTGGTATCTTCTTCGGACGAACCCTTCGGAACAGAAGGGATAAAGTACTTGGAAGTTAAGTACACCATGACTCAAGACAAGAATCAAAATTGGCCTGTGTTTACCAAGGCGCTGGAGGGGACACCGGACTCCGCCTCTGGGACGGCCACGCTGAAAATTAAAGTCAACGTCACAAAAGATGTTTTAGACCTGAGCAATGTCTCTATCTTGCCAAACATGGTGAACGTGGGAAATGCTGCCACTGTTCAAGCGAAGGGATTTGGTGATGCCACTCCCGGGAAAGTAGAGTACTTTGCAAATGGTCAGTGGACAACCGAGCAGCCCGATGAAGAGGGCGAAGAGTACAAAGTCCGTGTAAAGTTTACATATGATACGGAGATGTACGATTTGCCGGAAAAAAGCGATCTGGAATATCCCGGCGAGGGTTACACGTTGGTGCAGGAGGGAGATTCCGTTTGGGTCGAGCATTCCTTCGTGGTCGCTCTCCATCAAATCACTGCAGAAGCAAGACCAATCTCTGGTTTGATCTACGATGGAACGGCAAAGAATACTCTCGAAGTGATTGGGCTTGAGGAGGGATGGCACGTTTCCGTAACTGCCACCAAACAGGGGAGCAGCGAATCAGCAGCAACATGGGAATATACCGGCACAGAAAATGAGGAGAATATTATTTCCGGTTTGTCATTGACAGACGCCGGTACATACAATGTGCAAGTTGTTTTCACGTATCCTGACAACCCAACGTACGAGAAGAAGATCCAGAACCTTGAAGTCCATATTGATCATAAGCAGGTTAAGAAGCCTGTTGCTCCTCAGAATATGAAGTATGAGCCGGTCTCTAAGGAAAGAAATGGCTTTGAAGGACAGGCTAGCGAAGATTGGAAATTTGTTGATGAAGGTGGATATACCCATGTTGGTATAAATGCGGGGAAGTATACCGCAAAAGCTACGTTGACAAACGAAAACTATAGATGGGAAAATACAGATGAAGCAGTACGTGACATCACGATTCCGTGGGAAATTCTAAAACGAGAGCTATATGCGCCCAGTATAAGTGTGAACCTCTATAATTATCAGTACGACAAGTGGGTAAATCCGCTTGTAAATCCGAATAGCGACTATAGTTTTGAGGTTGACAAGGGTACAAATACGGTAAAATTGGTCTACATTGGAAACAAGACCGACGAAAACTATGACTCGAACGCAGCTGTGGCATACACCGCTGCGAATGCCTATCACACCAATCGTGGCAAGTATCTGGTTACAGTAACACTAAACGAAAGCGGGAACTATGTGTGGTATGGGAACGAACCCAGCGGCCTTGAGTGGACTATTAATCCCGCCACTCTCACCCTTCCCCAAATAGAGGCCCAAAACGCCACCTATACCGGCAAACCGTATGACGCTGAAAACTTGGTTAGCGTGGCCACGGCTGCTGATTTGCCTGGCGATGTAAAGTCGGCAGGGTATCAGTACTCCAATGACACTACTTTTAGGTCTCCATCAAATAATGCCCCCATCAACGCTGGCACCTATTTCGTGCGGCAGAATTACACGTATAACAACCAGAACTATATTGCGCAGATTCCCTATGCTTCCTTCACCATTAACAAAGCCACCGCCACGATGGAGTTTGGTCAAAAGGAGGTAACAAAGACCTACACCGCTGAGGGCACAGCCCTGCAGCCGGTTACGGTAACTGGCCTGGTTGAGGCGGATAAGGACAACATGGCAACTGTATTGGGTGATGTTAAGTACACCTATAAGTACAGTACAGAGCCCAATACCAACTGGGATACGGTGGAAGAAGTGAAAGACGCTACCACCAAAACCAAGTTTACCGACGTCGGCTATTACCAAATTACCGCCAAATGGGGCGCAGGCACAGTGAGCAATAACTACACAGCCGCCGATGCTATCTACACCCTTACCATCACGCAGGCGGACGATCAGAAAATTACCTTGACCAGTGCTGAAACTAATGCAGGGGAGTGGGATGAGGAGAATAACTCCTATACCACTACGTATGGTTCTGAAAAGACCTTTACCGTCACCGGCACGGCGGAGCTGGATAAGCCTGTCATCAGCTACGCGGTGAAAAAGGACAGTGAAAAGGGGCCCGATGGGAATACCGCCGATGTACTCGATGTGGACAGCGGCTCTGGCGAAGTCACCATCAAACAAGCCGGCGAAGCCACCATTACCGTTACGGCGGCGGAAACCGCCAATGTGGGCGCGGCTTCTGTAGAGTACACCGTGACGGTGAAGAAGGCTAAGCCAACGGTGAGCCTGACAGATAAGAAACTGGAAGTTCCCTACACCGGCCAGCCTATTGAAGGGTACGATAAAGCAACGGCAACCGCTGAAGTGGTAGCAGGAGCTGACCAGCCCGCTGGGGACATCACATATACCTTCTATACAAATAAGGACTGTACAGAGAAGCTTGATAATGGAGCAGAAGGTAATGTTCCCATCGCAGTGGGCACCTACTATATGAAGGCCACCTACCCCGGCGATACGAATTATGAGCCTGCGGAATCGGAGCCTGTCACCGTTACGGTCACGAAGGCACAGTTGACTGTGGATGCCGAAGGCTACACCGGCACCTACAATGGCGAGACGTATCCCCCCATTACCGTCAATTCGGTTACGGGCAAGGACAGCAATCTCAGCTATGAGGTTTATTACATGAAAGACGATGGCACCGATGTCCCCGCAGCGGAGAATGAAGGCTGGTCTAAAGAACGAAAGGTCAAGGACGTTGCCGATTCAGGTAAATACTGGTACAAGGTTGTCATCACAGGGGAACATGCGAACGACTATGCCCCCTATATTGCCAGTGCACAGGTGACAATCAGCGCAAAAGTGTTGCAGCTTACCGGTGTACTTGATGAATACACCAAGACCTACGACGGTAACGCTGATATAACTGATAATTTTAATATCACCGTCACTACTGGTACCAGTGATGAAATTACCGTCTCTAGCGCCACCGGCACCTACGCCAACAAAAACGCCGGCAAAGACAAGGACGTCACCCTGATCCTGACCCTGTCCGGCACGGATATCAAGTGGGGCAACTACAGCTATAACGGCACAGAGCTGACCAAAGGGGAAATCACCCTGACCCAGGCTGGCGCTGGCACCATCACACCCAAGGCGATCACCGTCACCGGCATTTCCGCTGAGAACCGCGTGTACGATGGCACCAAGGTTGTGCAGTTGACGGGCACGCCGGAGACGACGGATAAGGTTGGCGAGGACAACCTCACCCTGGCCCTGGCCAGCAACGCCACTGGCAGCATTGAAAGTGCCGATGTTGGCAATGACAAAGCTGTCACAGTCGAAACCAGTGTCATCACTTTGGGCGGCGACGATGCGAACAACTACAAGGTAAGCGCAGTGAAGGATGCTGCAAATGGCGATGTAAAGGTCAACATCACCCAGCGGCCTGTAAACCTGGAATTTGCCGGGATAGGACAGGATGGCAGAATCATCGAAAAGGCTTACACGGGCCAGCCGGTAAATGTAACGGTAGGGCCTGTTGCCAGCCCGGCCGAGGGGACTGGCTTTATAGATTCCGATCAATTAAAGGCCGGCGATGTGGACTATACCTATATGCCTGTGGATCCCACTACGGATACAGATCACACAGCCGTGGGCAGCTACACCGTCACCGCTGCGCTGAAGGCAGACCCCACAGGGAACTATGACAACTATGAACTTAAATTCCCTGATGCGGCCACCCTGAAAATCACCCCGGCGGAAATGGTTGTTGATGCACAGAGTTACACCGGCACCTATACTGGTAAAGCTCACAATGTAACAGACAGCTGGACGGCCGAGACCACTGACAGCGCAAGCACAGAGATTGAGATCACTAAGGTTGAGTTCATCAAAAAGACGGATGATACCAGGCCCGAGGCGGGCGCTGAGGGATGGGACGAAATCCCGTTTATCAATGTGGCCCAAAGCGGCGAGTACTGGTATAAGGTCACGGCGGAGAACTATGCCCCCATTGTGGGTGATAGCGCCGTCACCATCACCATCAACCCCGCCACCCTCACCCTCTCCAGCGATTTGACCGAGGAGAAGGAGTACGATGGCACCACTGAGGCCGAAGTGACCGGTGAGACCGTTACGGGCGCGCAGAATGGTGAAAGCATCACTGTTTCCAGCGTTTCCGCCGCCTATGACAACGCCAACGTGGGTACGGGCAAGACCATCACCACCACCTACGAGGTGACCTTCGGCGCTGGCGTTACCCCGGGGAACTATACTTACACCGGTAACGTTGAAGGCAAGGCCACTTCCACTTGGACAATCAAAACCACAGTGGAGGATGGCAAGATCACCCAGGCCCCCGTCACTGTCACCATCAGTGACCAGACTTCCGTCTACGACGGTGAAAAGCCCACGGTTGGACAAGAAGAGGGTACGAAAGAAGATCCCAAGGCCTGGTATGTTTCCACGGGCGAGGTTTTCTCCCAGGACACCACCAAAGACAACCTCGGCATCACCCTCTCCATCGCTCCTGACTCCAAGGATGCCGACACCTATGCCATCACCGGTGAATGGACCAACAAGAACTACGACGTGACCTTCGCCGGAAACTGGACGGGCGAAGATGCGAATAATGGCCATGCCGGCACCTATACCATCAGCCCCCGGCCTATCGACGTGCAGATCGGCAATGCCGAAGGCTTCTATGGGGATTCGCCGGTGTTGACGGGCGTAGGATTGACCTACGAGGCGAATGACGATAATCGTGGTTTAGCTCCTGATGAAGAAAATGTTCCGGGGATCAAACTGGGAACAGGTGCTAATGAACAAAGCCCCGTTGCCGTTGTTGGGTACACTATCTATGCAGTTAATGATGATAATCAGGTTGCGTTAAATACCCCCACAGTCATTGGCAACTACAAAGTCACCTTCACCAAAAACGGCACCTACACCGTAAATCCCCGGCCGATTACCATTACCATTGAGGACAAGAAAAGTGATTATGGCTGTGACATTGCGCAGTTGACCTATAATGGAACGCTGAGCAATACGTACACTGGTTCGAACAAGAACGTAGTGTTTGTGGGTGACGATGAAGACGAACTCGGGATCACTCTGTCCACCACTGCGAAGAAGGGCAGCGATGCTGGTACATACCCTATCAGTGGCGAGGCCAAGGCTGAATCGTCAGTTGTGAGTAACTATGCGATTACTTGGAAGGGAGAGACTCCTTACCAGGAGAATGAGGAACAAGCCACCTACACAGTAAAGAAGGCAACCTTGGCTGTGGAGTTCACCAATGAAGAAGTTACGGTCTCTATGGGCGGTACTGTGAATAACCCCTTGAAGTTCATCAACCAGAGCAACTCTGATGAGGAGCTTGGCGGTCAGCCTCAAGACGTTACCGTGAAGTATTCTTCCAATGACCAAGGCGTAGCTACTGTGAACGAAACTACCGGCGAAATTACGTTGGTGGGTACGGGCAATGCTACTATCACGGCTGAAGTGACCAGTGGCGGCAAGAACTTTACAGGGGGTGCTAAAGACAGCTATATCATTCATGTGGCGGAAGACGGCGGCCTTCTTGTTACTGTCACACCTAAGACGCTGACCTACACTGGCGAGATGCAGAATCTTATTTCCTACTCTACTGCCCCCGCAGGAGCCGAAGTGACCTTTAAGGTGGAAGCCCAGACCGAAGGCGACCGTTGCCAGATAGCGTCTGATGATGGATTGCCCCAGGGCCAAGACGCCGGTACCTACAGGGTTTCTTGGGTTGCCAAGTTACAAGGCTACCGCGATGCCACAGGCTCTACTACCGTCACTATCGCCAAGGCCAGTCCCACCACTGGGTTTAGCAAGGAAACTGTCAGTGTCCCATATGAAGAAAACGGTACCTTTGATAGCACTGAGGAAACCACATTAAACGTAGCCGATGATTACAAAGGTACCATTACTTATATGAGCAATGATACCAGAGTTGCCAGTGTGCAGGGAAATAGCTTAGAGAACATTTCTCTAAATGGAACTGGTAGTGCTACCATTACGGCGGTGTTTACCGAGACTGACAACTACACCGCTGCTACCGCATCCTTTAGGATTACAGTTGGAACTGCGGAGACGACAATCTCTTATACTGCGGAAGATTACTCAGTGGAGTATGACCGCATCGCCCATGGTAGCAAGATTACTGTAAAAAGCCCCTCTGAGTACACGATCATGTACAGCGATAATAACGGGACCAGCTATGATTTGAATGAATCCCCCACCATCACCGATGCGGGCGACCTGACGATTTACTTCCAAATCCAGGCCGATGGCTACAATTCTGCCTCTGGAACGCAAAAAGTTACGGTAGAGCCGAAAGAAATTACAGCAAACATGGTCACCGGCATTGCCGAAAGCTATACGTACACAGGCAAAGAAATCACTTTCGATGATGCCATTTCCGTGCACGACGAAGGCGTACTTCTGGAGAAGGATAAGGATTACACCATCACCTACGATGACAACAAAGAGGTAGGCCAAGGCTCCGTGACCATTACCGGCAGGGGCAACTACAAGGGAAGTGTGACGAAGAACTTTACAATCAGCCCCGTGGACGCCAGCGACCTGACCGCCAGCCTGAACCGCACCTTCGGCTACTATGGCGACAGCTACACCAACAACGCCACCGTGACTGTGACCCATGGGAGCCATACGGTAACAAGTGATGGTTCCAACACAGTGAGTATCGCTGTAAAGGATAATACCGGCACAGATGTTACGAACCAGAGCGATGTGGTGAGCATCAATGACCACCAGACGGTCACCTTTAATCAAGTCGGCACCTACACCATTGAAGTGACGGTAACGGGCAACCATGAGACAAACGCCCCAATTCAGCTGACTTACGCTCTGCTCCCTGTGGAAGAGGGCAAGTTGGTGCTGAAAGCCGACAACGAGACAAGTGTCGTTGAGACCTATGGTGACACGGTGAATGGCACTATCACGGTGACCGATGTTAATGGCACTCCTATGACAGAGAATACAGACTATACTCTCGCCTACACCTACACACCGTTTGAGGGAACTGCTCAAGGTTCTAAGCCTTATGATCCTAGCGTAATGAGCGGCACACCCGCGGCAGGTATGTATGTAGTGACTGCCACAGGCCAGGGGGGCTACGCAAACAGCGTGGGCACCTTCACCTTCCTCATCCTCCAGCGGGATTTGGCGAAAGCCACGCTCGCTGTGAATGACACAGACTTGGTCTTCAATCACGACGAGAAGAAGCCTGACGTCACCGTTACTGTGGATGGCAATGCCCAGCCCACCAAGGACACCGACTACACCATCACCTACTACAACAACGTGAATGCTTCCAATGCGGCCAAAGCGGTGGTCACCGCCACGGGCAACAACTTCACGGGGAGCAAAACGGCAGACTTTACCATCGCCCCCAAGCCCATCACAGGCTGTGTGGTGGAGAACATCCCCGACCAGTATTACACAGGGAACGAGGTAATCCCGCCGGTGACCATCAAGGACAGCAGCTACACCCTTAGCTACACCCTTATTCTGGGCTACGACTACACCACGGCCTGTGCAGACAAGGGCCCCGGTGAGGCCACTGTGACCATTACGGGCACAGGCAACTACAGGGATCAGGTGGAGAAGACCTTCACCATCAAGAGCGAGGGCGCCCCGGAGCCTTCCGAGCGTTTTGACCTGGTAGTCACGCCCAGCCAGTGGACCTGGGGGGATGACTTGACCAATCTCCGCCTGAGCGTCACCTTTGGCACAGACAAGGAGCTGACTCTTGGTACGGAGTACACCTTGGAAGTCAACGGTCAGACCTTCGATGGCACAACGGGCAAAACAAAAGACGACGCGCTCACTTATATCAAGGGCTTGAAGCCCGACGAATACACCATCACCGCCACGGGCATGGACGCTTACGCTGGCTCCACCGATACGGAGACGGTGACTATCCAGAAGATCCAGCCCACGGTCACGGTGAAGGCCACTCCCAACAGCCTGTCCGGCGGCGGGAAGGTGACCCTGACCCTGAAGGGCGAGAAGCTGCCCAATGGCACGGATTTGAAGACGCGTCTGAGCGTGACCGCTAAAAACGATAATGATGTCACACTGGAAGATCTGCATATCCAGTGGCCGGAGGACGGCAGCCTGACGGCGGAGCTCACCCTGCCCAACACCAGCGAGACCTACACCTTCACGCTGACCTTTACCGGCAACGAGTACTACGAAGCTGCCACGGCCAGCGAGCAGGTCTTGGTGGCCCAGCAGATCATCAGCGGCGGCGGTGGCGGCCCTGTGGAGGACCAGCCCGCCAACCCGGATGACACCGGCGTCTCCGATTGGCTGAATACCAAGGACCACCTGGCCTATCTGGCAGGCTATCCCGGCGGCATCTTTGGCCCGGACCAGAACATGACCCGCGCCGAGGCCGCTCAGATGTTCTACAACCTGCTCCTGGAGAAGGACGTGGAGATCACCGTGGAGTTTGAGGACGTCCCGGCGGACGCCTGGTACGCCAAGCCTGTGAACACCCTGGCATCCCTGGGCATTCTCAGCGGCGTGGGGAACGGCCGGTTCGACCCGGACCGCTCTATCACCCGGGCGGAGTTCACCGTCATCGCTATGAAGTTCGCCAACACCAGCGGCGGCGGAGTGAACATCTTCTCCGACGTGAATGAGGACGACTGGTTCTACAGCGCCGTGGTGGATTCCACCCAGTACGGCTGGATCAACGGCTATCCCGACGGCACCTTCCGTCCGGAGGCCACCATCTCCCGGGCCGAGGTGACGGTCATTGTCAACCACATGCTGGGCCGCGCGGCGGACCGCCCCTATGTGATCGCCCACGAGGAAGAGCTCAACACCTTTGGCGATGTAAACCGTGGACACTGGGGCTACTTCCATGTGGCAGAGGCCACCAACGCCCACGAGTACCACACGGAGGACGGCACCGAAAGCTGGACCGGACTTTCCTAAAAACAGACTTATATTAAAAGCGCGGGGAGGGGCGAAAGCCCCTCCCTTTGCTGTGCCCCGCGGTCTCTGGAATTTGTTTTGGAAAGGGGGAATTTCCCCCTTTCCAGCGGCGCGCTTCTCCGGTATAATAAGGGAAAATCAAGACCCGGCGGCATTCCCCCAGAAAAGCTGGGGGCACTGCCGCAGCACGGGAGAGGAGTCGATTGAAATGCTGAAACCATTGACGTACACCCCCTTTACCACCGGGGAGCTGAGGCCCGCGGGATGGCTGAAAAAGCAGCTGGAGATCCAGGCGGCGGGCCTAAGCGGCCACCTGGACAAGATTTGGCCCGATGTCCGGGACAGCCGATGGATCGGCGGGGAACAAGAGGGATGGGAGCGGGTCCCCTATTGGCTGGACGGCTTCATCCCCTTGGCATGGCTGTTGGAGGACGAGGACATGAAGGCCCGGGCCAAGCGGTATATCGACGCCATCCTGGCCCAGCAGCAGGAGGATGGCTGGCTGTGCCCCTGCACCCAGCAGGAGCGGGACCGCTATGACATGTGGGCCCTGTTCCTGATCTGCAAGGTGCTGGTGGTCTATCACGACTGCACCCAGGACGAGCGCGTCGAGGAGGCCGTTTACCGGGCGCTGAAAAATTTCCACGTCCACATGGAGCACCACACCCTGTTCGACTGGGCGGCCTCCCGCTGGTTCGAGTGCCTCATCCCCATTTTCTGGCTGTACGAGCGGCGCCCGGAGGAGTGGCTGATGGACCTGGCCTACTCCCTGCGGGTGGAGGGCTTCAACTACGAGGAGCTCTACCGCCGGTGGCGGCTTTCCAGGCCAGAGCGCAAGTGGACCCAGGTCTCCCATGTGGTGAACCTGGCCATGTCCCTGAAGGCCGGGGCGCTGTATTCCCGCGTCACCGGGGAGGACCCCAACGCCATGGCCAAGGAGGCCTACGCCCTGCTGCAGCGGGACCACGGCATGGCCTGCGGCCACTTCACCGGGGACGAGTGCCTCTCCGGCACCAGCCCCATCCAGGGCAGCGAGTGCTGCTCTGTGGTGGAGGCCATGTACTCCTACGAGCACCTGCTCTCCATCACCGGGGACCCCCAGTGGGGGGACCTGGCGGAGGCCTTGGCCTTCAACGCCCTGCCCGCCACCCTGAGCCCCGACATGTGGACCCATCAGTACGACCAGCAGACCAACCAGGTGTGCTGTACCCGCCTGCCGGAGGACCATGTGGTGTTCCGCACCAATTCCGGGGAGTCCCACCTCTTTGGTCTGGAGCCCAATTTCGGCTGCTGCACCGCCAACTTCAGCCAGGGCTGGCCCAAGCTGGCCCTCTCCACCTTCATGCGCTCCCAGGAGGGGCTGGCCTCGGTGATCTTGGCCCCCTCGGTGGTGTCCTGCCAAATCGGGGAGGCCCGCGTCACCTGCGAGCTGCGGACCGATTACCCCTTCCGGGAGGCGCTGACCTATGTGGTCACCACCGACCGTCCGGTGCGGTTCCCCCTGTCCATCCGCATCCCCGGCACCGTGATATCCGCTGTGGTGGATGGGGCCCCGGCCCAGCCCGGCGCCTTCTTCACGGTGGAGCGGGACTGGAGCGGCACTCAGCAGGTGCAGGTGTCCTTCACCATGGAGGCCCGGCTGGAGGAGCGCCCCAACGGCCTGTACTGCGTCAAGCGGGGGCCCCTGCTGTACTCCGTGGCCATTGAGGAGGAGTGGACGCCCCTGGAGTATGTGCGGGACGGGGTGGAACGGAAATTCCCCTACTGCGATTACGAGGTCCGCCCCCTCTCCAAGTGGAACTACGCCTTCGCGGACGGCCAGTTCACTGTGGAGGAGCGGGAGGATTGGGAGGCGCCCTTCTCCACAGAACGCCCGCCCATTTCCATGACCGGCAGCTTTGTGGAGATCGACTGGGGCTTTGACAACGGCCTTTGTCACCAGGTGCCGGACAGCCGCGTCCCCCTGACCCCGCCCCAGCAGGTGCGGCTCATCCCCTATGGCTGCACCAACCTGCGCATGACGGAAATGCCCCTGATAAAGTGCTGAGAACCCGCGCTGCTTAAAAGCAGCAAATAAAAGATCCCCCGCCGGCATATGGCCCGGTAGGGGATCTTTTTGTATGGGACGGGGTTTACAGGGTTTCCTCCTTCACCAGCGCGAACACCACCGAAGGGTCCGAGAGGTCGCCGGGGGTGGCGGTAGGACGGTAGAGGGTTTCGATGAGGCTGCCGGGGATGAGGAGGGTGCCGTCCCCCTCCCAGCCCACGGAGCGGGTGACATCCACCGCCTCCTCGGAGAGCAGGCTCTGGCCCAGGACCCGGAAGGTTTCTCCCGGCTGGACGGGCAGCCGCAGCGCCACCTGCCGGAAGGAGCCGAACACCCCCATGTAGGGGGGCAGGCTGGGGGGGCTTAGGGTGACGGAGCAAGAGGGAAGCACCTCCTGGCGGGTGGGGAGCAGCCGCCGGTGGGCGGTTACACTTAAGGCGCCATTGGGGTTCTGGGCGCAGGTGACAAAGGGCCGCTCTCCCTCTGCCTCTACCTGGGGAAGGGGCAGCCTCCGGGCGATGACGGCCGGGGCGGTCTGGTGGATTTCCTGCCCGAAGACCTGATCCACCCAGCACTCGCCGGTTTTAAACAGCCACCGGTCCGTCAGGGTTTCCGCCGAGCAGAGAACCTGGCCGTCCGCGAACGCAGGGGCCAGCCGCTGCCAAAGCACGCCGGCCGTCACCTCGTCCAAGCGGCGGCGCAGCAGGGTGGAGTCGTAGTCCAGGCCCTCGATTTCGTTCCAATAGGGAGAGCGCATGATGCCCGCGGTGCAGCCCAAAGAGGCGGAGATCCGCACATGGTCCTCGCAGGTCAGCAGCCCTCCCTGGCCCGCCAGAAGGTATGCCGTCCGGTCCAAGGTGGTGGAGCTTCCCGTTTGATTGAACACGTCATAGGTGCGGAACACCTGGCTGAATTGATGGATTTCCAGGGATTTTTGAGGGATCTCACCCATCTCGGCAAAGCGGTCCCCGGCGTAGTCCTGGGTGGGGAGCTGGCTGCCGTTGTAGGCAATCATGCAGTAAGCGTGCTCCACAATGAGCTGGGGGTAGAGCTTGGAGGCCAGCTGGGTCAGAAACAGGCGGTACTCCACATCGTGGGCGTAGGTGCCCCAGTCCACCTTCCAATATTCCACCCCGGCCTCTTTGCACCAGAGGAGCCGCTCGGTCCAATAGGCCTCCATAGCGTGGCCTTTCTCAATGGAGCCCGCGGCCTGGGCGGGAACCCACAGGCCCAAGCCGCGCCAGCCGGATTCCTTCACAAAATCGTTGAGCTTCTTCAGTCGCTGGGCTGGCGTGCCGGTAAAGGAGGGGAACCGCTCCTCGTCCAGCTCCAGAGTGCCGAAACGGTCCCTGCTTTTATCGGGGTGTACGCCGTAGGGCACGTCCCAGCCGTCGTCCAGCATCAGATACAGGTCCCCTCGGATTTTTGGGAACTGCTGGAGCCAACGGCGCAGGTTTTTCTCATTCATCTCTGCCCGGGCAAACTGGGAGCCCACCCCGCCCAGGTAGTTGTGGTAATCGGGATGTTCGTCTTCCCGTCCAAAGTTTTGCGTGCTCCAGGTACACCAATAGTTGGGGCTCAGGCCGGGAGCGTTGGGGATTAAATTCATGGCAGACGCCTCGCTTTCCACAGATTGTACCCCCATTGTACGGGGGCGCCTGGGGAAAAGCAAGGCTCAGAAAGTTCTGGGGCGCGTTTTGTGAACGGGTACATTTTTTGAAATGGCGGAAAAATTTCCCGCGGGCCTGCAAATTTCGGATGTTTTTTTCAGGGGTCCGCTTTTTTTCCGGACGGAATGAGAGGGGCCGGGCGAGGCAGGAACTTTCTGGTTCTTGTTTCCCCGGGGGCCTTGCGGGTATAATGGCAGCGAAAACAAAACATGCCTGGGCCCGCTTTGGAAGGGCTTTGGCGAGGATATTGAAGGGGAGGAAACCATTTTGAAAGCCAAGAAAACGGTCCGGGCCAGCCGGTCCCGGCGCATCGAGATGCTGCAGATTTACAGCCTGATGATCCCGGTGTTCATCCTGATTTTTATTTTCTCCTACATCCCCCTTTACGGCATTGTGATCGCCTTTCAGGACTATGTGCCTGGGGCCCCTTTCCTGGGGGAGGGTGTGAAATGGGTGGGCCTGGAGCATTTTATCGACTTCATCCAGGGCGAATATTTTGGAAGGCTGATCCGCAACACGCTGGTGCTCAGCGGCCTGAACCTGCTGTTTGGCTTTACCGCCCCCATCCTGTTTGCCCTGCTTATGGACCAGATCGGCGCGCTGCGCTTTAAGAAACTGGTGCAGACGGCCAGCTACATGCCCTACTTTATCTCCACGGTGGTGGTGGCCGGCATGGTGATCTCCTTTATCGACAACCAGGGGCTTGTCGCCAACTTCCTCACACTGTTTGGGTTTGAACGGCAGAACTACCGCATCAACCCGGACGCCTTCCCGGCCACCTACACCATCACCAATGTGTGGAAAGGCTTTGGGTTTGGAAGCATCCTCTATTTTTCCACCATTTCCTCCATTGACCAGGGCTTGTATGAAAGCGCCAAGCTGGATGGCGCCAACCGCTTCCAGCAGGTACTGCACATCACGCTGCCGGGCATTAAGCACGTCATCGCCATCAACCTGATTATGGCCATTGGCGGCATTTTGAACACCAACAGCGAGCTTATCCTGCTGCTTTACACAGAGGCCACCTATAATGTGGCAGACGTGATAGGGACGTATACCTACCGCCTGGGCATTGTGGGCGGGCAGTACAGCTACACCACAGCGGCGGGGCTGTTCATGTCGGTGATTGGATTTATTCTGACCTATACGGCCAATAAGGTGAGCAACCGCCTGACGGGCATGGGGCTTTGGTGAGGTGAGCGCTATGGCAACAACGGCAACAAAGAGAACCTTGAGAAAGCGGAACCCCAACAAGATCCGGGAGAACGGGCGGGTTTCCACCATTGTGATGTACGCCATCGCCATTTTGGTGCTGTTCATCACTCTCTATCCCATGTACTATGTGCTCATCCTCTCGTTAAGCGAGCCCAGCGCCGCGGCCACGATGAAGGTGTACACCGTCCCCAAGGGGTTCAGCCTGGCGGCCTATGAGACTCTGGTTACGGACAGCGAGATGTGGCGGGCCTATTTCAACACCTTCCTCTATGTGGTGCCCACCACCCTGCTGATGCTGCTTACCTGCGTGCTGGCGGCCTATCCCCTGACCTATAAGAACCTGCGGGGGCGCAAGTACATCAACATGTTCCTGCTGATTCCCATGTATTTCTCCGGCGGCATGATCCCCTCTTTCCTGTTGATTACCAAGCTTGGGCTGTATGACAACCCCTGGTCCCAGATCCTGCCGGCCTGCTACTCCATCTGGAACATTATCCTGGTGAAGTCCTTCTTCGGCACCATCCCAGAGACCCTGCGGGAGGCCGCGAAGATTGACGGGGCCAACGTGTACCAGGTTTTGCTGAAGGTGTACCTGCCCCTGTCCGCGCCCATTCTGGCGGTGATAGCCGTATACACCATTGTGGGCATGTGGAACAGCTGGTTCAACGCCTTGGTATACCTGCCCCACACAGACTGGCAGCCGCTGCAGCTGTATCTGCGGCGGGTGCTGGTGGAGAGCACCGAAACCCTTACCACCACGCTGGACCCGGATACGGCCCGGGAGATGGCCCTGCGAAACCTTTCCAATGCCCAGCTGAAGTACGCCATGATCATCTTCACCACGCTGCCCATGCTGGTGGTGTATCCCTTCTTCCAGAAGTATTTTGTCAAGGGCGTGATGCTGGGTTCCTTGAAAGAGTGACCGGGAACGCGAAAACGGCTGAATGGGGCAACTTTCCCCATTACATAAAGCAAACCAATAAAAATTGGGAGGTAAAACTATGAAAACGACCATGCGCAAGCTAGTGGCCCTGCTGTTATCCGCCGCCCTGCTGACCAGCGCCTTTGCCGGGTGTTCCAGCGGCGGGAGCGGGAGCTCTGGCACAGAGTCTGAGACGGGCTCCGCCGCCTCAGCGTCCACCTCGGAAGAGAGCGGCGCGGAAAGCGGCTCCACCGCCACTGGAGAAGTGACCACCCTGAAAATTATGGGCATTGACAAGACCGCCACAGTGGACAGCGGCGAGATTTCCCTCTCCGACTGGGTGGCGGGCGGCAGCCCTATCTATGACGCCTTTGTGGAGAAGCTGGCCGAGTATGGCGTTGCCCTGGAGCTGGACCTGATCCCCGAGGACCAGTATCAGACCGTGTGCCAAACCCAGCTGGCCGCCGGTATTGACGCGGACATTATGAACATCACCCCCTTGGATGACCAGACCCGCCTGAACCTGGTGGACCAGGGGAAACTCATCTCCATTAACGAGGTGGTGGAGAACCACTCTCAGGGTGACGCCAAAGAGTATTACGCCAACGGCAACGGCGCCCAGATGATGAACAAGCTGGCCCTGGAGGACGGCAACACCTATTGGTTGACGGATATCACCATTGCTTTAAATGAAGATGACGAGGTGGGCCAGGGCGCCGCCATGTCCTTTATGATCCGCCAGGATTGGCTGGACGCGCTGGGCCTTTCCGCCCCCACCACCACCGACGAGCTGATGGAGACCATGAAGGCCTTCCAGGAGAACGACGTGAACCAGAGCGGCGAGGCCGATGAGGTGCTCAGCATCTCCCTGAGCGACTTTTCCAGCGGCCTGTCCAACTTCTACGGCATCGGCCGGACCATGAGCGGTGAATTGACCTATGTGAACACCGAGACCGGCACAGTGGAGTCTCCCTGGTACCATGAAAATATCCAATCTTACATCGAGTTCGTCAAGTCTTTGGTAGACGCCGGATATGTGGATACCAGCGACCAGCTGGATGAAAAGAAGGCGGAGAACAAGATTGCGGGCCTGTTTGACTGGGCGGGCGAGACTTGGCAAGAAGTGGGCATCACCGTGCCGGAAGGCGCTGCCGCCGCCTACTATGTCCCCGTTGTCCTGAAGGCCAGCAACGCCGCCGTAGAGACGGAGCCCTACCTGTGCTGGCAGCAGGGCTATCAGCTGGGCGGAAACAAATACGCTGTCACCAGCGCCTGTGAGGACCTGGACGCCGTGGGCCGCCTGTTTGATTTCCTGGTCAGCGACGATTACCGCATCCTCACCGAGTACGGCCTGGAGGACTACTCCTACACCCTGGGGGAGGACGGCTCTTACAACGCCATCAAGGACGCGGAAGAGTCCGACGCCCAGCAGCTGGCTGCCGGCTGCGCCCTGTGGACCAACGCTTCCATTCTGCCCCGGTTCGAGCTGAAGTCCGCCCAAGATTGGGCCACTGAGCTGCAGGGCTATCAGGACGCTGGCAAGACCATGGGCTATCCCGAGACGGGCTTTGAGAAGAAGAAAGAATTCTTCGATGAATACAGCGATTATGAGTATAAGCTGCCGCACGAGTCCAACCCCGAGCTGGCACCTGCCACCGCGGAGGAACTGGACACCATCTCTTCCATCACCAGCGACCTGACCACTTACTCGGAAGAGCTGCTGACCAAGCTCATCCTGGGCCAGCAGAGCATGGATGACTGGGACACCTATATGGCAGACCTGGAGCGGCTGGGCCTTGACCAGCTCATCGAGATCAACCAGGCCCGCTACGACCGCGCCCAGGGGAATGCGTGAAAAACGGACGGATAGGAATTGTTTCTTTTGGGGTACTGTAAAATAGAAGGGGAAAAGCGTGGTGAAAGCACCGCGCTTTTTCCCGTGTCCGGGGAATGGGGCGCTTGGTTGATTTTGCCCTGGTTCTCTTGTATAATAATGCGTATCATTCAATGCGCGAAAGGGGTGCTCTTTTGGTGCCCTTCCCGGAAGAGGGACGAAACGGAGGGTAGAACCGTATGACAAAGTATTTTCAAAAGCCCTTTTTCCGCAAGCTTTTTCTCTCTTATACCGCCATTTTGCTGGCCTGTTCCCTTGTTTTTTCCTCCATTCTTTTCCAGCAGATTTTGCAGCAGGAGCGCAGCGTGCAGGAACAGAAGTGCCGCAGCGACGCCCAGCTGCTGATGCAGGTGGTGGATGACAAGTTTACCGAGATTGAGAACATTGGCACCCAGCTTGCTTCGGCCCAGTGGTTTCAAAAGGTGCGGTCCCAGTCAGAGATCCTCAATTCCTCCATCACTGTGTTGGAACGCCGGGACATCTGCCAAGAGCTGCAGACGTATTACAGCATTTTGCAGGTGGCAGACAGCATTGCCCTGCTGCTCCCCGAGAAGGAGCAGGCGGTGGACCGGGTCTCCTTTTGGGAAGAAGAGCGGTATTTTTCCTCCATTGGCCTGGAGGAAGACCTGATTGACGAGGAGACCGAGAAGGCCCTGGTGGAAAGCTATAAATCCATGCTGCTGGTCCCGGGGGAGAACGGGAGCTTTTATGTGTTTAAGCAGCTCAACTATGGCACAGAGCCGGACTCTGTGCTGTTCTGCCTAATCAACGCCTCCTGGTTCCAGCAGTTCTTGTCCCAGCGGTTTGCAGATTCGCTGGGCTCCTTGGAGATCATCTCAGACGGGGAGGTGGTCTTTTCTATGACGCAGGAAGGAGGGGACCCGGACCAGTGGCAGCGTTTCGAGCTGGATTCCAACCTGTACCAGTGGACCTATTCCATCGCCATCCAGCCGCCGCAAACGGCCTTTGCCGGCCAGGGGCTGATGCTGGGCTCCCTGCTTTTGCTGGTGCTGCTGGTGGGCGGGGCCCTGGCCCTGTTTTTGGCCCGGGCCAGCTATGCGCCCCTGTTCCAGCTGATGCAGCGGCTGAACCTGATTGAGACCCAGGAAAACGAGCAGGAGTTCCAGGCGTTGGAGCATGTGTTCCAGGACCTGGGAAAACAGAACCGGGACCTGGAGCAGATTTCCACCCAATATTACAACACCATGCGCACCAACCTGATCTCCTCTCTGCTGGCGGGCGCCTTCTCGGAGGAGCGGATTGCCCAGCAGCTGCCGCTGTTTGGGCTGGACTTTCAGGAGGAGATGGAGTATCTGGTGGGGGTGTTGGAGTATGTGGACGCCGCCAGCCCCGAGCAGAAAGCGGTGGACTACATGCAGCTTAACACCTTCTGCCAGGAGCGGCAGATCGCCGCCCAGTGGATGGAGTCCATGGATCAGCAGCTGGTGGGCATTTTCACCTCTGCCAAGGGCAGCGGAAGCCTGTTTGAGGGCGCCAACTTGGTGCGGGATTACTGTGCCTCACATTTTGGCCAGGATGTGGGGTTCTCCTGCGGGCTGCCCCAGAAGGGCCTGAGCGGCATTGGAAAATCCTATCAAGAGGCGCGCAGCCACAGCCAGGAGGATGAGGCGCAGACCTCGTATTATTATCCGTTGGAGATGGAGCTCCAGCTGATTAACCAGCTGAAGCTGGGAAGCCAAGACGGGGCCCGGAAAATTTTGGAGGAGCTCCGGGAGGAAAACCTGAGCCGCCCCCTGAACGGGGAGGACAGCCGCCGGGCGGCCATGCTGGTCCTGGAGACGCTGCTTCGCGCGGCTTCGGACATGAAGCTGGAGGTGCCCAATGCCCGGGAGGAGTTTGGCCAGATCCTCTCCTCGGGAGACGGGACCTGGGCGTGGGACTATTTGGCGGGCACAGTGGATTTGATCTGCGACGAATTGCGGCGTCAGGACGAGATGTCCTCTCAAAAGATCGGCCCCCAGCTCATCGCCTATGTGCGGGAGCATTACTGCGATTCCAGCCTTTCCCAGCAGCAGCTCTCCAGCCTGTTCCACATCTCCCGATCCATGGTTTCTAAGGTGTTTAAAAATACGGCGAAAGTCAACTTTATTGATTACCTTCACCTGCTCCGCGTGCAGAAGGCCAAGGAGTACTTCGACGCGGGAGAGCGGGATGTGCTGGCGGTGGCCAAAAAGACCGGCTATGAAAACGAGACTACCTTTAAGCGGGCGTTCCTGCGGGTGGAATCCATCACGCCGCGGAAATATGTTCAACAGATCGGAAAGCGCTGAAGCCTTTTTGGAAGGCGCGGGACCCAATCCAAGAACCCCCGCCCGGGCAATTTTTGTGCCCGGGCGGGGGTTCTTGTTGCAAAAAGCGTCTGTGTAAGGCCGGAGGGAAAGGATAATTTTGGAAATTCTTTTAAAACTGTTTTGGGATGAGGCGGTGTATCTACCCTCCTGAGAGTGGCGGAGAGTTGCATTCTGCCGCAAGATGTGGGCTTCTTATTTATCTATTTTTTACGATAAAGCCTTGTATTAAACGGCAATTTAAGATATACTGAAGAAAATTGTGGTTTCCCATTGGCAGAGAAAGGGCGCTGGACCGCTGGCAAGCTCCCTGCCGCAAATATTTCCTGTGGGAGCTGGCGGTGCGGCTGTTCCACAGTATTCCAACCGATCTTTTTCCCAGTCTTAGCGCCTCCGAACCGCAAATCCGATTCCGATGCGCTTGGACGTGCTCTGTGAGGCTTGTTGTAAAACCTAAAAATCCCATGTTTTACTCCATGCTCCGTGGCAAACCGGAGCGGCAATTGGCTGATGCTGCGTTTGAGGGGAAAGATATTGACAAGGAAGGGCTTCGGGTTATCCGGGACGGGGTACCGCAAAAACGGGGGCACAATGGCATCCGCGGGATTGCTGTGGATGAGGTTGTTCCATATGAATTTTGCCCGGCGGATACAACCATCCTTCAGAAGATGAAACATCTCACATATAAGAAGGAGAAATCGTATGGTAGAAAAGCTGTCCCTGTTTGAGATGGAAGAGCAAAACCAAGAGCAAATGAGAATCAACTGTTCCGGAGCTCTGGATATTGTAAAAATGGAATTCTCCGGTGCGGAAAGCCTTTCCTGGCAGGAGCTATTTTCCGGGTACGATTCACTCCATGCCATTACATATTCTTCCGGCATCAGCTTCGTCTACCGCCTGTTGGACTTATTTGCAGAGGCAGAGATCATTTTCGGCTGCGACGAGGTCATTTCCTATTCTCTCCAGGAGATTATGGCCTACCAGTACAAGACCATTGAACGGATGCGGGAAACGGCCAGCCGAATGAAGCTGGACCTCATTTCCCGGATTGAGGCCGAGACGCTGCGGTTCTATGTGGCTCGAAGCGTTCTATCCCATGAAAAAATCTATCTTCTCTCTGCGAAAGATGGGCGGAAACGGGTGATTATGGGTTCGGCTAACCTGTCTTTCTCCGCATTTGGTGGGAAGCAGCGGGAAAATATCTGCTACCTGGACGGAGACAGGGCCTATGATTGGTACTGGGATCAATATTGCCAGCTGCGGGAGGACAGCACGGACCAAATCGCAAAAGAGGCCCTGCTATGTGCTGACGGCAAAGAGAACCTGGAAGAGTTGCCCATTGCCAGAACCATACGCACCAAGAAAGCGCTCGTCATACAGCCTATAACAGAGGCGCAGGAAGAAGTCCGCTTTTCTTTGGACATCAGAAATTTAGCGGCCAAGTTTGCCCCCTCTGTCCCTAAACCGGATAAGAAGGGTAAGCTGATGCTTTCCCCGGAGAAGATAAAATCGATCCGCCGGCAGGTGATCTCCAACCAGGAGAAGGAAAACGAACTGCAAAGTGTGTACCCGCAGCTGGAGGTGTCTCCAGATGAGGGGGTGGCCCGGCTCAACGGCAAAATTTTGGATCTGTCGCCGGCGCGGGAAGAGGTCGCCAGAGATGTGGGATTGTTTCTGAAATACATGGATGGCTACGAAAAATTTCACGGCGATGTGGCTGGGATGCAACGCCGGTACTACGAATTCGCCAACTGGTTTTTCTGTAGCCCCTTTATGGCGGGAATGCGGGACACGGCGGTGCGGTACAATCAGAACCTGCTCCCTTACCCCGTGTTCGGCCTGGTCTACGGGCAGAGCAAAGCTGGGAAGACCAGTTTCTTAGAAACCCTGCTAAAAATGATGATTGGGCAGAAGGCCAAACTCTCTGCCCCGGAGTTTACCCGTTCCAATATTGAGAGTCTAAAGCGCATCGTAAAGGGCGCCCCTATCATCGTGGATGATTTGACCAACACGCGCTTCAGCCAACATGCCATTGAGACTATCAAAAACGACAGCTTTGGAGTAGCGGAACAGCTGACCCACTATCCGGCCGTGGTCATCAGCGCCAATGAGGATGTCAAAGCTGTCGCCCAAGAGATTATCCGCCGGACTGTGATCTGCCGCGTCCAAGCCGGTCTTACCAATACGGAAGTGATGCGCAGCAGTGTGGTGCGTACGGTACAACGGGAGATTGGGACGGCGTTCTACCGGGAATACCTGAGAAAAATGATGGAGATTATCCCTGATCTGCAGGAGAATATGAAGGATGAAACGGCAGAGAACGCACCGGATATTTTGGCAGAGTCCTCCCGGATTTTAGGGGAGATCTTCAACGAATTTGCGAAGGGAGAGCTGCCGTCGTATATCCGGGCCCTGACCCTTGAGGACTATTTCAGTGAAAAAGTCACCGGAAGCTACGCTATAAAAACCATTCGCAACGCATGGAAAACCAGCCGGCCCTCTTTTGAACTGTCAGAGCGTACCAACGAACTGCGCTACAACGCTGGGGCCCCATACGAGGCGGAGCGCATCTTGAAAGAACTGCCCGAGACATTGGAGGCTCATAAGTCCAGAGATTGGGTAGTTATGAACCTGGAAGTTGCGCGGGAGTTTTTTGGGATTCCCTTTAAAAAGTCTTGGTTAGGCCGATTTTGGCAGAGGTGATCTCTTTGCCTGTATGTCAAAACGGGTCCGTGGCCGCATCTCCCAAATCATGGGGGCAGATGGAAAAAACGCCTCTATGAAGCACTCTCCGGCGAGGAATATCTGCGCCTTCTGAACGAAAACCTGATTTTGAGAGCGAGGAAGGACAGCGGGGGTTTGCGGAGAGGAAAGCATAACAAGCCGCCAAAACGGGATAAGAGTAAGCGCAGGGCAGGGGCATCGTCGCAGATGCTCTTGCCTTTCCTCGTTACATCGAAAAACCGGGATTTGTTTTACAACCATACTGACCAATCACCATAATCGAAAATTCCGCTGCCATGATGAAGTTGCCCTTTTGTTTTGAGCTGTCGAAATGCGTCTCGCATACGAATGATAATTTCAGGCTGGATATCAAGCGAATGATGTGCAGGGAACACCCTCTTTACAGGAAGCTCTGCAATTTTTTCAAGAGACTGCAAGTAAGCTTGCGGGTCAGTGGACGGGAACCACGCCGTGAGCCTATCCTTATACACCAAATCGCTTGTATAGAGATAACCTTTTTCTTTCTCCCAAAAGCACATATGACCGGGAGAGTGCCCCGGTGTATGCAGGACTTCTATGCGTCTCCCTCCAAAGATCTATGTACTCGCCTCCGTGTAACACCCTGGAAGGTGTTCCCTAAAAAAGCTCATAAGAATTTACATCGAAGCCGTCTGGCAAATCACAACGGAACGGTTGCGGAAAACTGCCGTTCAGCCAATTCAATTCCGCTTCGTGTGCGTAAAAATCGGGATAATCCTTGTGTCCGCCAATATGATCCCAATGAATGTGTGTAGCAACGGCTGTGACTGGTTTATCGGTCCATTCGTTTATGACCTCAGAAATATTACAGATGCCCAGCCCAGTATCAATCAACAAACTTCGCTCTGTACCGTTCAAAAGATAACAATGGGTTTCCTCCCAATGGCGATATTCGCTGATTATACAGGTATTCTCATCAATCGTATCTATTGTAAACCAATCTTTCATTCTAAATCCCCCGCACAAATTCTGATTTAACTATCTAATCCTCAAAAACCATTGATTTTTCAAGGCTTCACGCCTGTTTT
>UQRL01000005.1 GCA_900543555.1 uncultured Oscillospiraceae bacterium | reverse complement strand
ACCGGGCAAAGTGCTTATAAAACAGGTCGGACAGCCCAATGCCGCCCGTGAGCAGAACCAGTGTGGCTTCGGCCAGGGGATTTTGATAGTAGCGATAAGTAAAGGGTTTCCCGCCGCTGACCGTGAAGGCAGTGGTTGGATAAACCCGGCAAAATTCTGCAAGCGTCATGGAACCCCTCCTCTAACCTCTATTTCCGCCCCACAAGCATCCGGGAGTCGCCCAGCATCATCATGGCCGCCCGCCGGCGGGAGCCGAAGGCCTCCTGGGCCGTGTCGATGATGTGTACGTCCTCATACCCCATGTCCCGCAGCTCCTGGGCGAAGTCCTCCATGTCCCCGTACATGCGGGGCTTCATCTCATCGTTGAGGGCGAACACGCCGCCCTTTTTCAGCACCCGCAGGGTTTCCAGCAGCAACGCCCGCTTGTCTGAACCCATGATGTTGTGATAGACATAGTTGCTCACCACAGCGTCGAAGCTCTCATCCGGGAAGTCCAGCTTGTTGGCGTCCCCATGCTGAAACCGGCACCGGGCGGCTACACCTTCGCTTGCGGCGTTTTTCTCGCACATAGCCTGGTTGTAGCCGAAGTCTACGCCCCAATAGTCAATGCCCACCACCTGGGCCGATGGCCAGGTAAGAGCCGCCCGGATGGATAATGGCCCGGAGCCGCAGCCCACTTCCAGCAGCTGCCCCTGCCCGTCAAAATCCAGATGGGAGAGGATGACCAGGTGGGTCCGATCCATCATGCCGCCGCCCCCAAAGGCATATTGACGCCGTATCCAAGCGCACCACAGGAGCAGCGCCAGCAGGATCACTGCGGCAATCACGAACACCACACCCAGCGCCGTGATATGGAACACCACAAAGGACAGCACCGCCAGTACCACAGACAGCGCCAAAAGGGCGCCTACCACATAGAAAACAGGGTTTGACATCCAGCTCCCGTAATCCTCTCCATGCGCCCCAAGGCGGATCTCTTTTTGCTGGACTTGATTTTGCTTCATTTGAACCATCTCCTTAATTATCATATTTTTTGTAACAACAGACACAATCCCGCCTGGGCCGCCGCCATGAGTGGGCACAACAAGAGTGGCCACTGAAGCAGATGCTCCGGCAGAGCGTATCCCTTCATCCAGGCTTTGAACCCATAGCCGGGGTGCCCTTCGGTTCCTGGGATGACAAAGCGGCGCTTTGCTTTCTTCTGTATCAGCCAGAGGTCCAGAAAGAACAGATCACAGACATTGACGATCATCCACTGGATATACCCCGTCAGGGCCAGACGCCAGAAGTCTGTTGTGCCGCCCTCCACAGTGCTGACCGCACCATAAAGGAGGAGGGGCAGCCACTCCCCAAAGCAGATCCAAAGCCAGTAAAAACGGTTTTCGGCCTTTGTCGGCGGATCTTTTGCGGCCTTGATGATGGCGGGCGGATAGCAGGGAAACATCAGCCGGGGCTTATACAGCGCCACCGCCGCGGCGAACAGGTTAAAATAGGCAGCCATGGCAAATCCGTCTAATATCGTCCGCAACCAGTTCATCAAGGCACCTCCTTAAATTCCATCCGCACGATTTGCAGATGCAGCGGTCCGTCAGCGATTGTAGCCAGAAGGCGGTGGATGGGTTTTACCCCCGGCCCCGCCAGCTTCCGGTAGCCCTGCATATACCCGCGACTGGAAACGGAAAGGAGCGGCGACCAACGCTCCAGCTCCCTTTTGGCGTCCTTTACGGAGAAATATGCGCCGACATCCTTGATGCCCGCCTGTTTCACCCATGTTTTGAGCATCAACTTGACGGCGGTTTTCCCCGCTCCATCAAATACCAGCCGTCCGCCGGGAAACCGTTTCGCCATGGCAGTTATCAGCCGTTGCATCTGCTGCGTAGTGAAATAATAAAATACCCCGGCGGCAAACAACACTGTGCCGTTCACCGGGTCGGTATCTATAGCGTCCAGCCAGGCCGGATCGTTCAAATCCAGCGCCAGATTCCGTTCCCTTGCTTCGGCGGGCAGAAGACGGTTTCGCAGTTCAATCACATCCGATAGGTCGATGTTGTAGATTTTACAGCTTCCGTTGTCGCAGGCCCGGCTGGTGTTGTCCAGCCCGCAGCCGAGATTGATGACCGCCGCCTTTGGATGGGATTTCAGATAATCCCGCACCTCCCAGGCCAGATCACTCTGGCGCATGGCGACTTCCAGTGCGCCGAACACCTGCATCAGTCTGTTTGATTCCTTATCCAATTTCGAGAAATCATAGTCAATGCGCTCCATCAGTTCCGCAGCACTTTCATCTTGAAACAGAGTAGGGAACATCCGAGAGCACAATCGGCGGCCATAAAGCGGGATAATCAATGTTTCCTGTACCGTATTCTTTTCGATCTTATATTTGTCCATGTGAATCCCTCAAACCGGCATAATAATCCGCTTTTATTATAGTTAGCTATGACTAACCAGTCAAGTCTTATGAGGAAAGTTTGCAAAAATTCATAAAAGGACAGATTGGCAAGCAATGCAAAACATATATATGTTTTGCGATTTTGACCGGATTGCACCGCCCAAAATGCTTGTTGAGGGATACCCCCCAAGTCTCCAAGATCGCCACCTTCGGTGACGGCTGCGCATCCTACGGACGCTGAAATTTAAAATAAGCAAAATAAAACTCTATGCAAATGGTTCGTCCATTCACATAGAGTTTTCTTATTTCCCGTTCACTTGGCATAGGTCAGTATTTTTACAATACTTCTTTATGCTCCTCTGCCATTCGGCGGGGCCTTCCTTTTCTTCTGGCAAAATTGTGATGTGTCAGCTCTTTCAATGTTGTCTACGTTTCGCTCGTCAGTAGCGTTACGCCTGTGACAACGGTTTAATCCACATACATGATGTTCTCCGGGTTGACCGGGTACTCCTTATGGGGAGCCGTATCATCCGTATACTATCACAACCAGAAATTTAAGGCCACTGCCGAGGCTCACGGCTTGCATATCGAGAAGCACGCCAAGTATGGCTGGACGGTAACGACGCTGGCCCCGGAGGCATGGATCAGAGAAATTTTGGGAGAGGATAAAATCAACGCCAGCCGCTTGCCGGTAGAAGGCACCACCAAAGGCGGGAGTAAGAAATCCATTAACCGCAGCATCAAATATGTCTGCCCCTGCTGCGGCACCATTATCCGGGCAACGCGGGAGGTCAATGTAATCTGCGGGGACTGCAGAGAGGCTTTCGAGCGGGAATAAAGAAAAAAGCGGGAGCCGCAAAGGTTCCCGCTAAATTGTTCTCTTTGAAAGAAGCGGCTCTATCTGGGGAGGGATACTTTTTAGCGTTTCCTCGTTTCTGGCATATATGGGCCGGACAAGGGTGTGCAAAAATGAGCCGCTATGGGACTATGTGATCGCCGCGATAGGAAGCGGGCTGATGGCGGCCTAATTTGCCAAGTCCCCAGAAAACAGAAAAAGCCCGGAAAGCCCATAATATCAGGCTTTCCGGGCATAGATACAAAACCAGCCCTCCGATTTGGAAGGCTGATTTTGTATGAAAGATTGTTTCTTAATATGGTGTAAGTGTGGTGTATATCGGCGAGGAATACCCAGGAAATTTCTAAATTGTCAGGCAATAGGGGTGGCTTTTTGGATTAACTTTCTAAACGCAAAGAAAACGATCGCTGCGAATACTCCATCGTGCAGACGGTACGTATGCAGGAAGGTGGTTTAGACTTTTGAATGGTGAAAAAGGGGGGCAAAAGCAACCGGCCGTCCTGTGTGAGGGACGGATGCTCTTGACATGTTAGTATTAACTAACTATAATAAGGGTGATGACTTGCCACAAATTCCACCCTTGAACCATCTCCTGGGATGGAACGCGGCGCCAAGGGAAGAGGGGGTAGTATGCTGCTGTTAAACAAAACGCTCCTCCGCATGGCAAAGGGGCTGTGGAGGTGGATTTTTTTGATCACAGGCTTAAAGCTGGCCGTGCTGGTGGGCCTTGCCGCCTTTGCCCGGATCATCTCCGGGTTCCTGGGCAATGTGGCATCCCCAGCCATGACGGCCGGAGATGGGGCCAGAGCGGTTGTGTCCGCCTTGCTGACGGCTGTTATCATGCTCCTGCTGGAGCTGCTTACCGGCGAGGCCCAGTACCGCTGCACCGCAAAGGCCCGGCAGACGCTCCGTGGGGGAATTTTCTCCAAAGTGCTGGAGCTGGATGTGGGCAACGTGGAGAAAATCGGCCCAGTGTCCGCCATCACCTCCTCCGTGGACGGAGTGGAGTCCATGCAAGTCTACTACAGCCAGTACCTGCCCGGCCTGTTTTACAGCCTTCTGGCGCCCATCTACCTGTTCTTCCAGCTGTGGAAGGTGTCGCTGGCGCCGGCGGTGCTGCTGTTTCTCGTCTCCTTTTTGCTGCTGCCGGCCAACAATGTTTTCCGCCGTCACATTGAAACGCTGAAGACCCAATACTGGTTCTCCATGGAGGACTTGACCGGCTACTACTTGGAGAGCGTCCAGGGGATTAGCACCTTTAAGCTCTTTGGCAGAGACGGCCACCGGCAGGCGGTACTGGCGGAGAAGTCCCGAAACTTCAACGATAAGATCATGGAGGTGATGAAGGTGAACTTCTCCTCCTTCCTCCTCACCGATGGGCTGATTTATGGGGCGGTGGCGGTTTCCGCCTGCATCGCCGCCGGGCAGCTGGCTGCGGGAGCCGTCCCTTTTTCCAGCGGGCTGATGGTGCTGCTGCTGTCCTTTGGATTTTTCGGCTCGGTGCGGCAGCTGATGAACGCCACCCACTCTGCCTTGGCAGGTGTGTCCGCTGCGGACAAGGTGGAAAAACTGCTGGCCATCGACACCACCCGCCCCTACGACCCCACCCTGCCGGTGGAGAAGGCGCCCTATCCCGGCATCCGCATGGAGCATGTGTCCTTTGGCTATCAAGGCCGGGAGGCCGCCCTGCGGGATGTGTCCTTGGAGATCCCCAAGGGGAAGGTGACGGCCCTGGTGGGCCTTTCCGGCAGCGGGAAGTCCACCATCGCCTCCTTGCTCATGCGCTTCCACGACTGGGAGAAAGGCCGCATCCTGTTGGAGGGCCGGGACCTGGTCAGCCTTACCCCGGAGGAGCTGCGCCGCCGGGTGATCTTGGTGCCCCAGACGGTGAGCCTATACAGCGGAACCATCCGGGAGAACCTGCGCATGGCCGCCCCCAACGCCACGGAGGAGGAACTGTTGGAGGCTTTGGGCCAAGTGCGATTAAAGGAGTGGGTGCTGGCCCAGCCGGCGGGCCTGGACACCTCTGTGGGGGATGCCGGCGGGAAGCTTTCCGGCGGCCAGCGGCAGAAGATAGGCATTGCCCGGGCGCTGCTGTGCCGGGCGGAGTACATCCTTTTTGACGAGGCCACCTCCAGCGTAGACCGGGACAGCGAGCAGGAAATTTGGAACTGTATCGGCGAGCTGGCCCAAACCCGCACGCTGCTCATCATCTCCCACCGGCTCTCCACCATCCGGGATGCGGACGTGATCTATGTGCTGGAGAAAGGGCAAGTTTCCCAGCGGGGGTCCCACCGGGAGCTGATGAACCAGCCGGGGCTCTACCGCCGCCTGGTGGAGGAGCAGGCCCAGCTGGAGCAGCAGGGAGAGGAGGAGTGCTGCCATGGGTAAACGATTTTCCTATTCCATCCCCGCCATGACAAGGCGGCTGCTGAAAATCGCTGGGCCGGTGAAGGGAACCTTGTGGATCTCCACCCTGGCCAGCATTGTGGGGAATCTTTCCCAAATGGGGCTGATGGGCTTTGGCGCCTTGCTGCTTTTGTCCTGCGCCGGAATGGTGGGCGGCCCGCCCTGGGTGTATGCCCTGTTCCTAGGGCTTTCCACCTTGTGCATCGTCTTGGGGCGGTATATCGAAGGGGTGGTCTCCCACGCGGGGGCTTACCGGCTTTTGGCCAGCATGCGGGTGCATTTGTATGGGACCATCCGGAAGCTGGCGCCAGCCTGCCTGATGGACCGGGAGAAGGGCGACCTGCTCAACATTGCGGTGTCTGATATTGAAACGGTGGAATTCTTCTTCGCCCACACCATCGGTCCCATGTTCACTGTGATTCTTTTGCCCTGCGTGACCTTAGGGCTGGCGCTGTGGTTCCAGCCTCTGTTCGCTGCCGTACTGCTGCCGGTGTATTTGGTGGTCAGCGTGGTGTTCCCCTTGGCGGCGGTGAAGGCGGGCCGGGGAATGGGCATGCGGTACCGCGCCCGGCTGGGGGAGATGAAATCCCTGGTGCTGGAGAGCGTCTACGGCCTGCGGGATATTCAAATCTTCGGCTTTGGCCCCCGCCGGCTGGAGCAGGTGCGGGAGAAGAACCGGCAGGTCAACCAAGCGGCCCACGGCATGACCCTCCACCGGCAGGCGGTGTCCGCGGCGCCCGCCTTCTTTGTCTACCTGGCCCGCATCCTCATAATTGGGGTGGCATCCTGGCTGGCGGCGTCCGGCGCGCCCAACCCGGTGGGGACGGTGGTACTTTCCTTTGTGGCGGCGGCCTCTTTTTCCTCCACCCAGTCTCTGACTATGGTGGTCTCCAGCCTGCTTGAAACCTACGCCGCCGCGGAGCGGCTGTTCCTCATCGAAGACACGCCCCCGGAGGTCACCGAGCCTGTCCATCCTGTCTCCTGCGGGCCCATCCGCTCCATCCAATTCGACCATGTGGGTTTTTCCTACGGTAGCTCCTCCCGGGCCATATTGGAGGACTTCTGCCTGGAACTCTCCGGCCATGAAAAGCTAGGCATTGTGGGGGAGAGCGGCATTGGCAAATCCACGGTGCTCCGGCTGCTGCTCCGGTTTTGGAACCCCAAAAGCGGGCACATCCGGGTAAACGGCATTCCCCTGGAACGGGTGCCTTTGGAGGAGCTTCGCCGCCGGGTGGCCGTGCTGGAGCAGGACACGTTTCTCTTCAACGGCACGTTGGGGGAGAACATCTCCTTAGGAAAGCCGGACGCCTCCCGGGAGGAAATCGCGGAGGCGGCCCGCCGTGCGGGGCTTGGAGGGTTTGTCCAAACCTTGCCCCAGGGGTACGATACCCCCATGGGCCAGATGGGCGCCCGCCTATCCGGTGGGGAGCGGCAGCGGGTGGGCATTGCCCGGGTGATGCTATTGGATCCGGACGTGATTGTCATGGACGAGCCCACCAGCAGCCTGGACGTGCTCCATGAGAAGGAGCTGCTGCGCACCCTTCGGGAGCAGTGCGGGGACAAAATGCTGCTGCTCGTCTCTCACCGGCCCTCCACCCTCACCGGCTGCGACCGGATCGTCCGGCTGGAAAATGGCAGGGCAGTGGAAGAAAAAGGAGGCATGAACCAATGAACAAGATCCAAACGCCCGGAAGACATCCCCTTTCCATCCCTGTGAAGGGCGGGCAGCCCATAGAAGGTGTGCGCCTGGTGGGAAATCAGCCGGGAAAGACCTTGGTGGTGACCGCCGGTGTCCACGGGGACGAATATGTGGGCATCCAGGCAGTGCGGGAGCTGCTGCGCCAGCTTTCTCCGGGGGAGCTTTCCGGGCAGGTGATCTTTGTGCCGGTGGTCAACGCCGGCGGCTTTTTCGCCGGCACCTACCGTGTCCCGGAGGACGGGGAAAATTTGAACCGCTGCTTCCCGGGGGCCAAGGGGGAAACCTACACCTGGAACATGGCCTCCGCACTGGAAGCGTCCCTCTATCCCCAGGCGGATTTCCTGCTGGATCTGCACGGCGGCGGGATCTATGAAACCATGGAGCCCTTGGCGTTCTTTCCCGTGGACGCGGGAGAAAGGGTAAAGTCAGTGGCCCGCCAGGCGGGGAAGGCCCTGTCCCTGACCTTTTTGGTGCAGTCATTCGCCAGGGACGGGCTGTACAGCTGGGCGGCCCAGCAGGGGATTCCCGGCCTGCTGGTGGAGCGGGGCGGCGGCGGAACCTGGAGCAGAGCGGAAGTGGATGCCTGCAAGGAGAACATCCTCCAGCTGTTGGACTTTCTGGAGATCCGTCCCTATGGAAGCCGGAAGGGAACGCCGCGGGAGGTGGAGGACGCCCACTATGAAACCGTACAGGCCAACGGCTATTGGTATCCCGAAAAGCAGCCGGGAGACACTTTCGCCCAGGGAGAACTTCTGGGCCGTGTGGAAAGCGGGGAAGGGGAGACCCTGCAGGCCATCACCGCCCCCTTTGACGGCGTGGTGCTGTACCAAACCCATATCCTGGGTGTGAGCCAGGGGATGCCCCTTTTGGCCTATGGGAAGCTGCGGGCGGAAGGGGGACTTTCCCGCCAGGAAACAGAAAGGATGCTATGACCGAGAACAAAAATTACAGGACACAGGCTACTACCAGTGAGAGGAACAAGCTTCATCTGGTATTCCCGGGGATTTGGCTGATGTTTCAGGACGTGGAGACCTAAGGAGATAGGGCATAGCATCAAGAAGAGGAGGTTGAATTGTGCTGGCAGAATTTCTGGCTGACCAAGGAGACTGGACACCGGTGATGCCCGGCGCCCGGGCCTGCCTGTTTTCCCTGGATGAGCGGCCGTTTCCACTGCCTCTCCAACTGGAACACCTGCACTTTGAGACCCTGTTCTGCCTGCGGGGGTCCGTGACCTTGACGCGGCAGTACGGTTCCTTTCTGAAAGCTGGCGCCCAGCAGGTGCTGCTTCTCACGGACCTCGCGGGCTTTACCGGCGCCAATGTGGACGCGCCCTTGGAAGGCGTTTTGGTGGCAGTGGATGCCCGGGGCGCCCGAGAGAGCCTAAAAAGCATCTGCAATCTGCTGGGCGGTTTGACCCTGGATACAGGCCGGGTGCGGCGGTGGATGGCCAGTCAGGGAGGCTGCGCGGTAGTAGGCCCCACGCACTGGAGCCGGGCAGCCTTTGCCGACCTGGACAGCCTTCCCAAAAGCGAGCGGGCACGCTGGTGCGTGTGGAAGTCGGTGGAACTGCTCTATCTGCTCTCCACCCAGGAGGAACAGGAGAGGGATGTACCCCCAAGCCCGATGCCGGACCGGAACCTTGTCCGGCCACTGGCGGAGACACGCCGATATATGGAAGAGCACCTGGACGAGCCTCTCACCATCCCCGCCTTGAGCCGCCGAGCGTGTCTCTCTGCCACCACGTTTAAGGAGGAGTTCCGCCGGATGTATGGCCTGCCCGTCCACACTTGGCTGCGGCAGCGGCGGATGGAGCGGGCGGCGGAACTGCTACATACGTCCGGATTAAGTCTGGAAAAAGTGGCACAAGCGGTGGGGTACAGCAGTGTCAGTCAATTTGCCGCTACTTTCCGGCGGTACTATGGGGTGACCCCTGGAAAGTATCGAAAAAATGTCTGATCCGACAACAATTTGGCCGATTCGGCAATGCGGCTGTGTGGAGTATCTGCTATAATACATCAATACGCAAAGGAACATGATTGTTTCCCAACAGGAGGAGATCTGAATGAAACAACATCGCTTCTGGGCCTGGGGCGCCGTGATCTGTATGGTCATGGTGATGATCACGGGCTATAAACGTAAATAATATAGAGAAAGGAAGAATTTTCCATGATGAAGCACTATGTCAGACTGGCCTGCTTCGTGGGCGGCGCTCTGTTTGGCTCCGTCGGCGTGAAATTGCTTGCCAGCAAGGACGCCAAGAAGGCCTATACCCACATTGCCGCCGCCGGCCTGCGGATGAAGGACAGTGTGATGGAAACCGTTACATCCGTGCAGGAGAACGCCGCCGACATCCTAGCCTCCGCTAAGGACATCAACGAGGCCCGGGCCGCCAAGGAGGCCGAGGCCCAGGTAGACGGCCAGGAGGCTTAAAAAACTGCGGAAGGGAGCCGGTAAGCGGCTCCCTTTTTCCATGAGGAGTGATTTGCTATGAGAGCGACCATCGAACACGAAAGTCGGGGTCGGATGCGCTTGCGGCTCCGGCAGAAGAAGATGACTCTCCGGCAGGCAGACCTGCTGGAGGCCTGGCTGAAAGGTCAGCCCTGGGCGCGGGAAGCCGTGGTTCACGAGCGCACCTGCTGTGTCATCCTGACGTATGGGGGAGATAGGGAAACGGTACTCTCCGCCATCGGCAGCTTCACCTGGGCTGGAGTGGAGGAAACGGTCACCCTGCCCAGCCACAGCACGAGGGCCCTGAACCGGGAATTTCAAGAGAAACTGGTGGGCAAGGTGCTGATGAAAGGGGTTTCCACGCTGTTTTTACCTGCCCCTCTGCGCATCGCCCGGGTAGTCTGGCACATGATCCCCTTCCTTTCCAAAGGCCTCCGATGCCTGGGACGGCGGCGGATCAAGGTGGAGTTGCTGGACGCCCTCTCCATCGGTATCTCTGCTTTCCGCCGGGACTTCGGCACTGCGGGCACCGTCATGTTCTTGTTGGAGATTGGGGAGCTGCTGGAGGACTGGACACGGAAGAAGTCCGTGGCCGACTTGGCGGAGAGCCTGTCCCTCCATGTGGATCGGGTGTGGCTGAAAACGCCGGCAGGGGACGTGCTCACTCCCATCGGCCAGATTAGGCCCGGCGACCAGGTGGTGGTTCGGGCTGGGGGTGTCATCCCCCTGGACGGTGTGGTGGCCCAGGGAGAGGCTACCATCAACCAGGCATCCCTTACCGGAGAGTCCGTCCCCGTGGCCAAGCGGCCCGGCAGTGCGGTATACGCCGGTACCGTGGTGGAGGAGGGGGAGTGTATCCTGGATGTGAAACAGGCCTCCGGCCAAGGCCGGTATGACCAGATTGTGGAGATGATCCAGCGGTCCGAGCAGATGAAGTCTGCCACCGAGGCCAAGGCGTCCAACTTGGCGGATACATTGGTGCCCTTCACGTTTGCCGGGAGCTTGTTGAGTTTTGCCCTCACCCGGAATGTGACACGGGCCCTGTCGGTGCTGATGGTGGACTTTTCCTGTGCACTGAAATTGGCTATGCCCCTTGCGGTGCTCTCCGCGATGCGGGAGGCAGGCCGAGAGCACATCACCGTGAAAGGCGGCAAATTCCTGGAGGCGGTGGCGAAAGCGGACACCATTGTCTTTGACAAGACCGGCACCCTGACCCATGCCTGCCCCCGGGTAGCAGAGGTGGTTCCCTTCAATGGAAAAGATGAGGCGGAGATGCTCCGTCTGGCCGCTTGCCTGGAGGAGCACTTTCCCCACTCCATGGCCAACGCAGTGGTGGAGGAAGCCCGGCGCAGGGGCCTTCGCCACGAGGAGCGCCATGCCACGGTGGAGTATCTGGTGGCCCATGGGATTGCCAGTTCGGTGGATGGGGAGCAGGTGCGCATTGGCAGCGCCCACTTTATCCTTGAAGATGAACAGTGCGTGATTCCCGAGGACGAGCAGGCCAAGTTCGACGCCTTGTCCCCGGCGTTTTCCCAACTCTATCTGGCCATCGACGGGGTGCTCTCCGCTGTAATCTGCATCTCAGATCCCCTGCGGGAGGAGGCGAAGGACGTGCTCTCTGCCCTCCGGGGCCTGGGGGTGAAAAACGCTGTCATGCTCACCGGGGACAGTCCCCGCACCGCCGCTGCCATCGCCGAGCAGCTGGGGGTGGACGATTTCCGGGCCGGGGTGCTCCCCTCAGACAAGGCGGACTATGTTGCCGCCCTGCGGCGGGAGGGGCACACCGTCCTCATGGTGGGGGACGGCATCAACGATTCCCCAGCCCTCTCCGAGGCGGACGCCGGCATTGCCATCAGCGATGGGGCTGCCATTGCCAGGGAGATCGCCGACATCACCATCGCCGCAGACAGCCTATGGGAACTGGTGCGCCTGCGCCAACTGGCCATGGCCTTACTGCACCGCATCCAGAACAACTACCGTTTCGTCATCGGTTTCAACGGCGCGCTCATCGGCCTTGGCGTGGCGGGCGTCCTGCCACCAGCCACCTCCGCCATGCTCCACAACCTCTCCACACTCGCAGTGAGTCTCCACAGTATGAGCGGCCTGCCCATCTCAAAACCCGATCAACGGTCTTGACCACGAAGCCCGGTGCGTGAGCACTGGGCTTTTTCTGGTTTTCCCCTTGGCAAATGCTCCCGACAGTCGCGGTAAAATGGCGTTATATCGCGCTGTTATAAGGAGGCTGCTTTATGGAAGAGAGAACCACTGCCACTCTGGAAAAAATCCAGGAAGCTGCGCTGGCGGAGTTCCTGGACAAAGGGTTTCAGGGCGCCTCCCTGCGGCAGATCGTGAAGAACGCCGGGGTGACTACCGGGGCCTTCTACGGCTATTTCTCCAGCAAGGAGGCGCTGTTCAACGCCTTGGTGGAATCCCACGCCACCGCCCTCATGGGCAAGTTCATGGAGGCTCAGATTTCCTTTGCCGAGCTGCCCGAAGAGCAGCAACTGGAGCACACGGGGATGGAATCCGGCACCTATCCGGACTGGATGGGCCAGCACCGAGAGCCGGTGAAGCTGCTTCTCACCCGTGCGGAGGGCACCAGTTATGAGCGCTTCGTCCATAACATGGTGGAGGTGGAGGTAGAGTACACCCTCCAGTACATGGAGGTGCTCCGCCGCCTGGGGAAGGATATTCCCGTGCTGGACAAATCCCTGTGCCACACCATTGCCAGCGGGATGATGGGCGGCATCTTCGAGATCGTGATCCACGATATACTCCGGAGCAGGCACTGCGGGACGTGGATCAACTGCGGAATTTCAACACTGCCGGATGGCTGAAATTGATGCAGGCTTGACCCTTGTCTTTTTGGATGTAAGTTAACTTAAACTAACTGTTTTAACTGAATAAACCTGCAAATAGCTGTCTTTTCATTCGCTACAAATGAGCCGCAGTCATGATGTAATTTTCGGTGGTGTAATCCACCCTTTATAACTGTCATCAGGATTGGAGATGGAATTGCTCTCGCCCTGTAACTCACCGCCACGGCTCAAACGCTCATACAGTGGGATGATTTTTGTACATCCTGAAATGAAAATACTCTAAGTGACTGCTTTACTAGCCATGACAAAAAGTGTGATTAAGAAGTCATTTAGAGCATAGATCTCCGTTTCGTAGTTCTTATGCTGCAGCTAACAGTATAGCAGTTCTCCCATTTCTAGGCAAGTGTTTGCTGCACAGCCTCTGCAGAATGGGTGAATCATGGATGGATATGCCTCTCGGCCATCTGCGCTGTACACAAAAAGGGCCGCCCTCGCTTACAGCGAGAGCAGCCTTTTTCAATTTGATTATCAGAACATTGCCATTTCAGGCTCTTGGGGTTCTGTGGGAATTTGTTCTGGTTCCTGGGTGGGGAAAGTTTTCTCCTCGCCCCTGCTGTATGATGCCGTCAGCCACGCCAAGTAGTGGGCTCTGGTCAGCAGGAGCAGCTCGCAGAAGTGGCCCATGCTCAGGCTGATGACCACATGGTTTTCAGGCTGTTTTCCAAACCGCGGGACAATCAGGCCCTTCTCATCGGTTTCCCCAGGCCCGCTGTCCGCCACCAAGAGGAAATCGGACTTGTTCCCAGGCAATAGCTGGAAAATACGGGACAAGCTCTTTCCGTCCGGGCGGGGCCGTCCTATCCTGCGCAGCTTTTCCGCGGAGGTCCCGCCCATGCACTGATATAGCGGGGTCTTATCACCCTTTTGCTTTTTATCCTGAAGGCGCAGAAGCAGCTCTCCGGACTCCGCCTTCCGGCACAGTTCCAGCAGTTCCCCGCAGTCCAGATAGATCTGCACCAGGTTTGTCTGCCGTTCGCCGGCGGGGCGGTTCAAGTCATAGGCTGCAAAGGCCAGATGACACCTGCCAATGGAAAAGGCGTCATTGAGGCTCTCCACAAAGCAGCCTTTCCCATCCTTTCGAACAATTTGATGGGCGTTGCGCTCTTTGTCCATGGTCAGTCCTCCAGTGCGTGCAATAGAATTTGGAAGAACTCCTTGGTCTTTCCCAGGTTCTCCTGAAACTGGGATAGGAAGTCCTGGCTGGTGTTGTAGGCCAAGTACAGGTGCTCATACACTGCCGGGCGAATGAGTACTGCCGAAGGATCCATTATGATTCCTCCTCGTTCTTGTGATGCCGCAGAGTCCAGGCCATGTTCTCCATAGCCTGGCGCAGCTGGCCGCTAAAGCTGTCCCAATCCTCCAGGAACACTTCCATGGACGTTGCATCGCACAGACAGGCGTCCTCTAAGGTGAAAATCTCGTAGTCTTCACGCTCCACCCGGTCGTAGGGCAGGGAGAGGATTCCCTCCTGCACGGGAACGAAAAATGTTCCCATGTGGTTGCCATCGGAGATGGGATATGAGGATGACGGCACGCTTCTCATGTCGGTGGACAGCTCCAGTGTCACCGCGCGGACAACCTCGGCGGACGCGGCCAATGTCTCCATTACCCTCTCCGGTGTTGGCGAGGATGGAACGCTGCATTCCAGCGGCGAGTCAGCCTCCATCACCGCCCATGTCTACAATCCTGCGGGAGGCGCGTCCACCTCCTATCAGTGGCAGCTGCGCCTGCCTGGAAACGCAGGCTGGACCAGTCTGTCCAACGGTGATGAAAATGAAAACATCGGCTCTGTGTCCGGTGCAAATGCTTCCGGCCTGACGCTTCGGGATATCAACCTGGCGTTGGATGGCGGCGCCCTGCGCTGTGTGGTAACAATCCCCACCAGCGATGGCACGCCAGAGTATTATTACAGCGATATCGCGCCCCTCTCCCTGTCCGGAAACAGCACCACGACCCGGATTTCGGTGAAAGATTACACGGGCGGTTCCGGTACCATCGGCGAGCCTTATACCGGAATCAGCGGCTATACCACCAGCGAGACAACCACAACTGAGGTCACGGTACAGCAGCCGGTGACTGTTGAGAAAGATGATATAGAATACGCCATTTACTCCTACACTTCTTCGGCTGAGACTGTCTATGTAGCCGTGGCTTATGATGAGAGCGGAGAGCCGCAATACTATGCCGCGACGCTGAGCAATGGAGCCTATACGGTCGATGAACAGCTGACGCCCGGGGAGACGGTTTACTACCATCATGCGGAGGATGAAACCGATTCCGAATAACCGAGTTTGAAGACGGCGGCCAGACGCTGGCCATCGACCTCAGCGGCTATAAGGACTCTAACACCAACACGCTCCATGTGGAGGTCACGTTTGCCAACAACAGCAACAGGATTTATTTTAATACAGACGGGGAAGACGGCGGAACAATTGCTGCGGCAGACAGCAGCGGCAATCCGCTGGAATCCGGTGCAAGCGTGGGCCACGGTGCGGATGTAACCTTCACGGCAGAGCCGGAGGGCGGCTATATGGTGGAGAGCTGGACTGTGGATGGAGAGATTTACACATGGCCCGGTACAGACGAGCCGTATCGTGAGAGCACGCTGACTTTGGAGAACATCTCTGCGGACCGCACCGTCACCGTGTGGTTTGAGCAAGCCGCGCAAACCACCGTCCATACGGGCGTGGTGGATGTCGATGGGCAGTCCTCTTCCGCGGCCACCATCTCGGTGACGAATGCCGGCTCTGAGCCGCTCAGCCCCAATGAAGACGGCACCTACACAGTGCGGCGGGATACCAGCCTGATTTTTACGGCACACCTTACCTCCAGTGACAACAACACAGTGCGGGAGTGGCAGTCCAGCACAGATGGAGTGGACTGGACTACAATTGCCGGCTCCGGCGGCCAGGACACTTTGACGGTTTACAACCCTGAGGATGAACACCTGTATATCCGTGCTGTGGTAGCAACCGCCCAGAACTTCTCCCTCTCGTGGAAGGTTCAGATGAGCGAAGGAGAGCTCCCGGAGGAGGCCAATGCGTCTCTCACGGCAGTCAGCAACGGTGTGGCACTTACAAGTGGGTCGGACCAGCCCGCCTATGTGGCGGTGGACTTTACCCTGACTCTGAACAATGCCTATTATGTGGTGAACTGGAGCGGGAACGTGGACAGTGATGGAACCACCGCCCGTCTGGAGAGCCTTACGGCGGATACGGAAGTCACGGCGACCATCGCCAAAAAACCAACGGTGAACATCGCAGAGGATGTTTCCGGCGGCAGTGTGACCGTCAAGGGTACGGTGAACGGCGTTGCGGATACAGTAGTTGCAAACGGCGGCTATGTGGACAACGGCACTGCAATCACCATCACTGCTGATCCCCAAAATGGGTATGTGGTGAATACCATCAACGACAAATCTGTGAACAGCGATAGGACCAATGGCAGCAAAGATTTGGCGGTTGAGAATGTCACAGCGGACATCTCTGCCACTGCCACTTTCCTGGCAAAGCCCACCGTGACAATTGGATCTGCGGTTGGGGGCACGGTCACCGCCACCGGCACAGTGGATGGAAGCTCCGTGGAGCTATCTACGGGCAGCTATGTGGATTTCGGAACGGAGATTTCTGTCACGCTGGCGCCCACCACCGGCTATGTGGTGGATACAGGCGCAATGGGTGTGGGGGATTTGGCCTACACCGACGGTTCCGGCACCACCACCGACAGCATGACCTATACCATTGGCAATGTGCAGGAAGACCAGTCCATCGAGCCCAAATGGGAAGCGCTTGAGACGTATGCCGTCACCTACTCCGTGGTGGATACCAACGGCGGGTCAGAGGGCGGCACAAACGGCACCCTGAGCGCCAGCGCATCCCGCAAAAATATGGAGGGTTACAGCAAACCCAGCTTCACGAGCGGGGAAAAACTGCACGAGGGCTCTGTGGTTGCCCTGACAGCTGTACCCAACAGCGGGTATCGGGTGCAAGAGTGGCGCGTTAACGGGGATGTGGTACAGACAACCGGCGGCGTCACCGAGCTTGGTACAAGTCTGACACTGGAGAATATAGCGGAGGATACCGAGATCTCCGTACAGTTTGTGGAGATTGGCGACCGCATTACAGTTTCCGCTGGCAGTGGAGGGCGAATCACCAGCGCCATGGTGTCGGACAGTGAACAGCTGGAGAATATCGAAGAAGGATTTACGCTGGCGCCCAATGCCCAAGTAGTGATTACGGCGCAGCCCGACGCCGGTTACGAAGTGGCCAGCTGGTCGGTCAATGGGGTGGAAGTGCCCGGTGAGAGCGCCCTGTCCTACACCTACACAGCTCCTGCTGATGGGGCGGGGGCAGCCATCTCGGTGACCTTCCAGCAAGTGGAATACCCTGTTTCTTGGGGTGGCAGCAACGGTACAGTCAACGCCAGTGGGTATACGGGCGGCAGCGCCGCCATCCGCGGTGGCACAGAGGTCACCTTCACAGCAGAGGCTGGCGAAGGCTACGTCCTTACAGAATGGACGGTGAACGGCGAGAAGGTTCCGGCGGAAGGGAACAACGGCGCTTCCCTGACCTGGGTTGTGCCCAATGGGTTGGCTCAAGATCCTCCGGTGAACGAGTATGAAATTGAGGCGGTCTTCGGCCGGGGAAGCTATTCGGTCACCATCGGCCAGCCTGCATACGGAACGATTTCGGCAGATCAAGATTTGAGCTCCGTCACGGGAGGCACGCAGGTCACTTTCACCGCAGTTCCCCAGGAGAATTACATCCTGACCGGCTGGATTGTAAACGGTGACACAACGGACTCCCGCAGCCTGACCCACACCGTCACAATTGAAGGGGAGACCACCATTTCCGCTGTCTTTGTGCCCAGTCACTACGCGGTGACCTACGCGGTAAGTGATGAAAAGGCCGGCACCATCAACGCGGAGGGGTACGAGAGTGCTCCGGCCAGCGTGGCTTATGGAGAGAGTATCACCTTCACAGCCAAGGCCAATCCCTATTACTTTATCAGCGGATGGCAGGTGGATGGCGAGACCCAGGAGGGTACCGCAAACCAGACTTCCTTCACTTTAACCAATGTGACGGAACCGCATAATGTCACTGCGGTCTTTTCCGCGTCCATCTCTTACACCGTGGGCTATCAGGCACAGGCAAACGGCAGCCTGGCTGTAACCAGCAACGGAGAAGCTCTGACGTTGGAACCCGGCCAAACCGCACAAGTTTGGGGCGGCAGCAAGCTGGTCTTCACCGCCGCGCCAGAGGAGAAGCACATGGTTTCCAAGTGGACGGTGAACGGAGAGGAAGTTACTCGGGGCAACATGGCAGCCTACGGCATGACCAATCCCTACCAGAACACCCTGACGGTATCCCACGGGCACAGACGAGCGCGACACCTTTACCATTATCCACATGCTTACCACTGCGGGGCAAGAGGGAGAGACGGAGAGCGTTACACATACCAACCAGTCCGACGGCCTGCACTTCCATGTAAACAGCCTGTCGCCCTTTGCCATCAGCTGGACCAAATATGAGGCGCCGGTAACTCCCGGCGGCGGTGGAGGCACCCCCTCCGAACCCGAAGAGCCTACCTGGCCCTTCACGGACGTGACGGAAGGGGAGGACTGGTTCTATGACGCTGTGGCCTATGTGTACGAGAATGGCATCATGGCCGGCACCAGCGAGACCACCTTTGAGCCTGGCATGCTGCTGGACCGGGCTATGGCTGCCCAGTTGTTCTACAATCTGGAAGGCAAGCCCGCTGTGACCGGCGACTCTGCTTTCAGTGACGTGGCTTCCAGCCATTGGGCTGTGGACGCCATCACCTGGGCCGCTGAAAACGAGGTGGTTGCCGGTATCGGCGGCAACCTGTACGACCCGGACAGCAATGTAACCCGGGAACAGTTCGCCCAGATGCTGTATAACTACGCCCAGTACAAGGGCTACGATTTGACCGCCAATGGCGATTTGACCCAGTTCCCGGACGCTGGCAGCATCAGCAGCTGGGCGGAGACTGCCCTGAGCTGGGCCAACGGCAAGGGCCTGATCAACGGCCATGAGAATGGCACCATTGACCCCAAGGGCAGCACTATCCGTGCCCAGGCAGCCAGCATTCTGGCCCAGTTTGATCAGAGTTTTATTTCATAATTGCGTACAACACTCCTTTTGCAGCAACGGGGACTCCTTGGGGGTCTCCGTTGCTTTTTTGTGGTTTCTTTTTGCACCAGTGCGGGAAATGCGGAATTGGGTGTCTGGTGGGGCCTCCCGCTGTTCAACACGATGGGGAAGGATTGCTCCTATGCCGCTTTGGGCAACAGGGGTGCGGCAAAGGACTTCTCTGAAAAGAAATGCCGCCAAAACCTGAGACACAGGCTTTGGCGGCATTTGAAAAATAACAGGTAGTCTAAATTTATCTTTGATTCCAACTAACTAAGAAAAACTTTGCTCTCTTTTACCACTGGGTCAGCTCCAGATACAGCTCTTTGTACTGCTTGGCAGAGTTCTCCCAGGAGACGTCCTTGTCCATGTCCCGCTGAACCACCTCGTCCCAGTGGTAGCGGTTGGTGAAATACAAGGTCTTTGCCCGGTTGATGGCGTCCAGCAGCAGGCCGGACTCGTACCGGTCGAAGGTGAAGCCGTTGCCGCTCCCGGTGAAGTCGTTATAGGGCTCTACAGTATCCTTCAAACCGCCTGTCTCCCGGACAATGGGCAGGGTGCCGTAGTGCATGGCATTGAGCTGGGTCAGGCCGCAGGGTTCAAAGCGGGAGGGCACCAGCAATGCGTCCGCGCCGGCATAAATCCGGTGGGCCCGTGATTCATCATACTGGATGCAAGCGGCGAATTGCCCCTTATAGGCTCCCTCATAATACCGGAAAGTATCCTCAAATTCCCTGTCGCCGGTTCCCAAAATGACCACTTGGGTGTTTCCGTCCATTACCTGGGGAATGACGGCGCTGACCAAATCCAACCCCTTTTGGTTGGTCAGGCGGGAGATCAGTCCAATGACAAATTTGCCTTCGTCCTCTTCTAAGCCCAGTTCCTTTTGCAGGGCCAGTTTGTTGGCCATCTTGTGGTCCAGCACATTTCCCAGGCTGTAGTTTTCAACCAAGGCAGGGTCGGTTTCCGGGTTCCACATTCCGTAGTCGATGCCGTTGACAATGCCACGCAGCTTCTGGCTGTGATACCACAGATGGTTTTCCAAGCCCTCGCCATATTCCTTCGTCTGAATCTCCTGGGCATAGGTGCCGCTGACCGTGGTGATCCGGTCGGCATAGGCCAGGCCGCCCTTCAGCATGTTGGCGTCCTCATAGCCTTGCTTCAAAGCGCCCATAACGAAAACGGAATCCGGCAGGCCGGTCCAATACTGAATGGTGGAAATGTTGTAAATCCCTTGGAACCGCAAATTGTGAATTGTGAGAATGGATTTTGTCTTTCCCACAGGGGAGCTTTGGAACAGCGTCTTCAGGAAAACCGGCACCAGGGCCGCCTGCCAGTCGTGGCAGTGGACAATGTCGGGAATCCAGTTCATGTAGTTCAGCGCGGCCAGGGCAGCCTTGCTGAAGAAGCAGTATTTTGGAATGTCATCTACCAGATTGATATAGGGGTTCCCGGTAGAGAAGAACTCCTGGTTGTCGATAAAGTCGTACACCACTCCATCGTGGATGTATTCCATGATCCCCACATAGTAATTCCGGCCGGTCCTGCCCAGATCCATGTAGAACTCACCCCGGTAGACCATCTTATCCTGATATTCCTTCGGGATGCAGGCGTAGCGGGGGAGAATCACCCGAACGTCGCAGTTCAGCCGGACCAGTTCCCGAGGCAATGCGTACATGACATCGCCCAAGCCGCCTGTTTTGACAAAGGGGTAGCACTCCGAGCCGATGAAGGCTACGCTGCGCCGGGGCTGGTGGGTCATCACCTCCACAGGGGCAGGCGCTTCCGCGGCGGGAGCCGCCTTTTCCTCCACAGGGGCGGCCTTCTTGGGGGCGGCCTCCTTCTTCGCAGCGGCGGGAGCCGCCTTTTCCTCCACAGGAGCGGCCTTCTTGGGGGCGGCCTCCTTCTTCACAGTGGCGGGAGCCGCCTTTTCAGCAACAGGGGGTGTAGCTTTTTTGGGGGTTGGTTTCTTGTTTGCGGAATCTGCTTTTTTCCGTGTCATAGCATGTCGTCCTTTCCTGAATCTCTGCCTGTGGGAGCGATGCCGTCCCCACGGGTTTCGCAGTGGCGCAATCCGTGAAGAGCCTGCTTGCCGTTTTTTAGCGTGCGCTTTGGTTGCGGGACCCCTCCCTGGCATTTCATTGCCTATATTATAGCAAATATCGTGCCAAAATGCGATAGGGAAGCGAAAATTTTTGTGTTTTGGTTATAAAAGAGCTCCGCGGTTCCAGGTTCCCAAAGGGATAGTGGAGGCGGCGCGAGAGGCTGTGGGAGAGAGGCGCGCCTTACTGGGATGGCTCTTAAGAAAGGGGGCCACAAAGAGCGGTGAAAAAGGGACACTAGCTTCCCGCCTGTGTCCCTTTCTTCCTAGTTCTTATTCGGCTTTTTCAGATTCTTGCGCATCCTTGGAAGGTTCCTCGGGAGCCGCTTCCACAGGAGGGGCAGCCGGAGCGGGGGCCTCCTGATGTTCCGCGGCAACTTTCCCGCCAATCATGCCGGAGAGCAGCGCCTTGATGTCGATGCCCATGCCCTGGGCAATGCCCTCAGAAACCTGGGTGGTGCCGTTGATGATATCCTGCAGCAGCTTGGCGCTGTTGCCCTCGCCATACATGGTAATCTTGTCCACCTTAGAGAGGGGCTGGGCCACATTCTTGGCAATCTCCGGCAGGGCGTTCATCACCATCTCAATGACGGCGGCCTGGCCGTATTTCTTCATGGCCTCGGCCTTCTTGTCAATGCCTTCTGCCTCTGCCAGCGCCTTGGCCTGGATGGCCGCGGCCTCTGCCTTACCCACAGCGGAGATACCGGCGGCCTCCTGCTCCTTGGCGAAGCGGCTGGCCTCCGCCTGCTTTTTCACAGCTTCCGCTTCCTGCTCCTGCTCGTAGCGCTTGGCCTCCGCGTCCTTTTGCCGCTGGAAGAGGGCGGCCTGGGCCTCCTGCTCTTTCCGGTAGCGGTCGGCGTCCGCCTTGGCCCGGATCTCCGCGTCCAGGGCCTGCTTGGCCACCTCTACCTCTTGCTTTTTCAGCTCGGCTTCCCGGGCGGTCTTGGCGATTTCCGCGTCCACCGTGGCGGTGCCGATGATCTTCTGCTGGGCCTGGTTTTGAATCTCATAGGCGGCCTCCGCCTCGGCCTTCTTGGTGTCGGCGGTGATTTTCAGCTCTGCCCGCTTGATTTCCAGTTCGTTCTGCTTCTGGGCAATCTGGGTTTGGGATTCCACCTTGGCGTCGTTGGCGGCTTTGTCGGCGTTTGCCTGGGCGATGGCCACGTCCCGGTCCGCCTGGGCCTTGGCAATGGCAGCGTTCTTTTTGATGAGGGATGTGTTCTCCGCACCCAGATCCTGAATCAGGCCGTTTTCATCCTGGACGTTCTGAATGTTGCAGGAGAGGATCTCAATGCCCAGCTTCTCCATGTCTCGAGAGGCCTTCTGCATCACCTGGTCGGAGAAGGAATCCCGGTCGGTGTTGATTTTCTCCAGCGTCAGCGTGCCGATGATCTCCCGCATGTTGCCCTGGAGGGAATCCTTCAAATCCATGGCGATGTCATTGCCTTTCTTGTTCAGAAAGTTTTTCGCCGCCAGCCGGATGCCGTTCTCCTCTGGGGAGATGCGCACTTTGGCCACAGCGTCCACGGATACGTTGATGAAATCGTTGGTGGGGACGGACTGCTCCGTCTTGATGTCCACCGTCATCTGGCCCAGATACAGCTTATCCAGCCGCTCCAAAAAGGGGATGCGGATGCCCGCCTGCCCAATGAGGATGCGGCTGTTTTTCCGTAGGCCGGAGATGATATACGCCTGGTCCGGTGGGGCCTTTACATAGCCCATAAGCAAAATAATGAGAATTACCAGAATCGGGATGATAACGGGGAGGTAGGGCAACAGAAATTCCATTACATAACACCTGCTCTTTCTTCCTGTTTCGGAACTGTAATGTGAACGGGCCTTTCATATTCGCCGGTTTCCGCGCCCCCCTTCTTGCTGCTGTTTCTCCAAAATGCGCTGTACGGCCTCAACAGATTCCTGAAGTGCCTTTTGGTTAGCCGCCTCCAATTTTTGAAGATGGCCCTCTAAGTCCCCCTGCATGGAGAGCAGCGCCTTGGCCGTCATCTGGAACCGGCCGGCGTCCTCCCCGTGGGAGAGCCGCCAGTCGAACCACTGCCGGTAGCGCTTCCGTTCTTTGGGCAGCATGAAAACCAATAGGCCGTCCCGTTCCTTCCCATGGGGATAGTAGGTGGGGCCGTCCACCTGCATGTCCCACTTTTCCGGGGCGGCGTTGTACAGGGCCATGATCTGCTCAAAAGTCAAAAGCAAAATCTCGCCGTTTTTCCAGCGTTCCCGCAAATCTTTCGGCTCCCGCCGCAGGATGTGGAGTGAAAGCAGCACCAAAACCGCCGCCAGCGCCACGCAGCCTGCGATGATGCCGAACGTAACCTGGGTATCCATACCAGCCCTCCCATGCTAAGAACTGTCTCCAGTATAGCGGAAAGGGGCTGGAAATACAACTGTTCCCGGCCCCTTTCTTTGTCTTTTTTATAGAAAGCTGTAGTGAATCATTCCTGTTTTCCCTTCCAGCACCTTGCTCTGTTGTAAGGTGAGCCCCACCGGACTGTGCCCCGGCAGGAAAGGCGCCTGCTCAAAGATGGACACCGCCGTGTTGCTGCCGTCCGCTACGGGGGCAACCACCAGGCTGATTTCATCCAGCAGCCCTTCCGACAGGAACGACCAGTTCATCACGCCGCCCCCTGCCACCATCAGCCTTTCAATGCCAAACCGGTTGTGGAGCTTTTGGAGCAGCAGTCCGCAGTCCAGGGCCTCTTTCCCGGCAAATACATAGGAAACGTCCTTTTCACGCAGGTAAGCCAAGTACTTTGGAGCGGCCTGCTCTGTCAGAGCTTCAATGATGTGGGCTGGCTCCCGGCCCTTCTTCTCAGAAATGTGGGAGGAGAAGGCCAGTTCCCCTTTCGGGTCCACAGACACAACAAAATTGTCCATATCCCGGCCCTTTACATTGACCCAGTCCTCCCGGGGCAGGGGAGTGGAGATAGGGGAAAGGCTTCCCGCTTTTCCGTCAGCATAGCCCCCCAGCATGGTGGTGGTGCCGTACAGCGTGGCCTGGCAGCCGTAGTACTTTCGCAGCTCCCCATAAGCCCGGGAGGCAGGAGCCGCCTCTACAGCCCCGAAAAAGGCGCCGTCAATCTTCCCGTCCAGGGACGCCAGCATGTGGCAGACTACAAACATCCCGCTCATTTCAGCGCCGCCCCGTCCTGGAAGGCGTTGCCCACACGCTGGCCCAGCACATGGTAGCCGTTGTGGACCGGCTCGAAGGAGATGGGCCGGAACTTGGAAAAGTCAATGTTCCCGTCCTCGCCCAGCACGCTCTCGTCGGCGGACACATTGACAATCTCCCCGATGACGTTGCCGTCCTCGCTGATTTTCACCAGCTTGCACTCCATGGCCACAGGCAGCTCGTCGATGAGGGGAGCGTTGACAAACTGGCTCTTGGTCAGGTGGAAGCCAGACTTCTCCATCTTCTTGGGCTCGGTGTTGGCGGAGGCCAAACCCACATAGTCGCTAGCCACCAGGTTGGCGGCGTCGGCAAAGCTGACGGTAAAGGCCCCGGTAGCCCGGATGTTCTTGGTGGTCTTGTGGCCGGCGCTCAGGCACAGCTCCACCTTGTTCCCGTCATACAGGCCGCCCCAGGCGGCGTTCATGGCGTCAGGGCTGCCGTTCTTGTCATAAGTGGCGATGATCAGCACCGGCTGGGGATAGAACCAAGATTTCACACCAAAGTTTTTGCGCATCGCGATACACTCCTTTTTAATAGGGAAAGCGGGGTGCGGATGCACCCCCCGTTTCCTTGAATCTCATTTCTGGCCGTCCACATCGGGCACAATCTCCGCGTACTTTTTCAGCATTTCAGGGGTGCTGTAATAGTAGCGGGTGTTCTTGTCCAGAGCGGCGATTTTTTCCATTTCCTCCTCCGTGAAAGAGAAGTCAAACAGGTCGAAGTTATCCTTGATGTGGGCCGGGTTCTTGGAGCCGGGGATGACGATGTTCCCGTCCTGAATGTGCCACCGCAGGATAATCTGGGCGTTGGTCTTGCCGTACTTCTTTCCCAGCTCCGTGAACAGAGGCTCCTCCAGCAGCGCCTTGTCCCCGTGGCCCAGGGGGTACCAGGCCTGGATGACCATGCCCTCTTTGCTGAGGAACGACTTTAGCTCCTGCTCCTGGAAGTAGGGGTGAACCTCGGTTTGCAGCACGGCGGGCTTCACCTGGCACAGACCCAGAATTTCCTCAATCTGCGCCTGATTGAAGTTGGAAAGGCCAATGGCCTTTACCTTGCCCTCCTTGTAGGCCTTCTCCATCTGCCGGTAGCCCGCCACATAGTTGCCCGCGGGCTGGTGTATCAGCAGCAGGTCGATATACTCGGTGCCCAGCCGCTCCAGGGTCTTGTCCACGGCGTTGTCGTCCTCGTAGAAGGAGGGCCACAGCTTGGTCTCCAGGAAAATTTCCTCCCGCTTCAGGCCGGACTTCTTCATGGCCCGGCCCACAGCCTTTTCGTTGACGTAGGCGTTGGCGGTGTCGATGAGCCGGTAGCCGTCCTCCAACGCCGCCAGCACCGAGGCCTCCGCCTCGTCGGGGGTCAGCAAGAAGGTGCCGATGCCCGCCATGGGCATGCTCAGGCCATTGTTTAAGGTTGCGAATTTCATACCAATTGCCATCCTTTCCATGGTTGCAGTGCCGCTTTTTTTCTGTAATTATACTATACTCCCTCCGGGGAGAGAGCGGAAGTTTCCATTGGTTATGCGGTAGAAACCCTTGGGTTATTACAGCCCCAACTCATCAATCCAGCTTTGCACGTCCTCTATGGGGGTGTCCGCGGTGAAGGGGCCGCTCTCTCACCATGGAAGATTCCTCTCTTTCTTCTGAAGCTTGCGCCCCGTTTTCCCCCTGCGTGATGGGCTCCACTTGGCTGAGAGCGCTCTCCGCCGGGGCGCACCCGGTGAGGAGCGCTAGCCCCAGGGCCGCCAATGCCGCCGCGATTTTCATGGTTCCCACTGTCCTTCTCTTTCTTGCCCTCATTATAAAACAAGAGAGACTTCCGCAGAAGTCTCTCTTCGTTACCAGGTATAAAGCCGAAGGTTATCAGCCAGGGTTCACGGCCTGTTGGACAGCTTTTAAAAACCGCTGAATCTCCGGGGTGGGCTTTGGCGCGTGGAGCAGTCCAAAGGGGATGGTGTAGCCCCAGTCCACGGGCAGAATTTTTAGCAGCGGGTGGACATACCCCCAATTCTCCACGGCCATCAGCAGGTAGTTGTTGTTTTCACACCGGTTGAACACCCCCACATCATAGAAATCAAAATCCACAATTTGGATTTGGGGGTGGTTCTTCCACAAGTCGTCCCGAAGCTGATCCACATAGTGGCTCCAATCCCGGTGCATCAGCAAGAGCTTTTCCCCATAGAGGTCCTGCACGGTCAGCTGTTCCTTCTGGGCCAAGGGATGGTGGATGGATACCGCGACGCAGATTGGCTCTTTGGTCAGCTCCAGGCCGGCGCAGCGGCGCAGGTTCAGCATGGTTTCGTCAAACACGCCCGCCACCACGTCGATGGTCTGCCCCATATTTCCCAAAATTTCCCTGGCGTTCTCCGGTGTGTTCTCATAGGGCACCAGCTGGAACTTCACGTTGGGGCAGGTCTCCCGGATCTTGGGCCACAGGTCCACCAAAAACTGCGCGGGGGTCATGATGGACGTGCCGATGCGGATGATATGGTCCGTCTCTTCCATAGCGTTTTTGGCCCGGGTGACGGAGTCTTTGCAGTATTGGATGATATATTTTGCGTCCTGATAGAGGGACTTTCCGGCTTGCGTCAGCTGTAGTCCCCGGTGGGTGCGGATGAAGAGCTGCAGGTCCAGATTTTCTTCCAGCAGGTTGACTTGCTTGATCACCGCGGGAGGCGAGATAAACAGCCGCTCTGCCGCTTTGTTGAAGCTGCCCGCTTCCACCACAGAGATAAATGTGTCTAGCTGGGGATTGTACATGCATTGTCCCTCCTTTTCTTCATTGTAGTAGAAAAACGGGGCGGATGTCAAGACAGCCGGACCCAGGGCCAGGTTACGGCTCTTATCGGCCCCTCTGGAGGGGGAAAATCCACCGCCAGCCTGGATGGGGAGAACGAAAGCGCCGTGCAAGCCGCTTTGTCCCAGCTGCTCCGGGGTAAAACCGTTCTGGTTATCGCCCACCGGATGCGCACGGTGGCTGGGGCTGACCAAATCGTGGTCCTGGAGGAAGGCCGCGTGGCGCAAAAGGGGATCCCGCAGGAGCTAATGGAGCAGGGTGGTCTTTACCGCCATATGGTTGAACTGTTATTGACAGGCGTGGACGGCAACCTGGGCAGCCAGGCGGCGGAGTACCTGCTGGAACTGGAGCCGGCGGAGAATTTGATTTTCTGCGGTTACAGCGAAGAGGCGCTGAAAAAGTTCGCGGAGCGCGGCGTGGAAACCCGCGTCACCAACTTCAATTTTTCTGAGGGCTTGAAGGAAGCTTTCACCGGCGCCGAGCGGCTGGCGCTGATCTCCATGCCCTTTGTGGGCGCAAAGCGGCAAAACGCCCACAAGAACGTGGTGGACGCGGCCAAAGCGGCTGGGGTGAAGCAGGTGATTTATACCTCCCTGGTCAACGCCGGGGACGAAACCAACCCCAGCGTGGAGAAAAAGGACCACATCTACACCGAGAACTATATCAAGGCTTCCGGCCTGGATTACATCTTCCTGCGGAACTCCCAGTACGCCGAGGCCATGATTACCAACTACTTCACCTATGTAAAGCTGGACGGCGTGCTGAAGAACAACCAGGGCGACGGCAAGATGGCCTACATCTCCCGAAAGGACTGCGCCAAGGCGGTGGCTTACGCCCTGCACCGGGGCGCCGGGTATGACCACGCCACCCTGAACATCAACGGGCCGGAACTGATGACGATTTCTCAATTTATCGAGTACGGCAACCAGGGCACCGGAAACCATATCACCTACCAGGAGATCACCGACGAGGAGAACTACCAGGTGTTCGACGCCATGGGGGTGCCCCGCACTACGGACGGGCACTTTGAAAAGGGCAGCGAGGCCCCGTATTCCTCCGATGGCATGGTGACTTTCGGGCAGGCGATCCGCGAGGGCAAGATGGATGTATGGACTGATGATTTCCAGAAGCTCACCGGCCAGCAGCCTTTGACGGTGCTGTATATGTTCCAGCACTCCAGTGACTTCCAGGTGGGGGAGCGCCACTCAAAGGACAACTGAGAGAAAAATAACACAGAAGGGGCGCTCTGGAGAGGGCGCCCCTTCTGTGTTATTTTTGCCCCAGCTTCTGATAAGGGCACTGCGCGCTTACAGCTTTTGATAGGCTTGCAGCTTTTTTTCATCCAAAACAGTGACGAAGCGGTTGCCCGTGTCGATAATCCCCTCTTTGCGCAGCTGGCCGTACATCTTGGCGAGTTGCGCCCGTGAGACATTGATAAAGGAAGCCACCTCCTGCTGAGTCAATAGAATCTTCCCCGTTTCCCGGTACTCGGGAGTGTCCAAAAGCAGCAGCAGAAACGTGGTGAGCCGCAGCATTTGATCGGAGTGGCCCAGGCTTCCCACCATGAACGCCACCTCCCGCAGGACCTCGCCGTAGTAAACCACCAAGTCATAGCCCAGCTGGGGGTTTTGCAGGATGAGCTTTTTCAAAATATCGGCGGTGAAGGGCAGCACATGCATGTCCACCACGCTGGTGATGCTGACCACCGATTTGTTTTCATCGTCGATACAGTCCATCCCGATCAAAGTGTCCTGCTTCATAAAGTCGATGATCTGCTCGTTGCCGTCGCTGGTAGAGATGTAGACTTTTGCCAGTCCATCCAAAATATAGTAAAGCCAGCCGTGGGTGTAGCACTGCGTGCAGAGGTTTTGCCCTTTGGGGACCATCATGGGAGCGGGACAGACGCTTTCAAACAGAGGGCGGTATTTGCGCAGAGAGCCCTCTACAAAAAAGTGAATACTGTTCACAACAGTCACTCCTTGATTTGTAACACCTTTTATTGCGGCCCCCTTCGGCGTACCTTTCCAAAAAGAAACGCCGAAAGAAGGCATAATACTGCAATTAATCATTATAACACATAATTACTAAAAAGGCAAGTCATCAGTAGACGGTTTCAGACATTTTTCTTGCTTATAGAGAGACGAAAAATTCTTTGGAATGATACTATCCATGTGTACAGCCTGAGGGATGGCTCATGGTAAAATAACACTAGTTATCCAATGGGATAGGCTGCGGTTTTCGTAAGAAAAGCCGGTGCTTGCAAACTGGCGCGGCCTCTTTCCATTGGCTGCGATCCGGCCACTCAAGAGAAAGGAGCAATGTTGGATGAGCAAGGAGCTGACGCTACATATCAATGGGAAGACCTATGAGTTTTCCATTGGACGGAAACTGGGACAGATCCCGGAATCCGAAACGCTGCTGGAAACGCTGAGGGAGCGCCTCGGCCTGACCGGCACGAAGCTTTCCTGTGGGGAGGGGGCCTGCGGCTGCTGCGCTGTGCTGATGGACGGCAAGGCGGTCGCTTCCTGCGTGACCCTGACGGTGGAATGTGAGGGCAAGGAGATCACTACGATCGAAGGCCTGAGCGACCCTGTCACAGGTGAGCTCGATCCCATTCAAGAGGCCTTTTTGGAGCACAGTGCGTTCCAATGCGGCTTCTGCACTCCTGGCATCATCATCGCGGTAAAGTCCTTGCTGAATCAGAACCCCTCTCCCACCGAAGAGGAGATCAAGGAAGCGCTCAGCGGAAATTTCTGCCGCTGCATCAGCCATTACCAGGTGATTGAAGCCGTCCAATCTATCATTAAGGGAGGAGATCAGGCATGAGCGAATTCCGGCATATCGGCAAAGTGCGCCGCCGTCAGGATGGCCGTGCGATTGTAACCGGCAAGGCCCTCTATTGCGACGACCTGCCCATTAAAAACTGCAAATACGCCAAGGTGCTGCACAGCCCCTATCCCCATGCGGAGATCGTGTCCATCGACACCTCCGAGGCGGAGAAACTGCCCGGCGTCATCGGCGTGATGACCTATAAGAACGCTCCCGATTGGAAGACCGGCGTGCCCTCCCATCGCCCTGTGATGAGCCAGCACCTGCGCTTTGTGGGAGACCCCGTGGCCGCTGTGGCCGCCGAGACTCCCCAGATCGCGGAAGAGGCCCTGGAGCTCATCAAGGTGGAGTACAAAGAGCTGACCCCTGTCTACGACGTGGAGGACGCCATCAAGGACGGCGCCCCCGAAGTCTACCGCGCGGAGGACAATATTGAGTCCAAAGGCTATCACTACGACCACAACTGCCTGCCTCCCGGGAGCTGGTTTGAGGGAGACGACCCGCCCTTCTACAAGATCCAGGAAGGCGACGTGGCCAAGGGTTTTGCAGAGAGTGATGTGGTGGTGGAAGGCAAGGTTGCCTATACTTGGACCTTCCCCGGCGCTCCGGAGAGCCCCTTTGTGGCTGCCGGCTGGGAGGATGAAGGCCATGTGAACGTGTGGGCTTCCTCGCAGGGCCCCAACATGGTGTGCCGCCCGCTGGCCTTTACCATCGGCGCCCACATCAACGTCACCACCCCCAACGTGGGTGGCAGCTATGGCAACAAGGACGCTCTGGGCTACATCACCATGCTCACAGTGGCCTTGGCTAAGGTGACCGGCTGCACCGTGAAATATGCCTTGACGAAAGAAGAACACCTGCTGTTCTACGAGCGCCGTTTGGATAACAAATTCATTGGCAAGATCGGCATTACCAAGGATGGCCAGATCAAGGCCCTGCAGGGCGACTGGCTGGTGGGCACTGGCGCCGGTTCCGAGCTGACCCAGGGCCAGGTGGCTGAGGGCCTGGGCGAGACCCATATCGCCCTGAACAAATGCCCCAACTGGGACCTGGTCTCCAAGGTGGTTTGCTCCAACAAGATCCCTGTGGGCATCGCCCGCGGCTTCGGCGGCCAAGAGCTGAAGGCCTGTGTGCTGCACCTGCTCAACCGGGCCCTGAAGCAGATTGACATGGACCCGGTCACCTTCTATAAAAAGAACTTCTGCCAGGCTGGCGACCAGTATTACTGGCGTACCGGCCATAAGTACAGCAACCCCGTCATCAACTATGACAAGTGCTTTGACGTGGCGGCTGAAAAGTTCCATTGGTTCGACCGCTGGAAGGGCTGGGGCGTTCCCTCCCGCGTAGAGGGCAACAAGGCCTATGGCGTGGGCTTCAGCCTCCACAGCAGCGGCGACCCCCAGAGTGATGAGACCTTTGCCTATGTCCGCCTGGAGAACGACCAGGTCATGGTGCACTGCGCGGTGTCCCAGTTCGGCAACGGCCAGCGTCTGGCCTTGGCGAAGATTGCCGCGGAAATTTTGAACGTGCCCCTGGAGAATGTGACCATCAACTCCTCCGATACCCGCACCGACCCCGCTGACTTTGGCGCGGCCGGTTCCCGCGAGACCATTACCGCCGGCGGCGCCGTGGGCTCCGCTGCAAAGGCCGCCCGCCAGAAGCTGCTGGAAGAGGCCGCTGAGAAGCTGGGCTGCCAGCCGGAGGACCTGGACACCAAGGATATGATGGTGTTCCGCAAGGACGACCCCTCTGTGTGCGTGCCCTGGATCGCCATTTGCCCCATGTATTATTCCATTACCGGCCAGGGTGTGGTAAAGGGCGACTTTAACCACAACAACTGTGTTATGAATTTTGTCGAGGTGGAAGTGGACCTGGAGACCGGCCTTGCCAAGATTACCGACTGCCTGAGCGCTTCGGACGTGGGACAGATTATCAACCCCTTGGAGCTGAAGATGCAGTTTGAGGGCGGCCTGGGATCTGCCGGTATGGACACCGGCCATCTGGAAGAGCTGGTGCTCGACCCCACCATCGGCCGCGTGATGACTCACAATATGATTGATTACAAGTGGCGGCCTTTCAACGAGCTGCCTAAGTTTGACACGGCCATTCTCGAGTCCCGGTGGCCCACGGCGAACCCCTTTGGCGCTATCGGCATTGGCGAAATCACCGGCGCTGCCGGCCCTGCCGCTGTGATGATGGCAGTGGAAAATGCCATTGGCGGCGCAGAAATCAACCAGTATCCCGCCACCCCGGATAGGATTCTGAATGCCATGGGGAAGGCCAAAGGAGGTCTTGGAGAATGAAAAATTTTGAACATCTCAACGCGGCCAGCTTTGAGCAGGCCACGCAGGAATTGAAGAGCTCCAAACGCGGTCAGCCCATTGCCGGCGGCACCGACCTTTTGGGCACTTTGAAGAAGAACATCCTCCCGGAGTCCCCCGACCTGATGGTCAACCTGAAGACCATTCCCAATGCGTCCTATGTTCTGGACCAGGGGGACAAGGTGGCGGTGGGCGCTCTAACCACTCTTTCCGAGGTGGAGTCTGACAGCGCCTTTGCAGGGGAGCTGAAAGCGGTTGCGCAGGCTGCCCACAGTGTGGCCACCCCCATCATCCGCAATACCGCCACCTTGGGCGGCAACCTGTGCCAGGATGTGCGCTGCTGGTACTACCGCTATCCCGATTCCGTGGGCGGACGGCTCCTGTGCGCCCGCAAGGGGGGCGACCAGTGCTACGCCATTCAGGGCCGCAACCAGTACCACTCCATCATGGGCGGTATGAAGACCCATCACAACGCCTGCTCTGCGGAGTGCCCCGCCGGCACGGATATCCCCGCCTATATGGAGAAGATCCGTGAGAACGATTGGGACGCCGCCGCTGAGATTATCATGCGGGTCAACCCCATGCCCATGCTTACCTCTCGGGTTTGCCCCCACACCTGCCAGTCCGTGTGCAACCAGTGTGAGCACGGCGACCCTGTGAGCATCCATTCGGTGGAGCGCGCTGTGGGCGACTACATTTTGGCCAATGCCGGCAAGTTCTACAAAGCCCCCGAAATCTCCACCGGCAAGAAGGTGTCCATTGTGGGCGGCGGCCCTGCCGGCCTTACCGCTGCCTATTACCTGCGCAAGATGGGCCACGAGGTAACCATCTACGAAAAGATGGAAGAGGCTGGCGGCGTGATGATGTACGGCATTCCGGAATACCGCCTGCCCAAGCACTATGTCCGCGATCTGATCACGGCCCTGACCGGCATGGGCATTGTCATTCAGAACAACACGGAAGTGGGCAAGGACATCACCCTGGAGGAAATCAAGGCTGCCAGCGACACGGTTTTCCTGGATACCGGCGCATGGAAGCAGCCCATCCTGGGCATCGACGGCGAGAGCCTGACCCAGTTCGGCCTGAACTTCCTGGTAGAAGTCAAGAAGTTTATGACCAAGCAGATCGGCAAGGAAGTGCTGGTCTGCGGCGGCGGCAACGTGGCCATGGACGTGGCCCTCACCGCCGTGCGTCTGGGCGCCCAGAAGGTTAAGCTGGTCTGCTTGGAGCAGCGGGATGAAATGCCCGCCTCCGCCGAGGAGATCGCCCGCGCCGAGGAAGAGGGCGTGGAGATCTACAACGGCTGGGGCTTGAAGCGGGTCATTTCCGCTGAGGACGGCAGCATCACCGGCTTGGAGAGCATGAACTGCGTCTCCGTCCGGGATGAGAACGGCCGGTTCAACCCCACTTACGGCGATGAGACCCGGGTGTTCACCTCCGACTGCATCATCCTGGCCACTGGCCAAAAGGTGGACATTGATTTCCTGGGCGATAAGTACAAGGAAGAGCTGAAGAATGCCCGCGGCCTGATTGAGGTGGGCGAACACAAGGATACCCGCGCCCCTGGCATCTACGCTGGCGGCGACGCGGCTTCCGGCCCCTCTGTGGCTATCAAGGCCATCCGCGATGGCGGCATCGCCGCCAAGAGCATGAGCCGCTATATGGGATATCCCATGGAGGCTCCCGCTGCCGGCCATTCCTTCCTGAAGTACGACCCCGAAGGGATCTTTGTCACCAAGGGCGCTGTGGAGAAGGACACCCCCGTTGCGGAGCGCAGCCTGAATGTGGAGGATTCCACCAGCCTGACCATGGAAGAGGCTGCTGCGGAAGCCCACCGCTGCATGAACTGCGGCTGCTATTCGGTCAATGCTTCTGACATGGCCAATGTGATGCTGGCACTGGATGCGGATATCTGCACCACCAGCAAGACAATTCCCGCCTCTACGTTCTTCAGCGCCATGCACTCTGTGGAGCTTTTAGAGCCCGGCGAGCTGGTCACAGAGGTTCAGATCCCCAAGATGCCCGGGTACCGCACCGGCTACCTGAAGATGCGCCTGCGCGAGGCCATTGATTTCGCTATCACTGCGTTGGCCTATGCGTATAAAGAGGAGGACGGCGTCATTGTGGATGCCCGGCTGGTGGCTGGCGGCATTGCGCCGGTGCCCCTGCGGCTGACTGCCGCGGAGCAGGTGCTCGTGGGCAAGAAGCCCACTCCCGCGCTGGCGGAAGAGGCTTTCAAGGCGGCCATGAAGGACGCCTGCCCCATGACGGAAAACAGCTATAAGCTGCAAGAAGTAAAGGCCCAGATTTTCCAGTCCCTGGGATTCTAAAGTGAAATATGCTGTTCGGGGCGGCCGGCAAACAGCCGGCTGCCCCGCGCGGCTTTCCATCAGCCGGTGCCGTAAGGGGAATTCCGCTGGTGGCGTTTGGTGAAAAAGTATGTGTAAGAAGAAAAGTATCACTCCCCTGGATGGGGCTATTGAGCTGGGGGGAGAGGTCTCCGTTTCCCAGCTGATGGAATCACCCCTGCTGTGCCAGGAGGCTAAAGCCTTGGCGGAAGCCCTGGAGCAGGACTGCCGGATGGGGCTGCTGTCCCCCGGCCAGACGGTGGAGGACCTTTTGCGCCAAGGGGTTTCCTGCCCCAGCTGCGGCCAGGATGAACCCTGTATAAAGGACGGCGGCTGTGTCTGCCATGTCATGGGACATCCCTGCAGCACGGGCTCTGTGCTGGGAGGTAAACGCTTGGGAGAGCCCTTGTGCTGCCAAGCCTGTCCGGCAGGCGTGGATCTGCCGGGCATCCTCCAGCTTTTGCGGGAGGGCTCGGTACTGGAAGCCCAGCGCACCCTGATGAAATTCCTGCCCATGGCTGCCACTGTCTGCCTTGCCTGCGGCAAGTGTACCGGGGCATGTGTCCGAAACCGGGAGGGCGCGCCGGTGGCAGTCCACCGGGTGATGGATTGGCTGGGAAAGACAATCAGCAGCCACCCGGAGATCTTCTTCATCCAGCCTTCGGGGGACAGCAAAAAGTGGATCGCCTTGCAGCGGCCAACCCTTGCAAATCTCACGGCCGCCTATTATCTGCGGCGCATGGGGAACCATGTAGTGGTTTGCCAGTCAGTTCCGGCGGGGGAGGTCCTGGCCCCCTACGGGGAGCGGGCGGCTTCTCTGGCTGGCCCTCTGGGAGAGTATTTGGATGACTTGTCATATATGGGCGTGCTGTTTGAGGAAAAGTGCCTGGAGGACTTGCAGCAAGCTTACTCTTTCCATCAGGCGCTCTGTCTGGAGAGGTCTCCCCAGAGAGATTGGGACAGTCTGCTGGCAGAGATTCCCTTTGGCGTGGAGGAGGCTCGAAAGCTCAATTTGAGCTATGGCCTCAAATCCTTCCTGGAACCGGGCGGAGATTTCTGCACGTTTGATAGGGAGGGAGTGGTCTTGCCCCCCGTCTTAGGGGAGGGGCAGGGAACATGCGGCCAGCAAGCTGCTTTGCGTGAGGCGTCGCGCTGTTGGAACTGCAGCTGCTTTGGCGCGGCCGCAGGCAGTGCCAGCGCCGCGCTGCTGATGCTGGAGACAGTGATTCAAACCAGCCAGCGAAGGCTGCGTGCCCAGGATTACTTCTCCCAGGCAGAGCCCTGGCGGCAGCTGAAACCAGAGGAAGCCCTTGCCTGCTTGGAAGTGCCCATGAGCGGGGATTTTTGCAGCGGCTGCCTGCGCCAGGGGGAGATCTCCCTCTGCTATGCTTTTTTATTTGAAGGCGGCAGGCTGCAAGTCCTTCGCATGGTCTTTGCGGGCGTAGCGCCGGTGCCCATCCGCGTGACGGCGGCAGAGCGTTGTCTGGCGCAGCAGGAAAAGGCGTCGCTGCAGCCCGCTGCGGCGGCCCATGAGATTATGGAACACATAAGGCCCTCGCTCTGCTGCATGCAGGGCAATGAGGGGAAACCCTTGCAAATGGAAGCCCTGATCCAGCAAAGCCTAGAAGCTGCCCTGCGCAGCTGAGGAAGCGGTTGACAGGGCGTGAATTTGTGGCGGGAAGAGCCAAGCCTGCCCCAGGGGGGCAGGCTGCCTCTTCGCCAGAAATGGAGGAATAGAATGCGGTATGGCGCCGTGATTTTGGCGGCGGGCATTGCCTCACGGATGGGGGATTTCAAGCCCCTGCTGCCCATGGGAGAGGAAAGTGTCATCCAAAACGTGGTGCGGGTTCTGCGCGAGGCGGGCGTTCAGCAAATCGTTGTTGTAACAGGATATCGCAAAGAGGTGCTCGAAGAGCACCTTAAAAATGCAAGCGTTATGTTTGTGCATAACGAACGCTTTGCCCAGACGAAAATGTTCGATTCCGTCAATCTGGGGCTGGAGGCCCTGGATGCTGCCTGTGAGAAAATTTTATTGACGCCCGCGGACGTCCCCTTGGTGAGAAAGGAGACAGTCCAGGCTTTAATGGCCCAGAAAGGGCCCTGTGTCCGGCCGCTGTACCATGGCCGGCCAGGGCACCCGCTGATGCTGGACCACCGGATTGTCCCGGCGCTGAAGCAGTGCTCCGGACGGGAAGGGCTGCGGGGTGCGGTGGAAGAGCTGGGTCTGCCCATTCAGAATGTAGAAGTAGAGGACGAAGGCACGGTTCTGGACATTGACACCCCCCAGGATTACGCGTTGCTGCTGCACAAGCAGGGGGGGCGCCGGGTGCGGATGAAAAACCAGCTTGTCATTGGCACCGATGAGCTCTTCTTTGGCCCGGGCTCTGCCCAGCTGCTGGAGATGATCGCCTTAACTGGCACCATCACCGCCGCCAGCGAGGCCATGCACATGTCCTACTCGAAAGCCTGGAAAATGCTCAACCAGATCGAGAAGCAGCTGGGGGATAAGATCGTAGTCCGCGTCAACGGAGGATGCGATGGCGGCTACACCTACTTGACAGAGAAGGGCAAGTGGCTGCTGGCTGCTTACAGGGGCATGCAGCGGGAGCTAAAGGAAACAGCGGATGCGCTGCTGAAAAAATACTTTGGAACCACATTTTGAAACAGGGGTGGAAACATGCCGTATGTTTACTTGGTCCGCCACGCCCAGGCGGAGCCCGTGGGCTCCTTTTGTGTGGGCTCCGGGACAGATCTATCCCTGACGGAAGAGGGGGCCCGGTGCGCGGCTGGGCTGCACCGGTGCTTCCAGGGGATGCCCCCGGCGCCGGTGTACGCCAGCCCTCTAAGGCGCAGCGTGGAAACCGCCCGCCTGTTGGCAGGGCCGGATTGGTCCCTTCAAATTCAAGATGACCTGCGGGAGCTGGATATGGGCTGCTGGGAGGGCAAGAGTTTTGCCTCCATTCGGGAGGAGTATCCCCGGCTCTACGCAGCCCGGGGAAGCGACCACGCCCTCCAGCCCCCCGGCGGGGAGAGCTACCCCGCTGCCGCCGCCCGCATGGAACGGGCGTTGAATGCCATTGCAGCGGGCCTGGACTGCCAGGAGGAGCGGGTGGTGGTGTCCCACAGCGGCGCAATGCGCGCTTTCCTGTGCAAGGCCACAGGGACGCCCTACAACCAGAACCGCATATGGTCCCAGCCTTACGGCTCGGTGGATGTGCTGGAATTTGGCACGGCGGGCTGGAAGCTGCTGGCGGCAGGCGTCTCGCCTTACCGGTGCCCCGATGAAGGGCAGGTCCAAGCCCTGTGGAAAGAATGCGGCGCCGGGCAGCAGGCCCAGCTTCATTGCCGTGCTGTGGCAGAAAAAGCGGTCCAATTGTGCAGAAGCCTGGCGGTTGCCGGCTGGACATTGGATGAGGAGCTGCTTTGCGCCGCGGCCCTCCTGCACGACCTGCGCCGCCAGGAAAAGCAGCACGCCCAGGCGGCGGCGCGGCTCCTGCGGCAAAAGGGGTACTTCCGGGTGGCCGCCGTGGTGTCCGCCCACGAAGGCCCGGATGACGCGCCCCAGCTCAATGAGGAAGGGCTCCTCTACCTGGCGGACAAGCTGGTTCAAGGGCAGCGGGAAGTGGGCCTGGAGGCCCGTTTTGCCGCAAGCCGGGAAAAGTGCCGCTCCGCCGAAGCCCTGCAGCAGCATGAACGGCGGCTGCGGCAGGCGCGGCTGTTGGAGGCCATGGTCCGAGAACGTGTAGACAGCAAGGATAGATCGAAGGGGATGTGATACGATGCGTGTGGAAGAGACAATGGAATGGCTCCGCCAGCTGGAGACCCTGGCCCGCCAGAGGATGGACGCTGTTCTCGTGCTGGCGGTGGAGCGCAAGGGTTCCACGCCGGGGGCCTTTGGGGCCAAAATGCTGGTGACAGCAGAGGGCCGGGTGTACGGCACCATTGGAGGCGGCCAGATGGAGTACCACTGCGAGCGGCTGGCACGAGAGCTTATTTCTCAAAAGCGTTCCAGCCTGGAGCGCCTTGCGCTGAATCCGGAGGGCCCGGGAGAGCTGGGGATGATCTGCGGCGGCGATGTGACCGTGTGGTTCCAGTATCTCCCCGGAGCCCGGTTGCCGGTGGAGGAGGGAACGGGCGCCTCCTACCTGGTATTGGAGCAGGATGCCAACGGCCAAGGCCGGGCCCGCGTCTGCGGCGCCTCCGCCGTGCCGGACAAAAAGGCGTCCGGACGCCTGACAGAGCTGCCGCAGGGCGGCTTCCGCTATGTGGAACGCCTGGAAAGCCCGCGAGAGGTCTATATCTTCGGCGGGGGCCACATCGCCCAGGCCCTGGTGCCGGGCTTGGTGAAAACCGGTTTCCGCTGTCATGTGTTTGATGACCGGGAGGAGTACGCTTCGGCCCAGGTCTTTCCCCAGGCGGTGGAAGTGGCTAAGGTGGAAATGGAACATTTGGAGGAAATTAGTGGGCGCATCACAGCAGAGGACTTTGTCTGCGTGATGACCCATGGCCACCGGCACGACCACGCAGTGGTAAGCCAGGTGCTGCGCACGCCGGCAGCTTATATTGGCGTGATCGGCAGTGCGAAGAAAGCCGCTGCCAGCCGGGAGAAGCTCCAACAGGAGGGGTTCGGCCCGGGGGACCTGGCGCGCATCGTCACCCCCATCGGCCTGGCCATTGGGGCTGAAACGCCGGAAGAGATTGCCGTCAGCATCTTGGCCCAGCTCATTGAGAAACGGGCCCAGCTGCGGGCGGAAGAGGTGCGTTGAACGCGCCATAGAAGGTAAAATGCCGCGGGGGAAAGGGGCATCCCTTAAGCCCCGCAAAAAGCCATTTGCAAGGAGTGAAGAATTGTGAAGCTGATTCGCACAGAAGACGCGGTAGGGCAGGTGCTCTGCCATGATATCACCCAGATCATCCCCGGTGTGGTGAAAGACGCGGTGTTCCGCAAAGGGCACATCGTGCAGCCGGAAGATATCCCCGTCCTGCTCAGCGTGGGGAAGGACCACCTGTATGTGTGGGAAAATGACGAGACAAAGCTCCATGAGAACGACGCGGCAGAGATCCTGCGGCAGATCTGCCAAGGGGAACATATGCATGCCACCCAGCCCAAAGAGGGAAAGATCGAGCTCATCGCGGACTGTGACGGCCTTTTCCTGGTGGACGTGGACCGGCTGCGGGCGGTGAACGGCTTGGGGGAGATTGTCATTGCCACCCGCTCCAGCGGCTTTGTGGTGAAAAAGGGGGATAAGCTCTGCGGCACCCGTGTCATCCCCCTGGTGATCGACAAGGAGAAGATGGAGAGGGCCCGCCAGGCGGCGGGGCAGGAGCCCCTGCTGCAGCTGCTGCCCCTGCAGCCTAAAACTTACGGTGTGGTCACCACGGGAAACGAGGTGTTCTATGGCCGCATCACGGACAAATTCACCCCTGTGCTGGAAGAAAAGCTGCAAGAGTACGGTTGCCGGATGGCCGCCCACCAGGTGCTGGGGGACGACCCTCAGGCCATCACCGCCGCCATCCAAAAAATGCTGGATGATGGCTGCCAGATGGTGTTCTGCACGGGCGGCATGAGTGTGGACCCGGATGACCGCACGCCCTTGGCAATTCGCAACACAGGGGCACGTGTGGTGAGCTATGGGGCGCCAGTGCTGCCAGGGGCCATGTTCCTGGTGGCCTACACGGAGGAGGGCCGGCCTGTCTGCGGGCTGCCTGGGTGTATCATGTACGCCAAGCGCACCATTTTCGACTTGGTGCTGCCCCGCTTGCTGGCAGGGGTGCCTGTCACAGAGGAGTGGCTGGCAGGGTTGGGCAACGGAGGCCTGTGCCTGAATTGTCCCGAATGCCATTTCCCCAACTGCGGCTTTGGCAAGGGAGTGTGAGGATATGGGAGAGCAGTTTACCCATGTGGACCCGGCAGGCAATGCCCGTATGGTGGACGTGAGCGGAAAGGATGTCACCCACCGCACGGCTGTGGCGGAGGGCTTCATCACCATGAGCCCTCCGTGCTTTGCCATGGTGAAGGAGGGGCGCGCCAAGAAGGGGGACGTGTTGGGCGTGGCCCAGGTGGCCGGCATCATGGCCACGAAGCGCACCGCGGACCTCATCCCTTTGTGCCACGTCTTAGCGTTGACTAAAAGCCAGGTGGAGTTCACCCTGCTGGAGGAGCGCCATGCCATCCGGGCCCGCTGCACCATCAGCTGTGACGGCAAGACCGGGGTGGAGATGGAGGCCCTCACCGGGGTTTCGGTGGCCCTGCTGACCGTGTACGACATGTGCAAAGCCGTGGACAAGCGCATGGTCCTTTCCGAGATCCGCCTTCTGGAGAAGCACGGGGGCAAAAGCGGCGACCTGTGCTTTGAGGAGGCGCGATGAAGGATCAATTTGCGCGCACCATCAACTATATCCGCTTTTCCATCACAGACCGGTGCAACCTGCGCTGCACCTACTGCATGCCCAACGGGGTGGCGTTAGAGCGCCATGAGGACCTGCTCTCCTACGAGGAGTTCCTCCAAGTGGCCCAAGCGGCAGTGGAGCTGGGCATCACCCGGTTCAAGGTGACCGGCGGAGAGCCGTTGGTGCGCCGGGGCTGCGTGGAGTTCTTCCGACGGCTGAAAGCTCTTCCTGGGGTGGAGCAGGTCACCTTGACCACCAACGGCGTGCGGTTGGCCCCTTTGGCCCCCGAGCTGGCCGCAATGGGCCTGGACGGAGTGAATATCAGCCTGGACTCCGCCGATCCCACCGCCTTTGCAAACATCACGGGGGTGGACTGTTACTGCCAGGTGCAGGAGGGGATTGAAGCAGCCCTGACGGCAGGTTTGAAAACAAAGCTGAACTGCGTGCTTTTGCCGGGCTGTGAGCCCCGGCTGCCCGCTTTGGCCGAATTGGCGGCCCATCGCCCCTTGGATGTGCGGTTTATCGAGGTCATGCCCATCGGGGAGGGAGCTTGGAACGCTGGCCCCACCCGAGAGGCGGCCTTGAACATCCTGCGGGCCCGCTGGCCGGACCTGCATCCTGTGCAGGAGGTGCGGGGAAACGGCCCTGCCCACTATTACGCCAGTTCGGGATTGCGAGGCCGCATTGGAATGATTGACGCGGTCAGCCACAAGTTTTGTGAGGGGTGCAACCGGGTCCGGCTTACCAGCACAGGGCTTTTGAAGCCCTGCCTGTGCTATGGGGAGGGCGTGGACCTTCGGGCGGTGCTGCGGGGGCCCCAGCCCACGGGAGAAGCTTTGAAAGAGGTCTTGCGCCAGGCGGTTTGGAAGAAACCCCGTGCCCACTGTTTTGACGATGCGCAGGCCATTACAGAACAACACTCTATGAGTGAGATTGGAGGATAAAACATGGGAAAAGTCATTGCCATCTGTACCAGCCCGGCCCGGGGGACCCAAAAGAAGCCAGTGCCTTCTGCGCGGTTCACGGTGGATTGGGGCATTGAAGGCGACGCCCATGGCGGCCGTTGGCACAGGCAGGTCAGCCTGCTTTCGGCGGATAAGATCGAGGCGTTCAACGCCCGGGGCGCCAACGTGCAGCCCGGGGCTTTTGGAGAAAATCTGGTGGTTGAGGGATTTGATTTCCGGTCCCTTCCAGTGGGCACCCTGCTGCGCTGTGGCAGCGTGCTGCTGGAGATGACCCAGATCGGCAAGGAGTGCCACAGCCACTGCGAGATCTACAAAAAGATGGGGGAGTGCATCATGCCCCGGGAGGGTGTGTTTGCCCGGGTGTTGGTTCCCGGCGAGATCCATGTGGGGGACGAGATGGTCCTGGAGCCCCGCACCGCTCCCCGCCCCTGGCAGGCCGCTGTGATCACCCTCAGCGACAAAGGCGCCAGAGGGGAGAGGAAGGATGAAAGCGGCCCCGCCATAGCCCGCCGCCTGGAAGAGGCAGGCTATGAAGTGGTGGAGCAGCTCCTGCTGGCGGATGAGTCCGGCGCCCTGCGCGCCCAGTTGATCCGCCTGGCTGACCAGCGCCAGCTGGATTTGATTCTGACCACCGGCGGCACGGGATTTGGCCCCCGGGATATCACGCCGGAAGCCACTTTGGCAGTAGCGGATCGCACGGCCCCCGGCATTGCAGAAGCCATGCGGGCGGCCTCTCTGGCCATCACGCCCCGGGCCATGCTTTCCCGCGGGGTGTCGGTCCTTCGGAAAAAGACCCTGATCATCAACCTGCCCGGAAGCCCCAAGGCCTGTATGGAGTGTATGGATGTCTTTATGGATACCATCCCCCACGCGATGGGCCTTCTGCGGGGTGAGGTGCAGGATTGCGCGCGGCATTGACCGCATTGACTTTGTTATAAGCGTGTAAATCCACGTTTATAAAATACAATCCCCTAAACGGGGAAAGGAGAAAAGACATGAAACGCACAAAGCTACTTTCAACCCTGCTGGCCTCTGCTCTGGCACTCAGCCTGACCGCCTGCACCGGCACGCCCGCAACGTCTTCTTCCGAGCTGCCGGATAGCAGCGCTTCTCAGCCAGAGAGCAGCGCCTCTCAGTCGGAGAGCTCTGTGGCGGAATCTTCCGCCAGCGCGGAGGAGCAGTCCTCTTCCGGCGGGGAGATCATCGTGTTCGCGGCCGCCTCTATGACGGACACGCTGACCGAGATCAAGGAGACCTACGAGGCTGCGAACCCCGGGGTCACTATCACCTACAATTTCGACTCTTCCGGCACGCTGAAGACCCAGATCGAAGAGGGCGCCGCCTGTGACCTGTTTATCTCTGCGGGCCAGACCCAAATGGACCAGCTGGACATCGAAGCGGACTCTTCCGTGAATACGGACGGCTTGGATTATGTGGACAGCGCCACGCGCATCGACCTGCTGGAAAATAAGGTCACCCTGTGTGTGTCAGATGACAACCCCAAGGGGATCGAAAGCTTTGACGACTTGGCAGCTGCCTTCCAGCAGGGGGACCTGCTGTTCTGCATGGGCAACAGCGACGTGCCCGTGGGCCAGTACACCCAAAGCATCCTGCAATACTATGACCTGGATGAAACAGAGCTTGCCAACGCCGGCCTGATCACATACGGCTCCAACGTGAAGGAAGTCACCACGCAGATCAAGGAGAACAGCGTGGACTGCGGCGTGGTCTACTGCACAGACGCCTTTAGTGACGGGCTGACTGTGGTGGACACTGCCACTGAGGATATGTGCGGCCAGGTGATTTATCCCGCCGCTGTGTTGAAGGATGCGCCCAATCAGGAAGCGGCCCAGGCCTTCCTGGATTATTTGACCACCGACGAGGCGATGGCCGTGTTTGAAGAAGTTGGTTTCTCGCCTGTTGCGTGACAACCCATACCCCGTTGAACTGCCAGGCTTTCAAGCGGATGGCGAAAGGACCAATGGCTTGAAGCTGGCTTGTGAGGAATGTTGCGATGGATTGGTACCCTCTTTGGAACTCGCTGCGCATTGCGGCCATCAGCAGCGTATTGGTGTTCTTTTTGGGCATTGCAGCCGCCTATTACGCTGCCCGGCTTCCCCGGACAGTCAAAGGCATTTTAGATGTGGTGCTCACCCTGCCCATGGTGCTGCCCCCCACGGTTTGCGGCTATTTTTTGCTGGTGCTGTTTGGCACGAAACGGCCGCTGGGCGTGTTTTTGGCCCAGTTTGGCATCCAATTTGTCATGACCTGGTATGGGGGCATACTGGCCGCGTTGGTGGTGGCCTTCCCGTTGATGTACCGCACAGCGCGGGGTGCTTTTGAAAGCTTTGACCCCACCCTGGCATCTTCGGGCCAAACGCTGGGCCTGTCAAATACCTATATCTTCTGGCGAATCCGCATGCCAGCCTGCCGCCAAGGCATTTTGGCAGGTGCCGTGCTGGCCTTTGCAAGGGCGCTGGGGGAGTATGGCGCCACCAGCATGCTCATCGGCTATACCCCCGGGCGGACCGCCACCATTTCCACCACCGTCTATCAGCTTTGGCGCACCAACGATGAGATGGGGGCGCTGCGGTGGGTGCTGGTCAACCTGGCCATCAGCACCGTGGTGTTGCTGGCTGTAAACTTGCTGGAGGACCGGCAGAAGAAAGCGGTGAAAAAATGAGCTTACAGGTGGATATCCATAAAAAGCTGGGAGCCTTCACCTTGGACGTGGCCTTGGAGGCAAGCGTGGAAAAGCCGGAGGTGCTGGGCCTGCTGGGCGCCTCTGGCTGCGGAAAAAGCTATACGTTAAAGTGCATTGCCGGTATCGAAACACCGGATAAGGGCCGAATTGTGTTGGACGGAGAGACGCTGTTTGACTCGGAAAAGGGCATCAACCTTCCGCCCCAAAAGCGGCGGGTGGGGTACTTGTTTCAAAACTACGCCCTTTTCCCCAACATGACCGTGCGGCAGAACACCCTGTGCGGGCTTCGATGGGAGAAAAATAAGCAGGCCCGGGAAGGGGAGTTGCAGCGGGTGCTGGCGCTCCTCCGTTTGGAAGGGCTGGAGAAACACCGGCCTTACCAGCTTTCAGGGGGTCAGGCCCAGCGGGTGGCCTTGGGACGCATTCTGGTCAACCGCCCCCGCCTGCTGATGCTGGATGAGCCCTTCAGCGCCTTGGACAGCCACCTAAGGGACAAGCTGCAACTGGAGCTGCAGGAGCTGCTGGCGGGGTTTGGCCGTCCTGTTCTGCTGGTCACCCACAGCCGGGATGAGGCCTATCATCTTTGCCACCGCATTGCTGTGCTGGATGAGGGGCATCTGCTGACGCTGCAAGAGAAGAAAGAGCTGTTTGCCAATCCCGGCAGCATCCGCGCGGCCTCTCTTACAGGCTGCAAGAACATCGCCCCGGCCCGAAAGACCGGCGAATATGAGGTGGAGGTGCCCGATTGGGGAATCCGCCTCACCACAGCGCAAAGAGTGGGAGAGAATGTGAAGGCGGTGGGCATCCGCGCCCATTACTTCAATGCCAAATCCGCTCAAAACCGGGCCGCTGTGGAGTATCTGCGGGAGATGGAAGAGCCCTTTGAATGGATTGTGGAGTTCCGGTGGCGCACACAAAAGCCCGGCACCGCGCCGCTGTGGTGGCGGGTCCCCAAGGACCGACGCCCTGCCAGCTTTCCGGAAGCCTTTGGCATTGCGCCCGCCAATGTGCTGCTGCTTTACCAATAAAAAATCAAAAAACAGGAGAGTACAGCCTTGCGCTGTGTGCACTTGTCAAGAGAAAGTAGACACTAAAAAGAATATTTATCAGAAGCCCCGTTCGGTTTTGAACTGAACGGGGCTTCTGTAGCCCAAGGCAGCGGCCGGACCTGGAAGAAGTTCCCTGTGCCAAACCTCCTTTGATATAAAAAGTCCTTGCGAACCTCTTGCTCCCCAGGAACTTGATTTGCCGAAACTTACCCTGCTATAATAGTGGCGCAGAAGTGTTTTTCCGCTCAGCGGACAAGGAACATCGCAAAAGAGATCACAGAAGGCGCTAAGCAGCGCAAAACCCATGGGAAGGTGAGCTTTTTGAGCAATTGTAAAATTGTGGATCACTACGGCCTAACATTTATAGATTCAAAAAGAAAATTTGACGCTCTCATCGTGAAATGCCCCGGAGAATCAGATTGCCATACACCGCAGTTTAATGTTCCGCTCCATACTCGTGAGGATTACATCCAGTACATCCAAAGCCGCCAGCTGGAGAAGGCAACCGTCATCCTCAAAGATATTTCCTGGTTACCCCAGTGCCCTTCCTTAAAGGATCTGGTGATCATTCCTTCTGAGCAAGCGGCAGGGAATTTTGATTTCTCTCCGCTGTACGAGATGCCGGAGATTCGCTCTCTGGAGTGCCGTACCCAGTATGGAGAGTGGGATCAATTCTTGAATGAAATTGACTATTCCCGGGTTCCTGGGTTAGTCAATTTAGTGGTGGAAGTCAATAAAGGAACCAAGAACTTTCAAAATGTAGAAACCTTAAAACAGCTCTATACCACGCGGTACCGCAGTCCCAGCCGGGATGTAACACAGCTTTTTTCCAGCAAGGAACTTACGTGTTTGAGTTTATTTATGAGCAATATCCAGTCGATAGACGGCGTGGAAAAAGCGCCGGGGCTGCAGTGCCTTGAGCTTTCGTATGATCGTTCTTTGAGGGATATTTCTGCTTTGGAGAAGATCAAGGACACATGCAGGGTGCTTTACATCGAGAATTGCGCCAAAATAACCGATTTTACCGTGTTAGAGGAAATGGAAAATTTAGAGTATCTCTGGCTGACAGGCAGCAATTCCCTTCCCGACCTGCGGTTTCTCAAAAAGATGAAGGAGCTCAAAACCTTTATTTTGGACATGAACGTGTTGGACGGGGACCTGACCCCATGCCTAGACATCCCCTACGTCACTTGCGGCAGGGACCGCCGGCACTATAAAAAGGACAGCGCCCTGCCCAAAGGAAAAATTTACAGGCCCGAGGAAGAACTGGGCTTGTGGCGGTGAGCAAAGGGCTGTTCAGGGATTTAAAGATTTAAACTGGAAAGGATGATGAATAATGGCGGACATAGACTATATTCTGGACCTGATGGATTGGAATAGAACCGAGGAAGAACAGGCAGAGGGATTGCGGCTTGCCCGGCAGGTCAAAGCCTTCAATGTGTTTTTGCAGCCGTGTGATGATAGAAATAATAAAAATGTGTGGGATAACTGCGCCCTTATTATTTCTGAAAAGGAGGACTTGGAATTATTTCCCTACTTGTTTGAGCTGTTCATGTGGATACAGGACTTGAACTGGCCGGGGGCTTTTTGCATTGTAGAGCGCTTGAAGGAATATGAGAAGAGAAATGCTTTTTATAGTCGGCACTGGCAGGAGGCCTATACCTGCGCGAAAGCATTGAAAAATAAGGTGTGGATGGAAAACCTAAAGATGGTGCGGCATACTTAATGTCCTCTTTGCTCTAGGTTCTGCTGCTAACAGCTTGATTTGGCAAGGTCCGCCTTGCTATTCTTCCAGCAGGGCGGGCTTTGCCGTTAGACAATTGAGTCCCTTAGAGGAGTTCCACCAGAGTTGTGCAAAATAGATGCCAACGGGAAACGCGGGCAAGAAAAATCGCGAACCCCACAAAGGTGAAGCTCGCGGTTTGGGAGCGGCAGCTCGCCGCCGGTCGAGGTGACAAGATCACTGCCCGCCGCAAGCGCGAGCGAAAAGGCAGAAGAAAAAGCTGAGCCCGGAACGCGAATTGCGTCCAGGCTCAGCCTGGTGCGGGCAACAGGACTTGAACCTGCACGGGAAACCCACCAGAACCTAAATCTGGCGCGTCTGCCAATTCCGCCATGCCCGCATAGAGAAAGCTTTTTTATTATAAGCCATTTGAACTTAAATCGCAAGTGAAAATGACAGAAGTTTTACTTGCTTTTTTGGATAAAAAAGAGTATCCTATCTCATGCGGGCTTACCCCGCGGTCAGTCGCGACATCCTGACCTTAAAAAATACTAGGAGGAAACTGAATATGAGTACTTCCAAAAGGGTCCGCTTTCTGGCGCTGGGCGCTGTGATTGCGGGGCTTTACGCTGTCCTGACTTATGTGGCAGCGGCAATGAACCTGGCCTATGGGGCGGTGCAGTTCCGCTTTTCCGAGGCATTGACGGTTCTGCCAGTGTTTACCCCAGCCGCTGTCCCAGGCCTGGCCCTGGGGTGTTTTATTGCCAATCTGGCAAGCCCCTTGGGCGTGGTGGATTGGGTCTTCGGTACGGGGGCCACCCTGCTGGCGGGCATTGGCACCTGGCTGGTGCGGGATGTGAAGGTGAAAGGCGTGCCTGTGCTGGCGCCCCTTCCGCCGGTTATCGCCAATGTGGTGCTGGTGGGTTTTGAGATTGCCTGCCTTTCCAGTGCGGGAACCTTTTCCCTTGGCAGCTTTACCTGGGCGGCTTTCGGCGCCTCTGCCCTTTCTGTGGGCATAGGGGAGCTGGTGGTCTGCTATGTGCTGGGCCTGCCCCTGATTTTGGCCTTGCAGCGAACTAAGGTGATGAATAGGCTTGCTGCCTAAGTCATAGAAAAGATCATAGAAAAAGGAGTAAGGGTGATTTTGCTATGCCCGGTTTTAGTGACATCCGCCAACAACTTAGTGACAAGATCAAGACTACGCCTCCGGTAAGGGTGATTGTCGTCAGCTTTGCCCTGATCATTTTGGTGGGGACCTTGCTGCTGATGCTGCCCATCTCCTCTAAGGTAGGGGGAGCTTCCTTCATCGACGCCCTTTTTACTACCACGTCGGCCACCTGTGTGACAGGCTTGGTGGTGGGAGATACCTACACCCTGTGGACGCCCTTCGGCCAAGGGGTAATCCTGGGCTGCATCCAGCTGGGGGGCTTGGGCCTCTCTACCCTGACAATCGGCTTTTCGCTGCTGGTGCGGCGCAAGCTGGGCATCCGAGAGATGAAGCTGGCAAGCGAAAGCTCTGGAGGCAGCGGCCTGGATATTGCGGGGCTGCTGCGCTTGACCATCATTTTTACCTTTGCCTGTGAGGCGATCGGCGCCTGCTTGCTGGCGCTCCGCTTTGTGCCCATGTTTGGCGTGAATGGCATCTGGCCCTCTATCTTCTGCGCTATTTCCGCTTATTGCAACGCGGGCTTCGACGTCCTGGGTTTTGTGGAGGGGAACAGCAGCATGACTGCTTTTGCCGGAGATCCTCTGGTCTCCCTCACCATTTCCTTCCTGATTATCATTGGCGGCTTGGGCTTTATCGTGGTGCAGGACATCTACCTGTGCAAAATTCAGCCCCGGTTCCATCATAAGGACACCATCCGTTTGAATTTTCACTCCCAGATCTGCCTCCGGGTGACCATAGGCTTGCTGGTTTTTGGCACCCTGGGCTTTTTCCTTCTGGAATTCAGCAACACCATGCAGGGCCTGAATGTGCTGGAAAAGCTCAATTGCGCCTTCTTCCAGTCCACCAACACCCGCACGGCGGGATTTGCCTCTGTGGATATCGCTTCACAGTTTGAGTTCACAAAAGTTCTTTCTGTGTTGCTCATGTTCATCGGCGCCTGTCCGGGTTCCACGGGCGGCGGCATCAAAACCACAACCTTCACCGTGCTGGCTGCAACTATCGTGTGCACCATCCGCGGGAAAAGCGAGGCTGTGATCCTGCGCCACCGGTTCTCTACCCCAACGGTGTATAAAGCCTTTACGCTGACCTTTGTGTCCATCCTGCTTGTCTTTATTGACGCGGGTGTCATCAGCTCTTTGAACCCGGATATCCTCTACATAGACTGCTTGTATGAGGCCACCTCTGCCTTTGGAACCGTGGGGCTTTCTGCCAGCGTCACACCCAACCTGGACCCCATCTCCAAGCTTATTTTGATCTTTACCATGTTCGTCGGCCGTGTGGGCCCCCTGTCCTTTGGGCTCTCCATTCTTATGCGCCACAAGGAAAAGGGCGCTTCCATCTATCCCGAGGGCCGGATGATTATTGGATGATCCAATGGCCCTGTGGCGGCAAGGCGCTGCGCGCCCCTTGCTATATGTAAAAAAACGCCCGTTCCCTTCTCCAGTCGCGGGAGAGGGGGACGGGTTTTCCTTTGGCAAAAAGAAAAGCCCGCCGGGAAATCCAGGCGGGCGTGGTCTCTGTAGGATCACTGTGGCTGCTGCTGGCCGGCAGCCACATGGCGTTTGATGGCTTCAAATGTTTCCCTGCTCAAAACGTGCTCAATGCGGCAGGCATCCTGCGCGGCAATGGCCGGGTTCACTCCCAGAGAGACCAGCCATTGGGTGAACAGCGTGTGGCGCTCATACACGCTTTCGGCGATTTTCCGGCCTTTTTCCGTGAGGGAGATCAAGCCGTCCTCGCCCATGGTGATGCAGTCCTGTTCCCGCAGGTTCCTCATGGCCACGCTGACGCTGGGTTTGGAAAATCCCATTTCCGCCGCAATGTCCACCGAGCGCACCGTACCGTTGCGCTCCTTCAGCACCAGGATTGTCTCCAGATAGTTTTCGGCAGATTCTTGGATCTTTGGCAACTTTATCCCTCCTGCTTGGTATTGGCTCTATTATACCGGGTTTCCCGATGGAATGCAAGGGGCAAGCCCCCCTTAAGCGCCGCCGTCTATGGTTTGCTGAATGATGCTCCGCATCATGTCCAGGGTCAGCTGGCCTGTCACATAGCCGTACACATTTCCATCCGTGTCGATCATAAAGGTGGTGGGGAACCCGCTGATATAATAGCTGTATGTGGAGACCGCCCCACCCTCGTCCATCAAAGTGGGGTAGGTGTAGCCGTTCTCTTCCATAAAGGCGGCAACATCTTCCGCAGTCCCTTCCTGCCCCAGGTTGGGATGGGCCACCCCCAGAAAGACCACATCCCCTTGGTTCTCGCCATATTCCTCATACAGCGCCTGGATATCGGGCATCTCCGCCCGGCAGGGAGGGCACCAGGTACCCCAGAAATTCAGGAAGACCACCTTCCCTTGGTAATCGGAAAGGGTGTGGCTGTTGCCAAGCTGGTCCTTTAGGGTGAAGTCCGGGGCGGGCACAGCTTCCGGGTCCGCCTCTGCCTCCGAGGCAGCCTGGGAAGAGCTCTCCGCTGGGCTGCTTTCCGCCGGAAGGCTGCTGGCCTCCCCAGTTTCCTCTTCCACCGCTGAAGAAACCGTGGAGCTCTCCGACGCCCCAAAGCTGGAGAGGTAGTTGGTGAGATGGTTCATCCACCCGGTGAACATCATCACGCCCATAAACACCATGAGCACCCCACCAATTTTCACCGTGTACTTTACCACGTTCTTGTGTTTGCGGAACAGTTCCAGCAGAGTGCTGGTGAACAGTCCCACCGCCAAAAACGGCAGCACAAACCCCAAGGTGTATACCCCGATAAGCACAAAGCCCTGTGCCGCTTGGGCAGAAGTAGCCATCAGCAGCACACTGGCCAAGGTGGGCCCCACGCAGGGGGTCCAGGCAAAGCTGAAGGTGAAGCCCAGAATCAGGGCCACCAGAGGGTTCATCGCCACCTTGTCCAAACGGAAGGGAAGCCGGGCTTCCCGGTTTAGCAGCTTAGAGGAGCCGAACAGCCCCAGCTGGTACAGCCCGAACAGGATGACAATAATGCCCCCCACCCGGCCCAGGATCATCCGGTTCTCCCGGAAAAACTGTCCCGCCGCCGTAAAGCCGAACCCCAGCAGGAAAAACGCAAAACTGATGCCCAGTACAAAAAACAGGGTGTTGCAAAGCACCTTGCTCCGCTTGTAATGCACCGTGCCCTCTTCGTCCACGGTGCGGCCGCCACCGGACAAATAGCTGATGTACATGGGCAGCAGGGGCAGCACGCAAGGGGAGAAAAAACTCAAAAGCCCTTGCAGGAAAACGGTCAGAACGGGAACGCTTGTCTCAACGGAAAAACCCATGGCTTGCTCTCTCCCAATTTCAAAGTAGTCTTGTATGGTAACTGTACAGGATGGGGGAGAAAAAGTCAAGAATGATTTTTAATTTTCCCTCCGCCCTTGCCAAGCGGGGCGCAAAGTGCTAGTATGAGGGCTGAAAATGCTTTATTTTTGGAAAAAGGAGGCGGCGCCTGTGGTGCCAACAGTATTGCTCTATAATTTGGAAAATGACAAGGGGCGGAAAATCAAGGCCCTGTGTTTGACATTGAAGCTGCGCGCCCGTTCTGTTCTTCCAGAGGACTTTGGCCAGCCTCTCAACGGGGTGTTGGGCCTAGCGCCTCGTGCTGAAACGGCTGAGGCAGGGAAGGCCTTTCCTGATGAGCTGCTGGTGATGGCCGGCCTTTCCTCCCATCAGATGAACCAGCTGCTCCAGGATTTTCGCCGGAAGAAGATCCCTCCCGTGGAGCTGAAAGCAGTGCTCACCGCCTCTAACGGAGGCTGGAACGCCTATCAGCTGCGGGATGAGCTGAAAAGGGAACACGAGGCCATGCTCCGGGGGGAGAACCTCCACGAAGGGAGAAGCCTGTGAAGCTGCTCATCTCCCCAGCCAAGAAGATGCGAGTGGAGCGGGACTTCCTCCCGCCAGAGACGTGCCCGGCCCTGCTGGATCGCTCCGCCCTGCTTTTGGAGCATTTGCGAAGCCTGCCCCTGCCGGAGCTGAAGCGGCTGCTGGCCTGTAACGACGCCTTGGCCCAAGAGGCTTACCGCAATTTTCGGGCCATGGAATTGGACCGGGGAGAGACCCCCGCCCTTTTTGCCTATGACGGTATCCAATACAAATACATGGCTGCGGGGCTGTTCACCCAGGAACAGCTGGACTATGTGAAAGAGCATCTGCGCATCCTCTCAGGATTCTATGGGGTGCTGCGGCCCTTTGACGGGGTCAGCCCCTACCGCCTGGAGATGCAGGCCAAGCTGAAGGCGGACTTCTGCCGCAACCTCTATGAATTCTGGGGAGATTCCCTGGGAAATATCCTATTGCAGGAGGACAGCGTGCTGGTGAACCTGGCATCGGAGGAATATGCCAGAGCGGTGCGCCCCTGGGTAAAGGGAAAGGCCCGTTTCATCACCTGTGTCTTTGCGGAGGAGCCGGAGCCAGGGGTGTTCCTGGAAAAAGGGGTTTATGTGAAGATGGCCCGGGGAGAGATGGTCCGGTTTGCCGCGGAGAACGCCGCAAAGGTCCCGGAGGAGCTGCGGGCTTTCGACAGGCTGGGTTACCGCTTTGCCCCCAGCTTATCCAGCGAAGAAACGTATGTGTTCACCCGGAAGGAGGCTCCCACCGCCCGGAAAAAGGTGGGAAAGCTGTAAGAAGTATTAATCGAGAATAAAGATTGTCGTCAGAAATTTGCAAGAAATGGCTGGTAAGATAGTGCCATGGAAAAGGAAAGCCGGGGGACGCCTCCGGTAAAGAGCGGGGGAGACCCCTTGAAGAAAGGAACAGCCATGAAACTCTTGCGGATCGTTCGGAACGTGGTGCTGCTGGTGCTGGCCCTGTGCCTGTGCGCCGTGCTGGCCCTGGCCTTTTTAGGGTGGCAGATGTACACCCAGGCATTGGAGGAGATGCCCCTGGATCAAAAGGTGCGGCAGGTGCGGGCTCAGGAAAGCTACACCACTTTTGAGGAGCTGCCAGATACCTATGTGCAGGCGGTTATCGCTGCGGAGGATCACCGGTTCTACCAGCACAGCGGCATCGACGTTATCGCCATTGGCCGGGCCCTTTGGAATGACCTAAAGGCCATGTCCTTTGTAGAGGGGGGCAGCACCATCACCCAGCAGCTGGCGAAAAACCTGTACTTCACCCAGGAAAAACAGCTGACCCGCAAGGTGGCGGAGATGTTCATGGCGTTCCACCTGGAGGCAAACTACACCAAAGAGGAGATCTTTGAGCTGTATGTCAACTCCATCTACTTTGGCAGCGGATGTTATGACGTGGCCTCCGCCAGCCAGACCTATTTTGGGGTGTCCCCCAGCCAGATGACCGATGACCAGTGCACCCTGCTGGCAGGCGTGCCCAATGCCCCCTCGGTCTACGACCCCACCGTCAACCCCGACCTGAGCCAGCAGCGCCAGCGGCAGGTGGTCAGCCTGATGGTGGAATACGAATACCTCACAGAAACAGAGGCCGCCTCCCTGCTGGCGGCGGCCTAATGGCTGTTTGAGCGATAGAATTTGAAAGTGCAAGGGAAGAAGGGATAAAATGCGGGAAGACCTGATGCAGGAACTTCGCCGGATTACAGAGGAAGAGGAACAGCTGCTTGCCGGGGGCCAGGTGGACCGGAGCCTTTACACCACGGGAAGCGCCTTTTTAATTGACAGCGACAAGCTGTTGGCCAAGGGGAAACTGATTACCGTGCGGCCCCACACCCGGTTCGCGGCGTTTCCTCTGCACACCCATAATTATGTGGAGATCATGTATATGTGCTCGGGGCAAACCGTCCACCATGTCGAGGGGCGGCCTCCTCTTACGCTCCGAAAGGGGGAGCTGCTGTTTTTAAACCAGCAGGCCTCCCACAGTGTGGAGCGGGCCGGGGAGGAGGATGTGGGTGTAAATTTTATCGTGCTTCCCCAGTTTTTTGACTACGCCCTCAACCTGATCGGCACGGACAACGTGTTGGGGCGTTTCGTCCTGAGCGGCTTAAAGCAGAGCGGCGGGGAGATGAGCTGCCTGCATTTCCGGGTGGCAGAGGCCCCCACCGTGCAGAACCTGGTGGAGAACTTGGTGTGGAGCCTGGTCCACCCCCAGCCCAATGGGCGGCGCATTAATCAAGCCACCATGGGCTTGTTGCTGCTGCAGCTGCTCAACTATACCGGGGACCTGGAGGAAGCCTCGGGCAATGGGGCGGTGCTGGCTGCCCTGCGGGAGATTGAGGAGAATTACCGCACCGCCGACCTGACTCATCTGGCGGCGGAACTTCATGTATCCCTGCCCTATCTCAGCGCCGCAGTACACCGCACCACAGGCCGCACCTTCAAGGACCTGCTTTTAGAAAAGCGCCTTTCCAAGGCGGCCCAACTTTTGCGGGAAACCCGGCTCACTACCCAGGACATTATCTTGGCGGTTGGCTATGAAAATACCAGCTATTTCTACCGGGTGTTCCGCTCGCGCTACGGGGTTACCCCCAGGGACTACCGCCGGGATCGAGGCGGGGATTTCCTTTCCCAAGAGGGGTAAGGCCTCGCTGGAATCAAAAAGTCAGGACGTGTTTTCGAGAAAACACGTCCTTTTCTTTTCGGCGCGCACAGGGTATTCTGAAAGGCAAAGGGAGGAATGCGTTTTGAATACAACCTATCTGGCGGTGGATATCGGCGCTTCTTCAGGGCGGCATATCTTGGGCTGGGTGGAGCAGGGAAAGACCTGCCTGCGAGAGCTCTACCGCTTTGAAAACCGGGCTGTCCACCGGAATGGCCGCCTTTGCTGGGATATGGACCGCCTTTTTGAGGAGGTCCTCCAAGGCTTGGAGGCCTGCCGGGAACAGGGCTTTTCCCCCGCCTCTGTGGGCATTGACACCTGGGCTGTGGACTTTGTCCTGTTGGATAGAAACGGGGACCCCCTGGGGGACGCCGTGGCCTACCGGGACAGCCGTACCCGGGGCATGGACCGGCTGGTGGAAGAGCGGATCCCTTTCCAAGAGCTCTACCGCCGCACCGGCATTCAGAAGCAGGAGTTCAACACCATCTATCAGCTCATGGCCGTAAAACAGCAGGAGCCCCAGCTCTTGGAGCGGGCCCAGCGGCGTTTGATGGTGCCGGAGTACCTGACCTACCGCCTCACCGGCAAGATGGAAAACGAGTACACCAATGCCACCACCACCGGCCTGGTGAACGCCCGGACCAAGACCTGGGATGGGGAGCTTCTGGACCGGCTGGGCTATCCCCGCCGCCTGTTCGGAGAGCTGCGCCAGCCCGGCTTCTCTGTGGGGGGATTTGCCCCGCAGGTGCGGGAGCGCCTGGGCTTCGATTGCAAGGTGCTGCTTCCCGCCACCCACGACACAGGCTCCGCCTTTTTAGCCGTGCCCGCTAAGGAGGACGGCGTATACCTCTCCAGCGGCACGTGGAGTCTGCTGGGCACCGAGCTGCCAGAGCCCATCACTACCCCGGAGAGTTTGGCCCGCAACTTCACCAATGAGGGGGGCTATGGGTACCGGTTCCGGTATCTCAAGAACATCATGGGCCTGTGGATGCTCCAATCCATCCGCCGGGAGGCGGGGGAGGGCGTGTCCTTCAACGCCCTGGAGCAGGCCGCCCGGGCCGCGGCGGATTTCCCCTCCCGGGTGGATGTGAACGACGGCCGCTTCCTGGCCCCGGAGAACATGGGGGAGGCCGTGAGCGCCTTCTGCCGGGAGACAGGGCAGCCTGTGCCCGCCACTTTGGGGGAACTGGCAGCCTGTGTGTACCACAGCCTGGCCCAGAGCTACGCCCAAAGCATCCAAGAGCTTTCCGCCCTCACCGGAAAGAGCTACACCGCCGTGAATATCGTGGGCGGCGGCAGCCAGGACGGCTATCTGAACCAGCTCACCGCCAACGCCACAGGCCTTCCCGTCTACGCCGGACCCACAGAGGCCACCGCCCTGGGGAACCTGATGGTGCAAATGCTGGCCGCCGGGGAATTCCCCGACCTGGCAGCGGCCCGCAAAGCCGTTCGACACAGTTTTTCCATCCAGGAGGTATTGCCATGTTAGTTGAGACAAAAGCCCGCGTGGGCGTGTTCGCCATTGCCTTGGGGGCCTATCTGCCCCAGTTTCCCTCTTTGGTGCCGGAGTTCCAGTCCCAGTACAAAACCTTTAAGACCATGATTCCCGATTCCGTAGAGCTCATCGACGGCGGCATCGTCACCACCAAGGAGCTGGCCCAGCAGGCAGGGGACAAGTTCCGCGCCGCCGATGTGGACCTGGTCATCCTCCAGCTGCTCACCTATGCCACCTCTTACAACATGCTGCCCGCCGTGCGGGATTTGGACGTGCCCGTGGTTCTGGTGAACGTCCAGAAGCTCCGCGCCCCAGATTATGAGAACACCGGCACCGCCCAGTGGCTGGGCGAGCTGTACGCCTGCGGCGCCGTTGGGGAGATGGTGGCCGACCTGAAGCGGGCCGGCAAGCGCCACGCCGTTATCACCGGCGTGGTGGAGGGGGGCGACCCCGTTGTGCAGGCGGAGATTGAGGATTGGTGCAAAGCCGCCCAGGTCCGCCGCCGCTTCCGGGACTTGAACCTGGCCCAGATTGGCCGGCCCTACCCCGGCATGATGGATTTGTACATCGACGAGACCAACCTCTATCACCGCATGTGGCTGTACACCAAACAGTTCGACTGGGAGAAGATGTGGGCCATCGCCGACGGCGTCACCGACGAGGCCGCCATCCGCCAAAAGGCCCAGGACATTCTGGACACCTTCGATATCGAGGGCGGCGGCACCGTGGAGAAGGTCTGGGACATGGCCCGTTACCTGGTGGCCTTTGAGGCCTGGGTGAAGGAGGAGAAGCTGGGATTTATCGCCTCCCACTACGACGGCTTCGCCCAGGGCAAGGCCGGCGTGCTGGACTCCATGCTCATCCCCGCCTTCTCCATGCTCATCAAGGAGGGGGTGGCCTGCGCCGTGGAGGGCGACATCAAGGTGGCCATGGCCATGTCCATCTTAAAGACCATCGCCGGCACCGGCCAGCTTTCCGAGATGTACTCCATCGACTTCAACGAGGACATCTGCATCATCGGCCACTCCGGCTCTGGGGACGCGGCCATCTCCGCCAAAAAGCCCACCATGAAGATTGTCCCCGTGTTCCACGGCAAGACCGGCGGCGGGTATCTCACCCAGTTCTACCCCCACCTGGGGCCGGTCACCTACCTGGGGATCACCCAGGACAGGGACGGCCATTTCAAGTTCGTGGTGGCCGAGGGCGTCAACGAGGAGGGACCCATCTTCACCTTTGGGGACACCAATATGCGCACCCGTTTCACCTGCGGCGCCCGGGAGTTTGTCAACCGTTGGAGCGAGGCGGGCCCCACCCACCACATGGCGGCTGCCAGCGGGCGGCATATCGGCACCATCCTCAAGGTGGCCAAGATCTTCAACGTCCCCGTGGACGTTATCACCCGCTGACCCATGGCCTGGGACTTGGCTTGAATCTGTGAAAGGGAGAGAACAATGGCAATTACTGATATTGAAGTGATGCAAAATTACATCCGCATGTGCGGCGACGGCTGGGACCAAGGCTGGCACGAGCGCAACGGCGGCAACCTTACCTACCGCATGCGCCCCGAGGAAGTGGAGCAGTGCCGCCCCTATTTCAAAGCCACCCCCGGCGAGTGGGTGAGCATGGGCGTCCAGGCGGACAACCTGAAAGGGGAGTACTTTATCTCCACGGGCAGCGGCAAGTATTTCCGCAATGTGCCCCTGGCCCCTCAGGACAACATCTGCATTGTGGAGATTAACGAGGCCGGGAATGCCTGGCGCATTGTCTGGGGCCTGGAGAAGGGCGGCCGCCCCACCAGCGAGTTCCCCAGCCATTTCCTCAACCACAGCGTCCGCAAGGAGGCCACCGGCGGGGCGTGCCGTGTCATCTACCACGCCCATCCCGCCAACCTCATCGCCATGACCTACATCCTGCCTCTCACCGCCCGGGACTTCACCCGGGCCCTGTGGAAGAGCGCCACCGAGTGCCCGGTGGTGTTCCCCGGCGGCGTGGGCGTGGTGCCCTGGATGGTCCCCGGAGGCAGGGATATTGCCCTGGCCACCAGTGAACGAATGAAGGAGTACGACGCGGCGGTGTGGGCCCACCACGGGCTGTTCGCCTCCGGCCCGGACTTCGACACCACCTTCGGCCTGATGCACACCATCGAGAAGGCCGCTCAGATCTATCTCCTGGCCCTTTCCGCAGGCCAGGGGCGCATTCTCCAAACCATCGAGGATGACGCTCTGCGGGCCATCGCCAAGGATTTCGGCGTCACCCTGCGGGAGGAATTTCTAGACTAAAAAGGGAGCGGGCAAAGCCCGCTTTTCTTTTTGCCCTGCCCGTGCTAAAATGGAGGTAGAAGAGAAAGGAGGTCCCCTATGATTCTCAGCGCCAGCCGCCGCACGGATTTGCCCGCCCTCTATGGCCCTTGGCTGCTGGGCCGCCTGGAGGCCGGGGAGGTGCTCATCCCCCAGCCCTACCGGGCCCGCCACGCCACCCGGCTGCTCTTTTCCCCGCAGACCGTGGACGCCATCGTTTTTTGGACGAAAAACCCCATCCCCTTTCTGCCCCTGCTGGGGGAGGTGGAGGCCCTGGGCTACCGGGACTTTCTGTTCCAGTACACCATCACCGCCCTGGACACACACTGGGAGCCCGGCCTGCCGCCCTTGGAGGAACGCCTCACTGCCTTTGAAAAGCTGGCCCAGCGGCTCGGCCCCGCCCGGGTGGACTGGCGCTTCGACCCCATTCTCTTGGACAGCGAGCGCACCCCCGCCTGGTATGCCCGGCGCTTTGGGGCGCTCTGCCGCCGTCTGGCCCCCTGCACCACCCGGTGCGTTCTGAGCTTTGCGGACCACTACGCCCACAACGGCAGCCTGTTCCGGGAAGCCCCTCCCGCTCAGATGGAGGAGGCAGCCGCCCGCCTGGGGGAGGCTGCTGCTAAGTACAGCCTGCCCCTGTACACCTGCGCCGAGGCCGGGGACTACGCTGCCTACGGTATCCAGCACGGCGCCTGCATCGACGGCCAGCGGCTGGGCCGGCTGGTGGGCTGCCCCCTCCAAGCCAAAAAGGACAGCGGCCAGCGCCCTGCCTGCGGCTGCATGGAGAGCGTGGACATCGGCGCCTACAACACCTGCGTCAACGGGTGCCGCTACTGCTACGCCACCCGCAGCCCCGCCACCGCAGCCAGACAGTACGCCGCCCACCATCCCCAGTCGCCCATGCTCACCGGCTGGCCGGAGAAGGACTGGGCAATCACGGAAAAGCGGCCGCCCTCCCTTAAAGAAGGGCAGCTTTCCCTGTTTTAGTGGCAGCAGGAAAATTCCTCCTTGCTAAGTGGGCCGGAATGTGAAATAATAGGGAAAACAGGATGTTGTATTTAAAAGGAGGCATTTCTATGGATGAAAAAGCACTGTATAAGATAACATATGGGCTGTATGTGGTGTCCGCCCAGGCGGAGGGCCAGCGCAGCGGCTGTGTGGTGAACACCCTGCAGCAAGTCACCGCCGAGCCCGTGCGGCTGGCTGTCACGGTGAATAAGGAGAGCCTCACCTGCCAGCTCATTCAGAAAGCTGGGCGCTTTGCCGCTGTGGCCCTGGATCAGCGGGCGGATATGATGGCCATTGGCCGTTTTGGCTTCCGCACGGGCAAGGATATGGACAAGTTTGAAGGCATCCCCTACAAAGAGGACGCCGCCGGCATGCCCTATCCCACCGCCACTGCCTGCGCCCATTACAGCTGTAAAGTGGAGCAGACGCTGGACCTGGGCACCCACCTGATGTTTGTGGGCTTGGCGGAGGAGTCTGAGATCCTCACCGAGGACGAGCCCCTCACCTATGCCTATTACCGGAATGTCATCAAGGGTTTTACCCCCAAGGGCGCCCCTTCCTACCAGGGGAACAAGTAAAAGGAACTTTAGAAAGGGCCCTCATAAAGGGGGCCCTTTCTTGCTGCTCATAATCCGGCGCTGTCTTGCATAGACCTTGTAAAAAAGCTGGGCAAAAGCCCGGCTTGCAAGGAGGGGCAAAAGCATGGAGCTTTACAGCCAAAGCCGGGAGGAAGCTGTCCAAACGCTGGGCACCGATCCCGCCCGGGGACTGAACCAGAGAGAATGCCAGCGGCGCTTGGAACAATATGGGAAAAACGGGCTGCGCCCTGCCAAGCGCCGGGGGCTGCCGGCCCGGTTCTTCAGCCAGTTTCAAGATCTGATGGTCCTGATCCTGCTGGCCGCGGCGGCAGTCTCCTTTGCGGTATCCTGGGTGCGGGGGGATGGAGAATATGTGGATTCCCTCATCATCCTGGCCATTGTGGTGTGCAATGCTGTCATCGGCACTGTGCAGGAGGTTCGGGCGGACCGGGCCATCCAAGCGCTGAAAAAACTGTCCTCGCCCCATGCCTGGGTCATCCGGGAGGGCAGGCGCCAACGGGTGGAGAGCAGCCAGCTGGTCCCGGGGGATTTGGTGGTGCTTCAAGCGGGGGACCTGGTCCCCGCAGACCTGCGGCTTCTCAAAAGCGCTGAATTAAAAATTGAAGAATCCGCCCTCACTGGGGAATCCGTCCCGGCGGAGAAGGACGCGGAGGCCCGCTGTCCTCAAAACGCGCCCTTGGGGGAGAGGAAGAACATGGCGTTCGCCTCCACGGGCGTGGCCTCCGGCGCCGGGGTGGGCGTGGTGGCCGCAACGGGCATGGATACAGCCATGGGCCGCATTGCCCACATGTTGGAGCACGAGCAGTCCCCGCAGACGCCCTTGCAGCAGCGCTTGAAGAGGATGGGCAAGGTCATGGGCGTGGGGGTAGTCCTCATCTGTGCCGTCATTTTCCTGTTGGGGCTCTTCCAGCAGCGCCCTCCTTTGGAGATGTTCATGATTGCCATTAGCCTGGGGGTGGCCGCCATTCCCGAGGGGCTTACCGCCGTGGTGACCATCGTGCTGGCCATGGGGATCAAACGCATGGCCCAGAAAAGGGCGATTGTCCGGCATCTGCCCGCCGTGGAAACACTGGGCAGCACGCAGGTCATCTGTTCTGACAAGACGGGCACCCTCACCCAAAACAAGATGACTGTGGTGGCCTTTTCCTCCGCCCGGGGGGAGGAGCGGCTGGATTCTCCTGCGGCTCAGTTTGCCTTAGAGCTGGCCGCTCTGTGCAGCGACGCCCAGGAGGTGGGAGAGAAAATCACCGGGGACCCTACGGAAACAGCCTTCCTGCGGGCCTGCAAGCGGGGGAAGGGGGAACTGGAGGGTTGCTTTCCCCGAGTGGGGGAGATTCCCTTCACCTCTGCCCGAAAGCGGATGACCACCGCCCACCGCCTGCCCGAGGGCGGCTTCCGCCTCATTGCCAAGGGCGCGCCGGATGTGCTGATTGCCCGGTGTACGCAGCTGCTCCAGGGCGGGGAAATCCGCCCTCTTACCGGCGCCATGAAAGCAAAGCTCCTCTCGGACAACAGCCGCCTGGCGGAGCGGGCCCTGCGGGTGCTGGCCGTGGCCTACCGGGACGTGTCCGCCCTTCCCAGCGATGACCGGGAGAGCGAGAGCCAGCTCATCTTCTGCGGGCTCATCGCCATGGAGGACCCGCCCCGGCCCGGCGTGAAGGAGGCCGTGACCCAGTGCAAGCGGGCGGGCATCCTGCCGGTGATGATCACCGGGGACCACGCCGCCACGGCCCTGGCCATCGGCCAGAGGCTAGGCATTGCCGAAAGCTCCTCCCAGGTGATGACTGGTCCGGAACTGGACCGGCTGGATGACGGCGCCTTGAGCAAAAAGGTGTTTCAATACCGCGTTTTCGCCCGGGTGTCTCCAGAACACAAGGTGAAGCTGGTGCGGGCCTTCCAGCAGCGGGGCATGGTGGTGGCTATGACCGGCGACGGTGTCAACGACGCCCCCGCTCTGAAGGCGGCGGATATCGGCTGTGCCATGGGCAAAAACGGCACCGAGGTGGCCCAGTCCGCCGCGGACATGGTCCTCACCGATGACGACTTTTCCACCATTGTGGCTGCCGTCCGAGAGGGACGGGGCATTTACCAGAACATCCGCAAGACGGTCCATTTTCTTCTCTCCTGCAACATCGGGGAGATTTTGGTGGTGTTCGTGGCTTTCCTGCTGCGGGCTCCTACGCCCCTGCTGGCCATCCAGCTCCTCTGGGTCAACTTGGTCACGGATTCCTTCCCGGCCCTGGCCCTGGGCGCCGATCCCATCCAGGGGGACGTGATGGAGCAGCCGCCCCACAAGCGGGAGGAGGGGGTCTTTTCCGGTGGTGTAGGGTTCGCCGTGGCGGTGGAAGGCTGCCTGGTGGGGGCCCTGGCCCTGCTGGCCTACACCATTGGCCGCGCCTTTTTCGATTATGACCCGGCCGCTCCCGCCATTGGCCGCACCATGGCCTTTTGTGTGCTCAGCCTGTCCCAGCTGGTCCACAGCTTCAACATGCGCTCGGAGCACTCCGTTTTAAAGCTTGGCCTGCTCTCCAACCGGAAATTGGTGGCTGCCTGCGGGTTCTGCGCCTTTCTCATGGTGAGCGTGGTGCTGTTCCCGCCCCTGTCCGCCCTGTTCCAGACCACCGCCCTGACGGCCCTCCAATGGCTCGTTGTGGCGGCTCTCTCCCTGTGTCCCCTGCTGGTGGTGGAGGGGGAGAAGCTCCTCTGGGAGCATCTGCCCCGCAAAAAGAAAAACTGAGAGGATATCCCTCTCAGTTTGCCGCTGTCACCGTATCCGCCGGGCGAACACCTCGCAGTTTACCTGAAGGCCCTCCGCCTGTTTCGTCACATTCTGCCAGTGGAAAGTGTCCTCTGTCACCTTCACAAACCGCCACTGGTTGGAAGGGTCCTCTAACACCGTACAGGCGACGACGCCCCCCTCCTTGCGGGCCTCCAGCCGGGTGGTGCCCTTGGAGCAGATGTACGTCATGTCATAGCAGCGGCGCTTTGGGTTGTACATCCGCACCGCTGCGCCATACTCCCCGTCCGGCTGGGGGTTCTCCTCCCGGGTGTCCCGGGAAGGGCAGATGAACAGGTCCTCAATGGCCATGCCGTCCAAGGCCCGGCGGAAGTACCACTCGCCTTTCAAGCGGCGGCCGCCCCTGTCCTGATAGTCAAACTCCCAGTCCCCCAACAACGGGGCGAACCAGTCGTCCTCAGCCGGCAGGGCGGGGTTTGCCTGCCGGCTGAGCAGCGCTTCTGCAAATCTGTCCATGTTCCTTGCTCCTCTCCCAAAATCTATGCTCATTCTACCATAGCCCAAAGGGAAAAGAAATGGCTGAACCCTCTAAAAAAGGGCGCAGCCATTTGTTTATCCCTGATAGGCCTCCTTCATCATGGCAATCTCCCGGGCGTACCCCGCCAAATCGTTGGGGGTCTCCAGGTAGAAAGGCAGCTCCCACAGGGCCGGGTGATTGATAATGCGGGTCAAAGCCTCCAAGCCCAAGGTGCCCTCGCCCAGTTTTTGGTGGCGGTCCTTGTGGCTGCCCAGGGGGTTCATGGAATCATTGAGGTGGACGGCCATCAGCCGCCCCAGCCCAATGACTTTGTCGAACTCCTCCAGCACCCCGTCCAGGTCGTTAACGATATCGTAGCCCCCGTCGGAAACGTGGCAGGTATCCAGGCACACGCCCAGCTTCTCCGAGTGCTCCACCCGGTCTAGGATGGCCCGAATCTCCTCAAAGCTGCGGCCCACCTCCGAGCCTTTGCCCGCCATGGTCTCCAGCAGCACCGTGGTGGATTGCTCCGGCGTCAAAATGGCGTTGAGGTGCTCCGCAATCAGCGCGATGCCCGTTTCTGCCCCCTGCTTCACATGGCTGCCGGGGTGGAAGTTGTACAGGCTCCCGGGGATGTTTTCCAGCCGGGCCAGATCGTCCGCCATGGTCTCCTGGGCAAAGGTCCGCAGGCCCTCGTCGGCGGCACAGGCGTTCAGCGTGTAAGGGGCATGGGCCAGAATGGGGAAGAGGCCGTGTTCCTGGGCAAAAGCCCGGTAGGCGGCCATGTCCTCCAAATCCAGGGGCTTGGCCTTGCCGCCCCGGGGGTTCCGGGTGAAGAATTGGAAGGTGTTGGCCCCGATCTTCACCGCCTCTTTTCCCATGGCCAGATAGCCCTTGGAGCTGGATAGGTGGCATCCGATTTTCAGCATGAATGGTTCTCCTTTCCTTTTGGCGCGGTGAGCCGCCAGCTTTCCGCCAGCATGTTCTGAATGTCCTCCACGGGTACCGAGCCGTCTAACACAATGGTGTTCCAGTGGGACTTGTTCATGTGGTAGGCGGGCCGCACCGCTGGGTAGGTGTCCCGCCAAAAGAGCAGCCACTCCGGGCTGCACTTCACGTTGACCCAGATATGCCCCTCCCGTTCATAGAGAAAGGCAAAGGCCTTTTTGTTTTGCCAGTGGCGCATCACGGTCCAGTTGTCGTCGTGAAAGGGATAGTCCTCCCGCACCTCTGGGGAAAGCCCCTTGCAAAAGGCGATGACCGTCTCCCGCTTGGTCCAGTCGTCCATCACAAAGCTCCTTTCTCTTCCGGTTCTATAACCCTTCTACGTTTATCTATCCCTATTTTGTCCGGAATGTTCCAACAGCGCCACTGTCTCAACTTGCTGTTCGTTGTCCAAACTAATATTCATATCTTCCTCGATGATAGGCAACCGGAACTTGATGGATTTCAGCCACTGGCCATTGGGCTGACGCTCCGGGTAAATCTGAATTTCAGAGATCAGTTCTTCAATCAGCTGCCGTTTCTCTCTGTCGTTCATCTTTCCATAGAGTTGATCGAAGTAGATTAGAACTTTGTAGATATTATCGCCGGTCAGCTTTTCTGCCTCAATAGCCTGTTTCTTGGCTCTGGATGCAATCAGCAGAGATTCTAATTCTTCAATCTTATCATACATCCCATAGAGCCGATCATCAAGGTCTGATTTCCGCCTGCTGTAATGCCGGTCGTCTGGGTCGAGAGAGTCGATTTCTTCAATTAGCTTGGATTTGGTGGAATAAGCCTGACGAAGCTGCTTTTCATAGTTGCTGATTTCCTGATCAATCGCCGTGGTATCGACTTTCATGTTGATCTTTTCCTGCATCATCGCCGCAAATTTGGGATTGCTGACCAGTTTACAGATTACCTCCGCCACAGCATCGTCCAGCAGCTCTTTCCGAATTTGCTTCTTGTAATCGCATTTATGCCCACGGGTCATAGATCGATGTTTGCAGCCATAGTAGTAGAAATCCTTGTATTTGCTGCCGTCCGCTTTCCGTTTCACGCACTTATTACCATACATTCCAACACCGCATACGGGACATTTTACAATGCCGGACAACAGGTGCGTGCATTCGTTTTTCCCTTTGTTGACGTGTTCATACCGTTTGGCTTGAGCAGCCAACTTGACCTGTGCTGCCTGCCATACATCCTCCGGGATAATGGCCTCATGCAGACCATCCACCAACAAGAAGTTTTCCTGTTCTACCAAACGGTACTCGTTTCTAGTCCCATGCACCTTTTCAGTTTTTCGTCTGCCATAGGCGATTTTGCCGCAGTAAACCGGATTTTTCAGAATCATACGGATCAGGCGGGCATCAAAAAGAGGATTTTTCCCGTTCTGGCGCTGGACTTTGCTGATCCCATGATTTTCAAGATACTTTGCGATCCCATTTGCGCCAGAATCGGTTGTAACATACTGCTCATAGATGGTGCGAATCGCCGGAGCTTCCTCCTCGTTGATTTCCAGCTTGCCATCCACCAGTTTATAGCCGTAGGGGGCAAAGCCGCCGTTCCACTTGCCCTCTCTGGCCTTTTGGATACGACCTTCCATGGTTTGGACACGGATGTTTTCACGCTCAATTTCCGCCACTGCCGATAGGACGGAGATCATCAGCTTTCCCGCATCTTTGGAGGAATCAATACCATCCTCCACGCAGATCAGGTTGACACCGAAATCCTGCATGACCTGTAAGGTGGAAAGGACATCTGCCGCATTTCTGCCAAAGCGGGATAGCTTGAATACCAGAACAAAGGAAACGCCATCCTTGCCGGTTTTGATGTCCTCCATCATCTGGTTAAATTGCGTACGGCCTTCAATTGATTTACCCGATTTTCCCGCATCCTCATATTCGTGAGCAATCTCATAATCATTGAATTCCGCAAAAGCTTTCATGCGGGATTTCTGGGCATCCAGCGAGTAGCCGTCAATCTGCATGGCGGTAGACACTCGTGTATAGGCATAAACTTTTATCTTTTCTTTTGCCATGGCTCTTCCTCGCTTATACTGCTCAACAATTTCTTATGTATTTTCCAAGGGAAGCATTTTTTCCCTTGGAAAATTAGTTTGGACACATTTCTCACGATTATTGTATCATGCTGCTTTTGGCGTTTCAATATTTTCTTTGTAAACATTTTTATTTGTGTCGTGGTTTGTGATTTTATCCTCGGGGAACACCGGATCAGGAAAAGCATCCAAGTCCAGCTCCCCAGCATATTTTTCAATCATATCTGCCAGTAAAACGGCAAGGCCGTTCCACTCATCTATCATAGGCATTTATCCTCCGTCTGTCCGGTTTGTGCATGTACTCCGCCAGCACTTCTTTAGGAATGCGATCCAGCACAGCGACGGCGTCAGCATAGTCCCGCCGCAGCTTGGCATCGGCCAGCTGCTTCAAAGTGCTTTCCTGGGTTGCTTTCTCTAGGGATTGCTCCAGCTGAGCGTTCTCCTGTTTCAGCTTTTTGTTCTCCACGGTGGTTTCCACAAATGCCACCTGATACTTCTTCATTGTGCTGTGCATCTGCTCCACCGCTGGGATATACTTATCCAGTAGAGCTGCAATCTCGGCAGCTCTGCTTTTTGCGTTAAAGGCTCCAATACCGGCCAGCAGTTCCTCCAGCTTGGCTTTTTGCTTGGTCAGACGGGTCATCGCTTTGAACACTCTAGGTGGGATGTGGTCACGTCCGGTCTGGCTGGCACTTTCCCCACGCTCCAAATCAGGGTATTTGAGCACCATGTGTTCCCAGAACTTGTCCTGCCACTGGGTCAACTTTTTCTTGTTTCCCACGATTTCCTTGGCGCTGAGCCTGCCATCCGCAGTCAGCGGGACAAAAGAAAGGTGCATATGGGGCGTTTTCTCGTCCATATGCACCACAGCGGATATGATTGTTTTGGGGGCTTGATTTTGCTGGAGAAAGGCCAGCGCCTCTTGAAAATAGGCTCTGATTTCAGATTTCTTCTTTCCCTGAAAGAACTCCGGTGTGGCAGTTACCAGGGCTTCTACGACTCGAACACTATCTGACCGGGTACGGCAACCGGATTCTTTGATCTGCCGCTCTGCCTCCACACGATATTTTCGTTCCGGCTCGATCAGATGGAAATTGTACTTGCTCCTGCTGACGTCCACATCGGGATTGCTGGCGTATTTCTCTTTGGTGCGCTCGTTGTGGGCTTCAATATTCCCAATCTCCGGTCCCTTGTACTTGGCAAAGCGGAGAATGGCATACTGCGGCTTACTCATATGTTGTCCTCCTTTTTCCGTTTCTCAAATTACTGTGTGAATTGCTATAAAGAGCGTACAGCGGTCAATCAAAGTGTACGTACGTACAGCGTCCGCTCCCCGATATTAGCGCCGCCATTCTTCCGGCACATCTTCCGGTACGTACGTACGCATCGAATCACCGGAAAACACCGACATATTATTTCTTACCAGAACCTCAATTCCCAGAAAGCCACGCACCCGCCGTCCGGCAGCATTGGTCACATTGTTGCAGTATTCCAGATTGTAGCGGCTCTGGCAGGCAATCAGGGCTTCGCTGAAGCTGCGGGGTTTCAGGGCAGGCAGGTTGTTCTCGGTGCAGTAAATCTGGTATGCTTCGTACAGCTCTTTGGAGCTGGCAGATAGATCAGCTTTCAGACGAACATACCCGTCAGAATCCAGAAAATCATATACATTGTTGTTGTCCCGTTTGACTGCCTCCCGGTTTTCTCTGGTGCGGTCACTTTCGGTGAATTTGAAGTTGTTGGCGGCCAGCCGCTGCAATCCCTCAAAAG
>UQRL01000004.1 GCA_900543555.1 uncultured Oscillospiraceae bacterium | reverse complement strand
CCGGGGAGGGGGTGTACTGTGTATTCATCTTTTAGGGCCTGCGCTTCCCCATTGGTCAGCCCCGGCTGGAGCACCAAAAACCACGCAAGCCCCAACAGGCTCAGGCACAGCAGGCCGATGCAGAAACCTTTCAGAAAGGTTTTCATCGGATATCCTGGCCCCTGTCATGGCCGCCTGCGGATCTCTTCTTTTTGCCCACAAGGTGCATGGCGAGGAGCCCGCCGCCTGCCAGCAGTGCAAGAGCGGAAAGGCCAATCAAAACTGCGGGCATCCAGGGGCTGTCCCCAGTCTGAGGAACGGTGGGAACTTCCGGCACCAGCTTGTTGTGCATCGCCACGGTGACGGTTTCGCCAGCCTGGATCTCCACAGTCTGATCATCCGGCAGGATATACTGTTTGGCATCCTCACCGGCCACCTCGGAAACGGTGTACTCGCCCACCCGGAGGTTGACATTGATCTCACCGTTCTCATCGGTCTGGAACTCCTGCTCATAGGCGTTGCCCATGAAGTCGGTGCCGGTGATCTTGAAGGTGCGGCCTTCGATTTGGTCGTCATCGGCTGTCTTTACCACCTTCAGAGAGCCGGTCTGCGCATGGTTGAGGAAGCCCACGCCAGCTTCGGTTTCCACCCGCACGATGGCGCCGTTTTCCGTGATGGAGAAGGGATAGTACCCCTCGTCACGCTGGAAAAATGCAGGGGCTTCCTTCTCGTGCAGGAAGTAATCTCCGTACTGCAAGTCTTTCAGCTGATAGATACCGCCCTCGGACTCAGCCATTTCACCCACCAGCTTGTCGATGTCAGGGTCGAACTCCCCGTTGTGATCCACATCGGCATACACCTCGAAGATGGCTCCAGACAGCGTGTTCTCCGGGAAGTCGGCGTCTACCTTGGTGGTTTCCGCAGTACCCCGGATGATTTGGTTTTCCATGGTGATCTCAATGGTCTGCCCATCGTCAGTGATCTCCACAGGGAAGGTTTCCTCGCTCAGTACGAAGGCTTCCGGCGCTGCGATCTCACGAATGACCCAATTGCCAACGGGTACCCGGTCAAATTCAAAGTACCCGATGGGATTGCTCTCGGTCACCATGAGGGCGGTTTCTTCTGTGAACTCGGTTTCGTCAAAGCGGAACAGGCCAATCACGGCGCCGCCCAACTCGAATCCATCCTGGTCCACCTTCCAGCCGGATACCTTGCCATACTTCAGTGTGTTTTCGATGGCTTCTCCGTCATTGACCTCCAGCTGCACGGTGGCGACGTCCTGCCCGGCGTACTCGAACACCACAGGGTATTTCTCGTCGCTCAACAGGTAGTGCTCATCTGTACCGATCTCTTTTACATACAGCGAGGCCCCGCAGGGGAGGTCGGTTTTGAAGGCGGCGTTCCCGCTTTCATCGATGCCGGTGGTCTCGATGAGGCCATCGGCGGGGATGGAACTGCCATCGGCAGCGACGATTTCCTCTGCGGCGAACAGGCCGAAGGTGATGTTTTTCCATTCCTCATTCATCCCGATGGAGAAGGTCTCATCCTGCTCCAGCTGCTTTTTGAGGCTGATTTCCACCTTCTGCCGCTCATTGACGAAGCCAACATCGGCGGTGGTGACAGACACCTCCTGGCCAGCGTAGGCGAGGGTGACTTCCTTCGGCTCGGAATCCAGCACCATGCCTGTGGGCGCTGTCCGTTCAGAAACTTGGTAGCGGCCCAGGTACAAGGGCTCCGATGTGGCGGTCCCATCGCTTCCTGTGGTCAGGGTAGCCACCAGTTCTCCGGCCTTTGCGTGAACGATGCCATCCGGGGTGACGATATCTTCCAGAGCGGTGATGTCGTAAACAGCGCCCAGCTGGCCCTGCACCTCATACTGCGGCTGGTAGAGGCCGCCGGCTTCTGCCACATGGCTGAATACCTCGCCCTCCTTGCGGACGGTGATGGTGCCTTTCTGCACCGTGTTATACTTGGTCACGGTGACAACGTCCTGGGTGCCATCCACCACAAAGGGTACAGGCTCATCATCCAGAACATAACCCCAGGGGCTCTGCTGTTCATACAACTCGTAACTTCCAAAGCCCAGGGCCTCCGGCAGCATGAGGGTCCCTGTGGAATCTGTCACGAAGGTATCGATGTCCATGGGGCTGGGATAGTTGATGTGCTGCACCACCCATTCGCCGGTATCCGCATTGCGGATCTTCACGGAGGTACCGGCCAGCGGGATGATCTCGCCGGATTCGGCGTCCCTCTTTTCAAAGCGGATGAGGGAGGTAAAGGTGGGGTTGTTCAGGATGAAGTAATAGGTTTTGCCATGCTCGGAAATGAACACGGAGAAATCCGGGACGAATTTTTGCCCCTCGGCGCCAGCGGTTTGATGCACCACATACAGGCCGTAAGGGAGGTCCTTCGATTGGGCGAAACCATAGGAATCCGTCAGCAGGATATCCCGTTCAGACTCTTTGGCGTTCTCGTAACTGCCCGCACTGGCCAAGTAGACCTGAAATTCAGCCCCGGCCTCCGGCTGCTCGATCTGCACCTCATCGCTGGTAACGGCCAGCGGCACAGCTTCTGCTTCCGCATCGGATGCATCAGGCTGGTCAACATCGGCTGCCGGCTCGGAGCTGTCGGCTGGTTCCTGCACAGTGTCGTTTTCCGGGGCGGCGCTGCCTTCTCCGGCTTGGCCTTCGTCGGCAGCTTCATTTTCCTCCGGCTGACTGGAAGGCTCGGAGCCGCTTTCAGAAACAGCGCCATTTTCAGGTGTGCTGGGGGCGGGAGTTTCCTCTGCGCTTTCAGTCTGCTGTTCTTCAGGGACGGTAGCTTCTTCCTCAGTGGGGGACTCCGTCTCAGGAGCAGGAACGTCCTGCTCTGGAATGGCGGGCTGGTCAGTGTGCTTGGTAATGGCAATGGAGCCAAGCACCACATCCTCTGTTGCGGTCATGGGGACGCTGTTGTGCTCCAGCGTGAAGTTCCCCGGCTCTGCGCCCACAGGATAGACGGTTTCATCCAGCAGGTACCCCTCGCTGGGTGAGATCTCACGAATGGAGTAATCCGTGCCGCAGGGGTACTCCTTGGTGGTGAATGTTCCCCCGCCCGAAGTGGTATAGGTGTCCAGCAAGGTTTCTCCTTTGAACATTCCGTACACCGCGCCATCCAGGGAGGCGTCGCCCTGGGCTTCCCCTGTGACGGAATCCACCTTTTCCATGGTAACGGTGAACTTCTTCAGTACATTGGAAAAGCTAACGCTGGCGGTCTGGCCGGGGTAAATGGTCACCTGCTGGGAAGCGGGCTGGACGTATCGATCCGGTGACTGCTCGGTGATGGTGTAAGTGCCGGCCTGGAGATTGTCCACCCCGATGGTCCCATCCGGGCCTGTCACCACATCCCGTTCCACCCCATTGCCGGAGATGTGGAAGGGGATGCCGGAAACCTCTCCATCCTCGGAGGTCTTCACGATCTGCAGGGCGCCGGATTTGATTTCGAGGGAGAAGTAGCACTTCACCGGCTGGGCCTCGCCCTCCACATCGAAGGTGACGACATTCTGATAGGTATCCCGCAGCCAGTATTTCGTGCCGCCGGTGACCACACCGGGGATGGAAGAGGGCAGGCTCTTTTCGGCGGTGATGGTCCCAAATTCCGTTTCACTGGTGGAAACGTGCAGCTGGTTCCCGTCCACGGAAAAATCCACGCCGGGGCAGCTGAAGGTGAAATCACCCAGCACATTGTTCTCATCCACCAGCGTCGTTTCATTTTTCCCAGTGCTCTCATTGTACTGCAGGGCATGGGTATAGGCCCCAACCGCGCTGGGGTCATCTGTGGCAAAGGACGGGATCGTGCGGTAGTTCATCACATTTTCCCGCAGCGTATAGAAGATGGGCTTCGCTGCGGGGCTGTTGGCGGTGATCTCGTCCACGATCTGGCTCTCATACCCTGTGCCGAGCTGGTTGTGGGCAATGAGCCAGATGAGGATTTGGGTGGCGATGTACTCATCGATGGCGCTGCCCCCGTACTTTGTGCCGGTTTCCATGTTGTAGCCCAGGGTGAGGGTAGTGTTGATCAGCGCCTTTTGTTCTTCTGTGAAAGAGGCGTAATCATCCGATGCCTCGTAGCCGATGCCGCTGTTGGCCCGTACACCCATCTGGATGCAGTAGGCGGTGCGGTATGTGCGTAAATCATTGATCCGCAGCTCGAAGAATTCCTCGGTTGTACGCCCGCCAAAAGGCGCAGGGAGGTTTTCGCTGAGAGAATAACGGCGGTCTTTGTATTCGATCATGGCGAGGTACCCGTCATAATCATTCTCGGCGGCAAGGGCGCTGCCAGGGAAGAGCCCAAAGCAGAGCAGCACCGCCATCATCAGGGACAGCACTCTTTTAAGATTTTTCATAACAGTCTCCTTTTTGGCAAAATAAAAAAAGCCCCCGCAGATTTGAGGAAAATCCTCAAACCCACGGGGGCTAAAGCAGAATTATCGTTCCTCGCCATTTTTCTGGCGGGGCTTTTTCCGGGGGAGCACCTTGTGGTGCGTATCCCGCTGGGTGCGCCAGACAGCGTCCAGCACAGACTCGATTTCGATCCCGTTCTGCCGGCACCCGTGAAGGATGCCGGACAGGTACGATTGAGAGGGCAGTGCGGGGGCGTCCTTGTAGGGGCTGTTCATGGTATAGGCCATGACTTCCCGCTTCAGTCCATCCGGGTCTACCACAGTGACGGGTTCCTTTCCATACAGCCGGGGGAATCCCTCATAGTGGTCCAGGCTTTGTTCATCCCGTTCCGAAATGCGCCAGAGGACGCCATCCACAAAGCTGTCCGGCTCCGGCAGGATGGTGGCAACGCCATGCCCGCCGCCATTCATGCAGAAAGCAAGGCGGTATCCCTCCAGACGGACGGTATCCACCACTTGGGCGTCCGGGCAGCGGAAGGCCATCTGGTTCAGGTTCATGTTGGAGCCGTAGGCAAAGTAAAGTTTCCCTTTGGTTTTTCATCATCTCCTATCGTTCTTGATTGCTGCGGTTCTGCAGGCTGGGGTACTGGGATTTGTCATACCGCCAGGCCCTGTCGCCGGGAAGATTGGAGAGCAGGTGTTCCCGCACATTTTTGTACTCCGGCCCGATGAGACCAAGGCGCAAAAGAAAGGTGCGGAAGGTGAAGGCGGGGTTCTCGCTGATCTCGGTTTTCCGCATCACCGTCCGCTTCTGATTGATGGCCTGGGCGGAGATGGCCAGCGCCAGCGTAATATTGGCGCGCACCTTGCCGGCATGGAGGGTGCTCTCAAAACAGCGCCACTCCAATGTGCCGCGATAGAACACCGAATGAAGGTTCAAAGCGTAGTACCGGGTCCAGTTGTAGTGCTCGTAGCTGCCATCGCCTCCCTCGTACCATTCCCGCTTTAGGCGCTCCATGGTGGTGTTGGTGGGCAGCTTGCGGATCTTCTCCAGCATGGGTTCCCGTACCTTCTGGCACCAGCGTTCCACCCGGCGCTCGTCCACGTTGAGGGCTTTGAACAGGATATCCTCCTTGGAGTACATGATGGACAGGGCGTTCTTCAAACTCTGCGGGGTGTGCTTGGAAGCGTCCACATGGACGTGCATCCCGCAGGATGAATTGACCACAGCCCCCGCATGGCGGAGGGTGCGTACTACATCTTGAAGCTTCCCCATCTCGCTGTATTCCAGCTTGGGGGAGTTCATCTCCACTTTGTAGGTATCATCGCCTGTGGAAAGCTGCCTGCGCCCACTCCGATGGGTGGCGCGGATGCTGGCGTCAAAGACAAAACGCCATGTTTTCCCCTCGTTGTCGGTGACCTCCCATGGGTCATAGGTGCGGGAGGAATGGGAGTGGATGGCGGTGGCGCCAAACAAGGCGGCCACTGCTTCTGCCGCCTGTTGGCGGGACAGCCCCGTCATCTCAATCTCGCAACCGAAATATTGATCTTTTAAATCAACCGATGGTGGTCACCTCCCGATGGGCGGCGGCCAGCCGCTTTCCGATGGCTTCCACCACATTGACGGTGACGCCGTTCCCAGCCTGCTTGTAGAGCTGGGCGTCGGATTGGAGCGGCAGGACAAGGTCGATGCGGTCATCCGTCCAGCCCTGGAGCCGCAGGCATTCCCGTGGCGTGAGGCGGCGGATGCGGCATCCGTCCCACACGCCGGAGGCTTCCCGCTTATGGCTGCGGATCCCGCCGTTCTGCTTGGCGGTGAGGCAGCGGGCATAGTCCGTCAGCTCCGGTTCCTCGTTCATATCCACACAGCAAAGGGTGCCTTGGCTGCTCCCGGTGGTGATGGTGTGGGCGATTTTCCTGCCCACCCTGCCGCGGCGGGTATTGAGGGTGGGGTATGCCAGATCCACACTGTCACCGGGATATGCCATTTTATATCCCTTTTTCGTGTTCTCCTTAATGGGGACGCCTGTGCAGTACAGCCCAGTTTTCCCGCCCATCCCGCCTGCCTGGGAGGTCAGGGTACAGCTTACCCCTTCTGTGGAGTAGACGCGCTCCCCCTGTGCGCCGGGGCGGATTTGCTTAAGAGGCGTTCCTGCTGTTTCGGTGAAAGGAAGTATTTTTCCTCTGCATCTTTCATCAAGATATCCGACAAGGTACACCCTCTTTCGGGATTGAGGGACGCCGAAATCTTTGCTGTTAAGCACCTGCCATTCCACACCATACCCCAATCCATCCAGCGTATGGAGGATGGCCGCAAATGTCCGGCCTCCGTCATGGTTAAGCAGGCCGGGTACGTTTTCAAGCAGCAGATACGCAGGTCTTTTTGCCGCAGTCAGCCGGGCAATTTCAAAGAACAGCGTACCTCTTGGGTCGGCAAACCCTCCACGGTGTCCAGCAATAGAAAAAGATTGGCAGGGAAATCCCCCGCACAGCAGGTCGAAGTCTGGCATTTCATCGGGGTCGGCTTCTCGGATGTCCTCACGGAACCACTCTCCTTTCGTATCGAACAGCGCCCGGTAGCTTTGGTCGGCATATTTGTCGATCTCACAATGGCCTACGCAGACAAAACCTCCGGCCCGGCTGAGTCCTTCTCGGAACCCGCCGATGCCGGAAAACAGGTCAATATACGTTATGGCTTTGGGCATCACGCTCCTTTTTCATGGATTTGGTGAAACGCTGCTACACAATCAACCGGCATCACCCCTTTCATGGTGCAGTGTCAAATGATATGAAAACAGCCCGCAGGGGCTGGGGTGAACCCAATCCTGCGGGCTGCTGTTATTCCTCTTATGCGTAGATTTCTTCTCCGTCTTCCTCGGTTTCACCGGCATCTTCGGTCTCGGCTTCTCCCTCGTCCTCATCCGCCGTTTCCTGTCCATCCTCTTGTGGGGCGCTCCAGGCGGCGAATTCGCTGGGAAGGCCCGTGCTGGGGTCACCCTCATCCTCGCCGGTTTCCTCGCCCTGGGCGTCGACCCAGGCGCTTTCTTCCTGTTCCTCCCGCCCGGCGGCCTCGGCGGCCTCGAACTCTTCCTCCGCTTCCTCCAGCGCCTGCTCGATGAGCCCGATGATGAACTCCTTTTGCGTCAGGCGGCGGTGGTGGACTTTTTCAAAGCGTTCCAGGTATTCCTTGACCCGCTGGAACAATTCCTCGCTCACCTGAAATGCCAGTGTTCTGCCCTTTGCCATGACTTTGCCAGCCCCTTTCTCATAATGCTCTTGGATGATCATTTCAATAAACTTGCTCATGGTGCTTTCCATTTCCCGGATCTCCTCGCTGATCCTGTTGTGCAGGTCCAGCGGGATTTTGCAGGTTACGCCCTTGGTCTCCACGGCCATCGCTCCTTTGCTTGGTTCTTTCCCTTTCGGGCAACACAAGCATATCCGAAGAGTGAAGAGAAAGCTATTACCAAGACCAACAACCTTTCAGCCAAAGCAGGGGCAACAAACGTCACAAGCAATAACGGCTATGTTGGGGGCTTCTTTGGGGGATTTTACCCGTCACCCATGAGGGTATTGAGAAAGCCGAGCATCTCCGGTGGGATGGCTTCCTCCGGCTGCCGCACTGGCTGGGAAGGGACAGCCTGAAGTTCTTCCCGCAGGATGCGGCGCAGGGTGGACTCCAAGGCGTCCTGCCTGGTACTGTCCAGAATCGCTTTCACCAGGAAGGCGCTTTTCTGGCCTTCCGGCACAGCCTGCAGCAGAGCCCATGCCCGGCGGTGGTCCTCATTCTGGAGGTTTGGGCGGAACATAAAAAGGGGCCTGCTCATCCCTTGCCCACACCGCCCGACAAACGCCCCAAAATCCGCTCGAATCCTTCGGCGTTTACCCGGTCATCCAGCAGGGCAAAAACCCGGCACAGGCCGTCCTGAGGGGCGACGTTTCGCTTGACTACCGCTGCGCCGCCGCCCAGCATCACCACTGGGATAGCCTTGAGGTCAAACCCCGCTTCCATGGCCGCTGAGAGAAGGCGCTCGGTGTAGAGGCGGCCCTGCTTTTGGATGATGTCGCGGGCGTCCTCGTCCATGCTGCAGGGTTTTCCCGCCAGCACTCGCTCCACCTGGGCGTCGGTAACGGACAGCCCCACATCCCGGCGGACCTGTTCTTTCGCCTCGTCGATGCAGCGGATCATCCCCAGTTCCAGGCTCCGGCAGGTGGCGGCGTTGGGAACATTGTTGTCCAGACGCATCAGGTCCACCGTCCAGCCGCCGATGTCCATGAGCAGGACGGAGGGCTCGTTCTGGAGGAGTTCCGGGTGGATCATCAGGGCGGAATACCCCTGTGGGAACAGCTTCACATCCTCGATGGCCACTTTGTAGGGGACGCCCTCGAACTGGAAGCTTACCGGCTGGGAAGAAGGACGAAGGTACTCCCGGAAAGACTTCTTCTCCCGGCCAAACCCGGCCAGAGGAAGGCCGGCTGCGATGGTAACGGAACACTCCGTCTTGGCGCCCCGCTGCTGGATTTCTTTGGCGATGGCCGCAAGGGTCAGCAGGTAGTAGTTCTCGTTCTCCATCTTGTTTCGCAGGATCGGCTGTCTGCCGGTCCCGCACACGAAGAACTTTCCACCGTACTCCAGCGTGTTCTGCAGGGTGTAGGGTTCATGGGAATAGGCGGTGATACCGGCTGGGAAAGAAAAATGCCGGGTCTTGATGGCGTAGTAGCCATGGTCGATGCCGATATTCATGGTTTTGTTCATCCTTTCTTGGCTGTTGCCTAAAACTTGGTTTCCTGCTGGTTCAGAGCGAAGCGTATCTTGTTCTTTCCCAGCTGGTAAAGTATTTAGGGGGGAGAGTGTGAGAGGGGGGAGGCGCAGAAAACCGCCCCGGCCTGCCAGCCGGAGAGTTCCTGAAAAAGGGCGCACTACCCCCTTGTATTTTGAGGGCTTGATTTTGTGCCGTTTTGGGCTTTCGTCAATCTATCTATGAACCTGCCGGAAACTTCTACACATTTGACAACGGGGAAAAGATCCGCAGAACGCAAAAAAGCGGGGCCTCCGACCTGAAAAATCAGGCGGAAGCCCCGCTTGTGGGGTTTCGCTGAGGATTTTGCTCTGGACATCCACGGTAAAAACGTTTTCCGGATTTTCCGTCCAAAAGCCCGCAAACCCGCATGAATACTGACAAAAATGGGGTGGACATCTAAAGTGTCCACCCCAGATGGTGGGAGAGAGTGGATTCGAACCACTGAAGTCGACGACAACAGATTTACAGTCTGCCCCCTTTGGCCACTCGGGAACTCTCCCATATAAGCCCCAGACCAAACCGGCCGGGTATGTGATGCGCTAGCTTGTCTGCCAGTGGAGCTGGTGAACGGACTCGAACCCCTGACCTGCTGATTACAAATCAGCTGCTCTACCAACTGAGCTACACCAGCGGATTTTTTAGCGCTTGATTATTATATCCTGGATGTCCGTAAAAGTCAAGGGGGAATTTACGAACATTTTTATTTTTTTATATCCGCCCCAAAGAAGGGGGCGCTTGGGGAAAAAGGGGGGACTGCGGCGGGGGGCGGGCATCTTGAAAAATAGAGAAAAAACCAGTGGACTTTTCCCGGGATTATGCTACAATAGGATTACAAGAAATCTATTGGGAAAAGGAGTGGATTTTGTATGAAAAAGTTGGTTTGCATCCTGTTGGCGGCCTGCCTGATGACAACCGCGCTGGCCGGCTGTGGCGGAAAAAAGGATGATGAGACATCCAGTGCGCCCGCCCCTTCCCCACAGGTCTCCTCGGCAGTCTCTGTGCCAGAGGTGGCAGAGACGGCCAAAGCCCTGCGGGTCACGGCGGATTCCGGTTTGAATATCCGTGCGGAGGCTTCAACGGACAGTGAGATTCTGGGCCTGGCAGAGAATGGGGAGCGCTTAGCCTTGCTGGTGGAGGATCCTCAAAACGGCTGGTATCAAATTCAGTACGAGGGGGAGACTGCTTATGTCTCTTCCGATTATGCCGAGGTCATTGAGGTTACCGTGGAGGAGTACAACCGGCTTCGCAGCGGGGAAACAGCAGGGGAGGCCACCTCTACGCCGGCGCCCTCCTCTGCATCGTCGGAGAGTTCCTCGCAATCAGAAAGCTCCTCCCAGAGTGAGTCTTCCACGTCTTCCAGTTCAGTGGATGCAGAGGACGGCGAATAACGCCGTTCTCTTTTCCTGCCCGGAGGTTTCCGGGAAATACTTTCGCCGGGAAAGCCCGGCTTTACAGGTAAAGAAAGGACAATGCAGAGCTATGAACATTATGATCGTAGGCGGTGGGCTTCTGGGCCGCAAGACCGCGGAATCCTTGGATGAGCTGGGGCATGACGTGGTGCTGATTGACGCCAGCGCGGAAAACATCGCCCAGCTGAGCCCGGATTTCAGCGGTGTCACTGCGGTGGGCTTCCCCATGGATATCAAGAGCCTGCGGGCCGCGGGGATTGAAGGCTGTGATGCGGTGGCTGTGGCTACTCCGGACGACAACTTAAATATTACGGTGGGGCAGATTGCCAAGAACTTTTTTGGCATTCCCAAGGTGATCGCGCGGATCTCCGATCCCTACCGGGAGAATATTTTCGAGCGCTTTGGCCTGCAGACCGTGTGCCCCACCAATATGGCGGGGGACAAGCTGGTCACAGCCCTTACCAGCCCGTGGCAGAGCCGGCAGGTCTCGTTTGGCAGCACAACGGTCTCGCTGGAAGTGGTTCCAGTGGAACGGCGCTATTTTGGCCACACCACGGCCAGCGTGGAGCTGCGGCCAGGAGACGGCCTGTTCGGTGTCATCAAGGATGACGGTGCGTTCCTGCTGAAGAGCCAGCGGGAAGAGATCCCGCTGGAGGCAGGGGACTCCCTGGTTGTCAGCTGCAAGATTGATTGAAAGGGGAGTGCGAGCAATGAAAATGGTGATTATCGGCGGCGGCAAGGTGGGCTATAATCTGGCCCGTATCATGCTGGAGCGCCGGCACACAGTCAGCCTTGTAGAACGGGACCGCCAGCGGTGTGAGAGGCTGGCGGACGATTTGGACGCGGCGATTTACCGGGGGGACGGGACCAATGTGACTGTGCTGGAAGCCGCCGGCACCCAGGACGCGGATGTGTTTATGACCGTCACAGGCAGCGACCAGGACAACCTGGTGGCCTGCCAAGTAGCTCGGGACCACTTCCATGCCAAAAAGGTGATCTCCCGTGTGAATGACCCGCGGAATATTGAGACATTCCGGGTGCTGGGCATTCGGAACACCGCCTGCAGCACGGAGATCCTCACTAAGATGATTGAGCAGGAGGCCGATTTGGCCCATATGCATTTGATTGCCACCCTGAACCAGGGCAAGGCGGGGATCTGCTCCATGACCTTGCCCACGGATACGGCTTTGGATGGAGTGGCTTTAAAAGATATTGACCTTCCAGGGGGCACACTGGTCATCTCTCTGATCCGCCGGGGAGTGCTCACCATCCCCAACGGCTCTACAATTCTGCAGGCAGGGGATGAGCTGGTGGCGGTCAGTGAGGACCGGAGCCAGAAGGCGCTGATGCGGGCGCTTTCCGCTACGCTGCCCTAAGGATTGCGGGCGAAAAGAAAAAATTCAAAAATAATAACAATTCCTACTTTACAAATTGCGGAACCTGTGCTATACTGTGTTCACAGGCAGTAAGGAAGCCTGGAAGACCGTATAGAAAGGGAAGAGCGGAATTTTGGAAAAACGTGAGAATTTCAGCAGAAAGCGGATGGCGATTCTGAATACACTGCAGGAAACCACCGTACATCCCACCGCTGATTGGGTTTATGCCAGGCTGAAGCCACGTTATCCCGATTTGAGCTTGGGCACTGTGTACCGGAATTTGAAAAAGTTCTGTGAAACAGGAAAGGCGGTCAGCGTGGGGGTTATCAATGGACAGGAGCATTTCGATGCCCGCGTAGAACCCCATGCCCATCTGGTCTGCAAGCGCTGCGGCGCTGTACTGGATATCCCCGAGGAGTTTTTCCGCCGGGATGAGCTGGAAAAGCTCTCGGCCCGGTTTCACATCCGGCTGGAAAGCGCCAGGGTGGTGTTCGAGGGAGTGTGCCCCCAGTGTGAAAGGAAAGAACAGTGATGTAAAGGGCGCGAGCTTTGCAAATTTGCGTCCTGTGGATCCGGGTTTTTCCCGAAAAAAGCAAGGGTGTAAAGTTATATTCCTTGTTTTGCGCCCGGCGTGGGTACAGGGGCGCAAAGTAAATCAAGCAGTTCCACAAGAAATGTTCTATTGGATAGATCTCTGTAGAAAAATTTATTAAAATGGAGGAATTTACTCATGAAAAAGTTCGTATGTACTGTTTGCGGCTATGTGTACGAGGGCGAGGCTGCCCCTGAGAAGTGCCCTGTCTGCGGTGCCCCCGCTGAGAAGTTTGTGGAGCAGGCCGGTGATATGACCTGGGCTTCCGAGCATGTGGTGGGCGTTGCCAAGGGCGCTCCCGAAGAGATCCTGCAGGGCCTGCGGGAGAACTTCCAGGGCGAGTGCACCGAGGTGGGCATGTACCTGGCCATGGCCCGCGTGGCCCATCGCGAGGGCTATCCCGAGATCGGCCTGTACTGGGAGAAGGCTGCTTACGAAGAGGCCGAGCACGCCGCCAAGTTCGCCGAGCTGCTGGGCGAGGTGGTCACCGACTCCACCAAGAAGAACCTGCAGATGCGTGTAGAGGCTGAGAACGGCGCTACCCAGGGCAAGACCGACCTGGCCAAGAAGGCCAAGGAGCTGAACCTGGATGCCATCCACGACACCGTTCACGAGATGGCCCGCGACGAGGCCCGCCATGGCAAGGCTTTCGCTGGCCTGCTGAAGCGCTACTTCGGCGAGTAATTCCCGTGAAGTTCATAGCAGAGTAACAGAGAAGGGGCAGAGGAATCTGCCCCTTTTTTTGCTGCGCTCTGGAGAGAAGGCGGGGTTGCGGCGGCGGGAGCCCTGTGTTATGATGGGAATAAATCAGGAAGGGGTGGGCGCCATGCTGGACTATATTTGTTGGGATTGGAACGGCACCCTGCTGGATGATGTATCCCTGTGCGTGGCGGTGATGGACGGGATGCTCCAACGGCGGGGGCTGCCCTCTTTGGGAGGGGAGGCGCGCTACCGGGAGATATTCACCTTTCCTGTGCAGGAATACTATCGGGCGGCAGGCTTCGACTTTGGCCGAGAGCCCTTTGAGAAGCTGGCCCTGGAATACATTGAGGAATATGACCGGAGAGCTTTGGACTGCCCGCTGCATGCCGGTGCGGCAGAGGTGCTGGAAGCGTTGGAAGCGCAGGGGCTGCGGCAGCTCATCGTCTCTGCCTCCAAGCAGAAGGCCCTGGAAGAGCAGGTGGGCCATGCGGGCGTGCGGGGCTTTTTTGAAGCCCTTCTGGGATTGGAGGACAGCTTTGCCCGCAGCAAGTCCGGCTTGGCGCTGCAATACTTTAGCGCTCATGCTGTGGACGCCCGCCGGGTCCTCTTTATAGGGGATACCCTCCATGACTGGGAGGTGGCACAAGAGGCCGGCTGCCCCTGCGTGCTGCTGGCTCAGGGTCACCAAAGCCGCGCCCGCCTGGAAACCGCCGGCGTCCCCGTGCTGGAGAGCCTCTCCCAAGTGCCGGCGTTTTTGCGAGGCCTGCAAGCTTAACCCCGCCGGAAACAAAAAGGACGCGCCGCCCCAAAAGCCGCGCGTCCCGTATCAGCCAACGGGCTGCCCCATGTTGCGGCGGCTCTTTTTTATGCTTGCCTTCAAATGCTTCGATGAATATCAAATTAAATCTTGACACCGCCGCACCTTTCTGTTATGCTAAAATTGCTTCGATAAATATCGAATTAAAATTACAGAAAGGAGGTGCAACCGTGAAATGGGAGATTCTGAAAAAGAAATGGAAGCGTTGGCGGCATGGCCGCGCTGTCGCCCGGGCGCCCGCCTGGGACTGCCGGGAGGAACGGGCCTCCCGTACCCAGCGCCAAACAGACCAGGCCAACGCCTGGAAAGCAATCCGGCGGGGAAGAAAAATACTTTGATAAATATCAAATTAAATCTTGACAAACCCCTGCCGAGCTGGTATGCTTGATCCAGTTCGATACATGCAAAAATAAATCTTGCGAAGGAAGGCGAACACGTTGAAAAAGGAGATTTGGCTCAACTATTTAGAAAGCCAGGTGGAGCGCTGCCGCCAGGAGGGGGAGGCCCTCTCCCAGGACTGCCGGGAGGATGAGGCCCGCCGGGCGAAAATCCAGGGGAATATCTTCCAGATTTGCGCCACGGTGTACCAGGCCTTGGAAGCCCACCTGCCGCCTCAGGAGCTGGAGGCCGCCTACCGCCGGAAGCTGGAAGCTTTGCCGGAGAATTGGCGGGCCGCCCGGGATTTGGCCCAAGCCCACGGGGATATGGCCCGGGCCGCCGTGGAGGAGTGGAAGCTGGAGGCCTGGCAGCAGGCCTGGGACCAACTGGGAAAGGAGGCGTAACCTATGACAGAGGAACAGGCGTTAAAACTATTCAAAGGCTTGGCGGACCGCTCCCGGCTGCAAATCCTCAAATCCCTGCTGGAGGAGGATATGTACGTGGAGCGCCTGGCCCAGCGGCTGGAGCTCACCCCGGCCACGGTGTCTTTCCATTTAAAGAAGCTGATGGACGCCGGGGCGGTCTCCTCCCGCCGGGAGCAGTACTACACCATGTACTCTATCAATAAAGAGGTGTTCCAGTGCCGCATTTTGGACATCCTGGGGGAGAAGTCCTCCGACGCCCAGCGCCAGCAGGAGCGGGAGGCCCGCTACCGCCAGCGGGTGCTGGACAGCTTTTTTGAGTACGGCCGCCTTAAGGCCATCCCCGCCCAGCGGAAGAAGGAGCGCATCTGCCTGGAGGAAATCGCCAAGGAGCTGGAGCTGGGCCGCCCCTATCCCGAGCGGGAGCTCAACCAGGTGCTGCTGCGCTTCCACCAGGACTACTGTACCCTGCGCCGGGACATGATTAGCGAGGGTATCCTCCGCCGGGAGGAGGGCCTTTACACCCGCCTGGTCTAGGGCGGGAAGGGGCCTTTGGAAAAATGAGAGAAACAGGGCTTGACAATCCAGCCTTAGGAAAGTATAATTATTTCTGTTGTACTGGTAATGCCTACGACGAAACAACCCCTGCCTTGTGGCGGATGGGAGGGATATAAATGGCTGAGATCCGGCTTAAGGAAAACGAATCTTTGGATAGCGCGCTCCGCCGCTTTAAAAAGCAGTGCGCCAGAGCAGGCGTCATCCAGGAGGTCCGGAAGAGAGAGGCTTATGAAAAGCCCTCTGTCAAGCGTAAGAAAAAGTCAGAAGCAGCTCGCAAGCGCAAGTACAAATAAGGCTGCTCAGAGGTACCTTGAAAGCGGGCGGTTCGCCCGCTTTTTTGTTTGAGAAAAAGCAAGCCGCAAGGAGGAAAGAAATGGGCATCTTTCGGCCAACCGCCCTGAAAAATCGGGTTACAGAAATCACCCCGGAATTTTTGAGGGGCCTGGGGGTGCGGGCCCTGCTGCTGGATGTGGACAACACCCTGTCAACCTACACCTCCCATACTCCTATGCCGGGCGCGGTGGAGTGGGTGCGGGCCATGGAGGCGGCCGGTTTCCAGATGATCATTATTTCCAATAATTATAAAAAACGGGTGAAGCGCTTCGGGGCCATGTTCGGCCTGGATACCTTGAGCTTCGCCATCAAGCCCCTGCCGGTGGGTTACCTTCGGGCGGCCCGGCGCCTGGGGGTGAGGTGCCGTGAGTGCGTCATCGTAGGGGACCAGATCTTTACGGACATCGTGGGGGCCAACCTGTGCGGCATGAAATCTGTGCTGCTGGCGCCCATCGAGCCGGAGGAAGGCTTCACCTTTAGAGTACGCAGGTATTTTGAACGGGGCCTGCGGGAAAAATTCCAGAGAAGAAAGGATGTTTTGCGATGAAAAACCCTGTGGAACGTCTGACTGAGCGGCTTATCCACGGCGACAGCCAGAAAGCCGCCCTGGTGTTTTCTGAAAAGAACCGCCGGTATTTCACCCAGTTCCCCGCCACAGACGGGGCCCTGCTTGTCACAGCGGAGGAAGCCTACCTGCTGATGGACTTCCGCTATGAGGAGGCCGCCCATTACCAGGCCAAGTACTGCACGGTGCTGGGTTTTGATTCCCTGATGGAAAAGCTGGGGGAACTGATCCAGAAGCACGGCATCAAGGAGATTTACATGGAGTGCGAGCAGCTCTCTGTGGCTCAGGCCCGCCGCTTTGAGGCCGCCTTCCAGCGGTTTGGCGCCCAGGCTGTTCTGGATGAAACGCTGGACAGCGCCATTCGGGAGCAGCGGATGATTAAATCCCCCGAGGAGGTCAAGAAGATCGAGGCCTCTCAGGAGATCACCGACGCGGCCTTCCAGCACATCCTGCCCTATATCAAAGAGGGCGTCACCGAGCGGGACCTGGCTTTGGAGATTGAGTTCTTCATGCGCAAGCAGGGCGCGGAAAATGTGGCCTTCGACCTGATTGTGGCCGCGGGCAAGAACGGCTCCCAGTGCCATGCGGTCCCCTCTGACAACACCGTGCAGAAGGGCGACTTCATCACCATGGATACCGGCGCCCTGTTGGACGGCTACCACTCTGACATGACCCGCACGGTGGCCCTGGGCCAGGTCAGCCAGGAGCAGAAGGCCGTGTACGACACGGTGCTGAAGGCCCACCTGGCAGTCATCGACGGGGTGAAGCCCGGCATGGTCTGCTGTGATGTGGACAAGATTGCCCGGGATATCATCGAGAAGGACTATCCCGGCACCTTTGGCCATGGGCTGGGCCATGGGGTGGGCTTTGAAATCCACGAGTGGCCCCGGTTCGGCCGCGGGGATCAGACGGTGTGCGCGCCTGGAATGGTGGTTACCGATGAGCCCGGCATCTATATCCCGGCCAAATACGGCGTGCGCATCGAGGATATGCTCCTCATCACAGAGGATGGCTGCCGCAGCCTGACCAAGTCTCCCAAGGAGCTCATCTGCCTGTAAGGCTTTTTGCGGCAAAGGGTGGGAAACGGCTTGCAATCCCGCTGTAAATACGGTACAATAGAAAGAGAAATACATTGGAGGTTGTTAAAATATGGTAACCGCAGGCGATTTCAGAAACGGCGTGACCTTTGAGATGGACGGCGGCGTCTATTCCATCATCGAGTTCCAGCACGTCAAGCCCGGCAAGGGCGCTGCCTTTGTGCGCACCAAGATCCGCAACGTGATCACCGGCGCTGTGACAGAAAAGACTTTTAACCCCAACGACAAGTACCCCACCGCTTACATCGAGCGCAAGGACATGCAGTACCTGTACAGCGACGGCGACCTGTACTATTTCATGGACAACGAGACCTACGAGCAGATCCCGATCAACAAGAGCGTCCTCTCTGACAACTTCAAGTTCGTCAAGGAGAACATGGACTGCAAGGTGCTCTCCTACAAGGACAACGTCTTCGGCGTGGAGCCCCCCAACTTTGTGGAGCTGGAGGTCACCAAGACCGAGCCCGGCGTCCGCGGCGACACCGCCACCAACACCCTGAAGCCCGCTACCCTGGAGACCGGCGCGGAGATTCGCGTGCCCCTGTTCATCAACGAGGGCGAGATGATCCGCATCGACACCCGTACCGGGGAGTACATGGAGCGCGCCTAAGCGCCCATTTGCCCAAATACACCGCGGGGCGCTGCCCCAGACGGAACAAGGGAGGAACTGACCATGACCAATTCTGAGAGAGCTTCTTATATCCGCGGCCTGATGGACGGCCTGGAGCTGGACCCCAGCGCCAAGGAGACCAAGGTCCTCAACGCCATCGTAGAGCTGCTGGACGACCTGTGCCTGTCTGTGGAAGAGCTGGACGAGGGCCTGGACGAGCTGGCTGAGCAGGTGGATGAGATCGACTACGACCTGGGCGAGCTGGAAGAGGACTACTACGAGCTGGAGGACGAGGATGAGTGCGGCTGTGGCTGCGGTCATCATCACCACCACGGCGACGACTTTGACGACGCCGAGTTCGAAGTGACCTGCCCCAGCTGCGGCGACACCATCCAGCTCAACGACGAGATGCTGGAAGAGGGCAGCATCGTCTGCCCCGGCTGCGGCGAGACTTTGGAGTTCGACTTCGACGACGACGAGGAAGAGCCCGAGGACAAGCCGGAAGAGTAAGCCGCTCAAGCGCAATAAAGAGGCCCTCCCAGTTCGGGAGGGCTTTTTTGTACCTCTCTTGACAGGAATTATGTCAAGTGCTATGATGGGCTTAGAGGCTGGCTTTTCTCTTTTGAAAGGGGGAGACTGTGGTGAAAAAGAAGATTCGTTTTTTGCTGCCGGCAATCCTCTGCTGCCTGCTGGTGTGCGGCACGGCAGCGGGCTCTCACTACGCCCAGGGGGTCTCGCTGATGGAGCGGGCCCTCGCCGCTGAGGAGGCCTATCAGAGCGCCGGCGTGGTGTCCGCAGAGGAGCTTTCCCAAGCGTTGGAGGGGGAAGAGGCCCTTTCCACAGAGGAGATCTTGGACGCGGCGGAGCAGGTCCGCCGGAGCGCGTCCCCTGAGCTGGAGCCCCACTTTACAGGCAGCCTGGAGGAGCGCTTTTCCCAAAACTGCCAGGAGGGACTGGAGGCGCCCCTGGAGTGGGGCTTTTCCGTGGACCGCGGCTTTACAAACCCCAAGCTGCTGGGTTGGAAGTCCCTCTCCAGCACAGAGGTCCAGGTGCGTTTCCGGGCGGATACCTGGCTCAGCACCATCTATTCCTATCTCCTGGAGGGGGCGCCCCGCTACACAGTGGAGGTGCTGTTCAGCCAGTGCACCTACACCGTCCAAATGAAGCAGGAGGACGGCCAGTGGAAGGTGGCCTCGCAAGACATGGACCAGCTGTTTGCGCCGGACAGTTACCAGCCCATCCAAGGGGGCTTCGCTTCCTATCAGGAGGCGCTGGACTTTGTGAACAGCCTGGACGTCCAGGCGTTGGACCCGTTTGTCCTGTGAGCAGGGAGAGCATAGAAAAAGGGAGCGGTTTCCGCTCCCTTTTTTGCGCGTATTTTTTGGTCACTGGCCTGCCCGCACTTCCTGCACCAAAGCCATGCACTCCTTGGCCCGCTGGGTGATGGCCGCCCAGCTGCCCTCGTTGATGTCCCCGGCGGGGCAGAGCCAGCTGCCGCCGCAGGCGATGACGTTGGGCTGGGAGAGGTAGTCCTTCACATTGCTGGGGCTGATGCCGCCGGTAGGCATGAACTTCACACCCCGGTAGGGGCCGTACAGAGCCTTGAGCATCTTCACGCCCCCCACCACTTCCGCGGGGAAGAGCTTCACCGTGGTGAGGCCCAGGCCCAGGGCGGCCTCCACCTCGGTGGGGGTGGCGCAGCCGGGGTACACGGGCACCTGGTTCTTCAGGCACCATTCCACCACTTCCCGGTTGGTGCCGGGGGAGATGACCGCCTTAGCGCCGCAGTCCACGGCCAGCTTGGCCTGTTCCACACTGAGCACGGTGCCCGCGCAGACGAACATCTCCGGCAGGGCGGCAGCGATCTTCTCGATGGACTTGGCGGCCGCTGGGGTGCGGAAGGTGACCTCCGCCGCGGGGATGCCCCCATCCAGCAGGGCCTGGCCCAGGGGCACAGCCTTCATTTCATCCTCCAGCTGGATCACTGGGATGACACCGGTGTTTCGCAAAACCTGTTCCACGTTTTCCATAGAGATTCCTTCCTTTCTTGCAGTGGTTAATCCATATAGCCGCCCTTCATGGGAGAGGCGGCGTTTTTTGTGAATAAACCCAGGGCGCCGGTGGTGTACTTAGACGGCCGGGGGTGCCAGCGCTCTTTCCGGCGGGCCAGCTCTGTGGTGATCTCCTCTTCGGTGGCCTCCTGGCCGTGCAGCCCGCAGATGCGCAGCACCCGGCCGGGGATGTCCACCTGGATCAGGTCGCCCTCCTCCACCAGGGCGATGGGCCCGCCCTCCGCGGCCTCGGGAGACACATGGCCGATGGCCGGTCCCTTGCTTGCCCCGGAGAAGCGCCCATCGGTGATGAGTGCGATAGAGGCGGAGAGCTCTGGGTCAGAGGAGATAGCCTCTGTGGTGTAGAACATCTCCGGCATGCCGCTGCCCTTGGGGCCCTCGTACCGGATGAGCACCGCGTCCCCCGGCTGGATGCGGTGGTGGAGGATGGCGTCGATGGCCTCCTCCTCGCAGTCAAAGGGACGGGCCTTCAGAACGGCTTGGTGCATCTCCTTGGGCACGGCGCTGTGCTTGACCACGCTGCCCTGGGGGGCCAGGTTGCCCTTCAGCACGGCGATGGTGCCGTTTGTGCCGATGGGCTCCTCAAAGGTGCGGATGATGTCCGTGCGCCGCAGGCCGGTCTTTTGCAGCAGCGCGTCGCAGCGGTCGTAGAAGCCGTTTTTCTTGCAGTCCTCCAGGTTCTCGCCCAGGGTCTTGCCAGTGACGGTCATCACGTCCAGGTGCAGCATGGACTTGATTTCCTCCATGATGCGGGGCACGCCCCCGGCATAATAGAAGTATTCCGCGGGCCAGCGCCCGGCCGGGCGGATATCCAGCAGGTAGTGGGCGCCCCGGTGCATCCGGTCAAAGGAATCCGCGTCCAGCTCCACGCCAAACTCCCGGGCAATGGCGGGCAGGTGGAGCAGGGTGTTGGTGGAGCCGGAAATGGCCGCATGGACCATCACGGCGTTTTCAAAGCTCTTCTCCGTGACAATATCCCGGGCGGTGAGGCCCTCCACCGCCATTTGGGCGGCCCGGGCCCCCGCCTTGCGGGCCACCTCCACCAGGTCTTCACAGGTGGCGGGCATCAGGGCGCTGCCGGGCAGCATCAGCCCCAGGGCCTCCGCCATGATCTGCATGGTGGAGGCGGTCCCCATAAAGGAGCAGGCCCCGCAGGAGGGGCAGGCGTGATGTTTGTAAAAGGTGAACTGTTCCTCTGCGATCTCCCCCCGCTGGAACATGGCGCTGTATTTGCCGATCTGTTCCAGGGTCAATAGGTCGGGCCCGGCCTCCATCACCCCGCCAGTGACCACGATAGAGGGGATGTTTACCCGCCCAATGGCCATCAGCTGGGCTGGCACGGATTTGTCACAGCTGGAAATGAACACGCCCGCGTCAAAGGTGGTGGCGTTTGCGTGAATTTCAATCAGGTTGGCGATGGTGTCCCGGCTTACCAAGGAGTAGTTGCCGCCGTCGTGGCCCTGGCTCATGCCGTCGCACATGTCCGTGGCAAAGTACAGCGCGGATTTTGCCCCTGCCGCGTCGGCTGCCTTGGCTGCCTCTTGGGCAAACTGCAGCAGATGGGCGCTGCCGGGATGGCTTTGACCATAGGTGCTCTCAATCAGTACCTGGGGGCGCTCCAAATCTTCTGGAGTCCACCCCATTCCCATGCGCAGCGGGTCCATTTCCGGGGCCACGCTGCGGGTCTGTTGGCTTTTCAGCATACTGTTTCCTCCTAAAGCCCAGGGGGCTTTTTTGAATCGTTCGGGGAATCCTCTAAAATAAGGGGAGAGAACTTATTTTATTATACAATATCTGGTGTTCAGTTCGCAACGGGCGGCACATAATAAAATTTTAAAATCCCGTAAATTGACAATTGCCTGCTGCGCCGGTATACTTTTATTATCTATAAAATGTTGTGAAAAAGGGAGGGTTCCCAAGAGTGGAGCAGTGGAAGAGTGTGGAAATACAGGGACTTCGTTTTGGAGAGGGCCTTCCCAAGGTGTGTGTGCCGCTGACCGGCCAAGGTGTTCCAGCCCTGCTCAGCGAGATGCAGGCTGTCTCGGCCCTGCCTGCCGACCTCTATGAGTGGCGGCTGGACTGCTTCTTTGGGGACCCCCTTCCCACCCTTCCTACGGTGGTGCGGGAACTGGGCGGCAGGCCCCTGCTGTGTACCCTGCGGACCCAAGGGGAGGGGGGACAGGCCCGCCTTTCCCCGGAGGAGTATGAACAGCGGCTCACCGCCCTGCTTGAGAAGGGCGGGTTTGGGCTTGTGGATATCGAGCTGGCCTGTGGGGAGGAGAGAGTCTCCCGGCTGGCGTCCCTGGCCAAGCGCCAGGGGATCGGGGTGGTTATTTCCAAGCATGATTTTGCGAAAACTCCGCCTTCAGAGGAGATCGCCGCCACGTTGAGGAAGATGAAGGCCCTGGGGGCCGACCTGCCGAAGTATGCGGTGATGCCCCATACACCAGAGGATGTGCTGGCATTGCTTTCCGCCACCCGGCAGGCCAGCCGGGAAATCGGCCCGGTTATCACCATGTCCATGGGGGAGCTGGGCAAGCTGACCCGCGCCTGCGGCGGGGTGTTCGGCTGCTGCCTGACCTTTGGGGCCGGGCAGAGCGCCTCAGCCCCCGGGCAGATTGGCGCCGAGGACCTGCGGGCTATTTTAGAGGATCTGCAGCCCCACAACAGCCGGAACGCTGAAGCGGCTGGGGAAGAGGGCGTGTAATTTGGAAAGGATCGTGTCCCTATGAAAAACGATATTGATTCCATTTTGGAGTCTATGTTCCGGGGCGGCAGGCTGCATTTTAAAAGCTCTCTGCCCCAGGATTCCCAAAAGGAGAAGAAAGATCCGCGGCCAGCCCCCAAGCCCGCTGAGGGGGCTGGGCCGCTGTCTCAGGCGGCTGTCAATGCCCAGCAGGCGCAGCAGGCTTTGGACGCGGTGGAGAGCGTGGGAGACAGCTTGGCCGGTTCCCTGCAGGAAAGCCTGGAACGGCTGACCCGGGAGGCCAAGGCGGATATGGCGGATCTGGAGCGCCATCTCCAGGCCGACGGTATCGACACCCAAGCCGTGGTCCGGAACAGCGGCGCGCCGGTGGACATGGATATGGCCTTTCAGGTGGCCCGTCAGGAGGCCGGCGCCCTGGTGCTGGGCCAGGAGGAGTTTTTGGACAGCCTGCTCATCGCCTATAAACGCCCCTTTGTGGCAGGCAGCCAAGAGGGGGCGCCCCTGTGCCGGGCGGCGGTGCTGGGACCCCACGGCACCGGGCGGCACAGCGCCTTGCGGTGCGTCACCGCGTCGCTGGGGCGGCAGGGGGTGCTGAAAAGCCCCAAGACAGCGCTGCTGGACCTGTCCCGCTACGCCGCCCCCGGCTCGGAAAAGCTGTTTATCCAGGATTTTTACGCTGCCGTGAAAAGCGGGGCCTCCGCGTTGCTGCTGGAGCATTGGGAGCGCTGCCATACCTCGGTGCTCTCCATGGTGGGGGATCTGTTCCGGCAGGGTTCCATCCCTCTGCCCAGCCGTTACGCCGAGCAAAAGGGCATGCTGGTGGAGATCGGTACGGCCCTGGTGCCGGGGGCGGTGTCCACCCTGTCCGCGGCGGGGAAGTACCTGTTCCTGTTGACGGACCAGCCCGCCTCCAAGCTGGCGGACGCCTTCGGGGCCCCTTTCCTGGCGGCCCTGGATGACCAGTGCCAGACCAAGCCCTTTACCCGGGAGTCCTTAGAGGAGATCGCCCGGCGGGAGCTGACCAGCTTGCAGGAGCGCTGCCAAAAGCAGCTGCAGATGAAGCTCTCCTTCGGAGAGGCGGAGGTGGGGGCCCTGGCGGACCGCTTCACCCCGGACCAGGGGGCCTATGCCCTGAAGGAGGGGGCGGACCGGCTCTACCGTGCCCTCAGCGAGGAGAAGCTCCACAAGGCGCTGGGGCCGGTGGAGGGACGGCTTTTCGCGGAAGGGGATGCCCTTCGGGCGGAGTACACCCAGGCGGGGCTCACCGTGCAGGTGGGGGAGAAGGACGCCTCCGGAGCCCGAGAGGCCGCTGTGGCTGCCGTCAAGGAGGAGCTTTCCCAAATTGTGGGTTTGCAGCCGGTAAAGGATTACATCCTCTCTCTGGAGGACAACTTCAAGATCCAGCAGCTCCGGCGGGAGCGGGGCCTGAAGGCGGATTCCCCCTCCATGCACATGATTTTCACCGGCAATCCGGGCACGGGGAAGACCACCGTGGCCCGCATTGTCTCCCGATACTTAAAGGCCATCGGCGTGCTGCAGGGCGGCCAGCTGGTGGAGGTCACCCGCGCGGACTTGGTGGGCCAGTATGTGGGCCATACCGCCCCCCTGACCCAGAAGGCGATCCAGTCCGCCTTGGGAGGGGTCCTGTTTATCGACGAGGCTTACTCCCTCTACCGGGGCAAGGATGACAGCTTTGGCCTGGAGGCCATTGACACTCTAGTCAAAGGCATGGAGGACCACCGCAGCGACCTCATTGTCATCCTGGCGGGCTACTCCCGGGAAATGGAGGAGTTCCTTCAAGCCAACTCCGGGCTGAAGTCCCGTTTCCCCAATATCATCGAGTTCCCGGACTACACCGCCCAGGAGCTGTGGGAGATCACCAAGAGCATCGTGCGGGGGAAGGGCTACCGTCTGGCGCCCTCCTGCGAGGCGCCGCTGACCGCCTATTACGAAGAGCAGCAGTGCAGCGGGGACTCCCGCACCAACGGCAACGGCCGCATGGCCCGCAACAAGGTGGAGGAGGCGGTCATCGCATGTTCCCGGCGGAACGTCCGCGCCCCGGAAGAGCAGCGGGATTTGGAACTGCTGCTGCCAGAGGACTTTGGCGTGTAAGCGCCTTTCTATCCGAAAGAGGCACAATCCAGCATCAAAAAAGGACATCCCGGTTTTGCCAGGATGTCCTTTTTGCGTGCCTTTGGCTGGCGGAATAAGGGCTTACTCCTTCTCCAGCACCTTCACAATTTCCCCAATAAACATGCGGTGCAGGTCGTTGTCGTACCACTTTTCCAAAAGGCCCTTGTCCAGGAAGCAGCCTTCCTCCAAATCCTGGCGGTACAGCTTGCGGCAGAGAAAGACAAGCCGGGCCTGCTCGTAGTAGGGGGCTGCCTCATCAAAGCAAGGCGTCAGGCCGGTGGCGGCGTCCTTGTCTACCTCCCGGCCGGATTTGCTGCCGCACAGGTTTAGGGCCTGCCGGTACTCCGGCCCGAAGAAGCAGAGGGAATAATAGTCTTCCCGCTCTACAAACTCCAGGGTGTAGCGCTGGGGCCGGATGTAGATGGTGGAGACATATCTGCCCCACAGTTCCCCCACGCCGCCCCAGCTGGCAGTCATGGTGTTGTGCTTCTCCCTGTTTCCAGCGGTAATAAGCATCCAGTCCTTGTTAATCAGGGTGAAGGGATTGTCCTTTAGCTCCTCCACCGAAATTTCCCGAAACGCCATATGGCACCATCCTTTCTCGCAATTCAACTTCAGTCTATGCCGCTGCCGGCTTTCCTATCCCCGCTTTGAAACAGAAAAACCGCCGGACAGGAACGCTTGCCCCGCCCGGCGGCCTGCAAAAAGGAGGGAATGTTGTAATCCGTTAGTTCCACTCAATGCCGTTGTATTTGCGGAAGCTGTCCATGCTCACCTGAATGCTCTCCATGGGGGGCAGCTGGGTGAAGTCCTGCTCCAAAATGACGTACTCCGCGCCCACTCCGTTGGCAGCGTCCAAAATATCCTGAATGGGCATGATGCCCGTGCCCACCTCGCAGAAATCCTCCGGCTTGTGCACGCCGCCAAAGTTCTCCCGGCCGATGGGCACTGTGGGATCTTTGACAGAGAAAATGTTGATGGGGGAGTCCGTGGTCTTGGAGAAGTCCTTCTGGTGCACCAGCTTCATCCGGCTGCCCAGATGGCGGATGACCTCCACCGGGTCCGCCCCGCCACGCATGGCCCAGAAGGTGTCCAGCTCAAAGTCCACATACTGGGGGTCCGTGTTTTCCATGATGTGGTACAGGACGTATTTATCCTGAAGCTTCTGGAACTCGTGATAATGGTTGTGATAGAGGAACTTCATACCGTGGGGAGCCAGCGCCTTGCCCATGCGGTTGTAGTATTCGCACCGCTTCATCAGGGTGTCATAATCCGGGAAGAAGTCCGCGGACTGTCCAATATATTTGTTGCCGATCTTGCCGTGGTATGCAATGATGCCCGGCAGGGTTTTCTCATCAATAGGACGCAGGTGGCTGCTGACCACATGGGCTCCAAAACCGCCCAGAATCTCCAAAAGCTTGTCTGCGGGCACATCGAAGCCTACGCCGGGGTCCTCGTCCGCCCGAGAGTTTGCCACCTCCAGATTTTTGTAGCCAATCTCCGCCACTTTGCGGATGGCCTCAAAGGGGTCCTTTTCCATTTCCGTGCGCACGGAATACAGCTGAATGCCAACTTTCAATGCCATAGCAATACCGCCTATCCTTTCCATAGAATTACATCCTGAATGGTATCTTCATTATAGCACAGTCCCCTGGAAAAAGCAAAACAGGAAGAGGCTTTTTTTGTGAAAGCTTCCCCGGGTGCTTTTTGGCGGCGGGGCTTTTTTCTTCTCCTGCGTGCCCGGGTCAGTCAGCTCTGGGCGGCCTGCAAAAACTCCATGCCATAGCGCATGATGTTTTCAGCCGCCAGGGCCATCTCCTCCGGAGAGGCCGCCATCCCCTCCTCTACCCACTGGCGCAGCAGCCCCATATGGCCCCCGCTGGCAAAGGCGTAGAAATACTCCAGCTGGCGGCGTGTGGCCGCCGGAAACTGCCGGGAGTAGGCCCGCAGATAGCTCTCCCGGCCAATGCTCACAAGCCGCAGGGCGAAATCCTTGTCCCCGTGCTCCCCCAGGGTGACGGTGCACAGGTCGGCATTGTCCTTCAGGCAGCGGTAGATGCCCGTGGTAATCTGCAAGGGGGAAAGCATCTCCAGGTCCGCCTCCAGCAAGGGGGCCAGGGCCTGCTGGAAATCCCGGAGCATGTCCTCCTCAATCTGCTGCAGCAGGTCATAGATATCGTCATAGTGGGCGTAAAACGTGCTGCGGTTGATGCCCGCCCTTTGGCAAAGCTCGGTTACGGCAATGCGTTGAATGGGTTTTTCCTCCAGCAGGCTGGTAAAGGCCTGCCGGATGAGCGCCTTTGTCAGCCGGGTGCGCCGGTCGTTTTCCAGTTCCTTCAAAATCGGTTCCCCCTTCCGGCAGAACAAGGCCCTGCCGGATCTTTGCTTTCATTATAATATGGAAAAGGAAAAAGCGCAATGCGCCATTTGCCCCCTTGTACCAGCGGAGGGGGAGTGCTATACTGAGCTTGCAGTTCAAATTTTGTGGAAAGGCGGCCGCTGCAATGGTCAAAGAAGAAGAGAGGATATACAAAGGCATTGTGTTCTGCCCTGGGGACCCAGAGCTGGTGGCGATTAAGCGCAAGACCCACAATTTAGACGTGGATTACAACCAAACCCATGAGGATGAATTTGAGAAACGGGACGCAATCCTCCAGGAAATCCTGGGCGAAATGGGAGAGGGCGTGCGGATTCAGGGGCCCATTGCTTTTCACTACGGAAAGCACACCAAAATCGGCAAAAATTTTTTTGGCAATTTCAATCTCACCATCCAGGATGATGGGGAGGTGACCATTGGGAACAACTGCAATTTCGGCCCCAACGTCACCATTGTCACCCCTGTGCATCCCATGGTTCCAGAGGAGCGCAATGCCCTTTTGGGCCCCGATGGGAAGCCCAAGCGCCTGTGCTGGGCCAAACCTGTCCACATTGGAGACAATGTGTGGCTGGGGGCTAACGTGGTGGTGTGCCCCGGCGTCACCATTGGGGACGGCTGCGTCATCGGCGCGGGGGCTGTGGTCACCCGGGATATCCCGCCCCGCACCTTTGCCGCGGGGAATCCCTGCCGGGTCATCCGGGAGATCACAGAGGCGGACAGCATGCGGCATAAGCCGGAAATCCTGGCGGACTTCGCTGTCCCGGAGAGCTTTGAAGGCCTGTTCTGACCCCCTCGTCCGCCCACAAAAAGGCGTGAAAAAAGGGTTAGGGGCCGCCCATGGGAGGAGGCGGCCCCTGAAGAGGAAGTAAGGAGTTAAAATGAGGATGTAATGAAAAAGATTTTGTCCTGTGGCCTTTTCTTGACCACGGTTATAGGATAGCAAGGAAATGTGAAGGTTTTTTGAAGATTCCCGGAAAGTTCCCTAAACGTCCGGTTACAATGCTTCGCTTTCCCTGGAAGGAAAGCCCGTTTCCCGCTCTTGACAAGCTCCCGGAAATCATGGTACACTATCAAGCGATATGGGGGAGTAGTCGGCATGGTGCCCCATGCAGCTAAGTCAACATCTTGGGTGTTCCCGCACCCTGGTTTAGCTTGAAACGACAAGACCTGTGCTTTGCGGCATGGGTCTCTTTTTATATCCCCCAAAAACGGGAGAGATTTGTTTAAACACAGAAGGAAGGATGAAGAAAACAATGGAATTCTTGTGGGAAGGCCTGCTATCCATCACTTGGCAGCAGGCGGTCATGTATGTGGTGGGCGCAGTGCTCATCTGGCTGGCCATCAAAAAGGAGTATGAGCCCACGCTGCTGCTGCCCATGGGCTTTGGCGCCATCTTGGTGAACCTGCCCAGCTCTGGCGTGCTCAATCAGACGCAAGGAGCGATCCAGACCCACGGCATTATCGAGTGGCTGTTTGAGATAGGTATCAACGCATCCGAGGCGTTCCCGCTTTTGCTGTTTATCGGCATCGGCGCCATGATTGACTTTGGCCCCCTGCTCTCCAACCCGAAGATGTTCCTCTTCGGCGCGGCCTCGCAGTTCGGCATCTTCATGACCATCGTCCTGGCGGCCCTGCTGGGCTTTGAGCTGAAGAACGCCGCCTCCATCGGCATCATCGGCGCCGCCGACGGCCCCACCTCCATCCTGGTGAGCCAGGTGCTCAAGTCCGATTACATTGGGCCCATCGCCGTGGCTGCCTACTCCTACATGGCCCTGGTGCCCATCATCCAGCCCGCGGCCATCAAGCTGGTCACCACCAAGAAGGAGCGGGCCATCAAGATGGAATACCGCCCCAATTCCGTCACCAAGACCACCCGCATCCTGTTCCCCATCATGGTCACCTTTGTGGCCGGCCTGGTGGCTCCCGCCTCTGTCTCCCTGGTGGGCTTCCTGATGTTCGGCAACCTGATCCGCGAGTGCGGCGTGCTCAACCGCCTGTCTGAGACAGCTCAGAACGACCTGGCCAATTTGATCACCCTGCTGCTGGGCATCACCATCGCTTTCTCTATGCAGGCAGACCGCTTTGTCCAGCTGGATACCATCAAGATTATGGCCCTGGGCCTGGTGGCTTTCGTGTTCGACACCGTGGCGGGTGTTGTGTTCGCCAAGATCCTGAACATCTTCAGCAAGACCAAGATCAACCCCATGGTGGGCGCCGCCGGCATCTCCGCGTTCCCCATGTCCGCCCGCATTGTGGAGAAAATGGGCATTGCCGCCAACAACCAGAACCACCTGCTGATGCACGCCGTGGGCGCCAACGTCTCCGGCCAGATCGCTTCCGCTGTGGCGGGCGGCATCGTGCTGGGCTTCTTTATGTAAGATAAAATCCTGGTTTTTCGCAAGGAGAAGTGACTGAATATGAATATGGAAACTGTCATGGAAGCCCTGGGTATCATGGGCAAAGGGATGCTGGGCATCTTTGTGGTGATCGTGGTCATCGCCCTGCTGGTCTACGGGCTGACCAAGATCACTTCCAAGAAAAAGTCTTAACAGCATTGAAAAGGAAAAGGACGGGCTCTATCCCGTCCTTTTTTGTGAGGCAAAAGTAAAATATACTTGACTTTTAGACTGCTAAAGCATACAATAATCTGGAGAGGTGAGCCCATGGGGAAAAATTTGAAAATGAAAGCCGCCCGGGCGGCCCTGGGCCTGACCCAGCAGGATTTGGCAGAGGCGGTGGGCGTCACCCGCCAGACCATTGTGGCCATCGAGCGGGGGGACTACAACCCCACCATCAAGCTCTGCGTGGAAATCTGCAAGGCCCTGGGTAAGACCTTGGACCAGCTGTTCTGGGAACCGTGAGAGGAGTTGTGCGCCGTGAAAAAACGAACCGAGTTAGACGAACGCCAGCTGTGGCAGCGGGGCAACGTGTTTAAGCACGCCTTTGTGTTTTTAATTGCCGCCCTGGCCCTGGAGGCCCTGTGCAAGGCCTTTGGCGTCACCTGGGCCCAGGGGCCTTGGGAGGCGATCCTGCTCATCTGGGCCAGCGTTGCCCTGTGCTGGTGGGAGTTCATCCTGCGGGATATCAACCCCATGGGGAGGAGCCAGAAGACCTTCTTTTTCGCCATGGGGCTGTGCGGCCTGAGCATGGTGGTGATGGAGCTGGCCTCTCTGGCGGCAGGCCGCGGGCCGCTGCTGGAGGAGGGCATGCTCACCTCTGCTGGGGCTATCACCCTCACCGGCTGCCTGATGGCCAGCATCCTGGCGGTGTACCTGGCAAAGAGCTTCCGGGAAAAGCATCGCCCCGCCGGGGACGAGGATTGAACTTGCAGCCGGCGGCGCCGCCTCCTGCAAAAATCCCTTCCCATCCCCGTCAAAACCTGCTATAATAAAAAGGATTTTGAAACAAGGGGGAACCACTATGACCATCCTGCCGGAACGCTACCAGCCCGCCCTGGGCCTGTACGAAACCCAAAAGGCCATTGGGCTGATTAAGAATATCTTCCAGGTTAAGCTCTGTGCGGCCCTGCACTTAAAGCGTGTCACCGCGCCCCTGTTCGTGGACCCGGCCACCGGCCTCAACGATGACCTCAACGGCGTGGAGCGCCCGGTGGGCTTCGACATCCCCGCCGTGGGCATCGAGGGCCAGGTGGTGCACTCCCTGGCCAAGTGGAAGCGCCTGGCCCTCCACGACTACAATTTCTTTGTGGGCAACGGCCTGGTGGCGGACATGAACGCCATTCGCCGGGATGAGGAGCTGGACAACCTCCACTCCATCTATGTGGACCAGTGGGACTGGGAGAAGGTCATCGACGAATCCACCCGCAACGAGGCCTACTTAAAGGACACCGTCCGCCGGATTGTCAGCGCCATCTGCGGCACTTTGGACGAGCTGAAGTGGCAGTTTTCCAGCCTGGACACCGACCTGTGCCGGGATGTGTTCTTCCTCACCGCCCAGGAGCTGGAGGACATGTACCCCCAGCTCACCCCCAAGGAGCGGGAGGGGGTCATCACCAAAAAGCACAAGACCGTGTTCATCCAGCAGATCGGCGGCAAGCTGAGAAGCGGCAAGCCCCACGACGGCCGCGCCCCCGACTACGACGACTGGAGCTTGAACGGCGACCTGCTCTTCTGGCACGAGCCCCTGCAGTGCGCCTTGGAAATCAGCAGCATGGGCATCCGGGTGAACCCGGAAAGCCTGGATAGGCAGCTTGCGGAAGCTGGCTGCGACAACCGCCGGGAGCTGCCCTTCCACAGGATGCTCCTAAACGGCGAGCTTCCCCTGACTATCGGCGGGGGTATCGGCCAAAGCCGCCTGTGCATGCTGCTGCTGGGCAAGGCCCACATCGGCGAGGTACAGGCCTCCCTGTGGGACGAGGAGACAAAACGCTTCTGCAAGGAAGCGGGTATCGTCCTGCTGTAAGGAGTGGCTTTTATGAAAGCATTTGCCAGAACATACTGGCTGGAGCTGGTGCTGTTTGCTGTGGCTCTGGTGGGGGATTTGATGGTTCTGCCCTTTCTGCCGGAGCAGGTTCCCGTTCTGTGGAACCTTCCCGCCCGTCCGGCGTCCAAGTGGACGCTCCTGTTTTTGGCTGTGGTGCAGTTCCCGGGCGCCTGTCTGGCGCGTTCCGGCCTGCATGTCTATTTTGAGCGGTATCCCGCGCGGGCGTTCTTCTTTGGCTGCTTAGAACGCTTGGTTCCCCTGCTCTTTTCAGTGGCGCTTCTTGTCTGCCAGCTCAGTTCAGTTCTGGGGGCCTTTGGCCTGTTCTTTCCTGTGCTGTATGTCCTGTTAGCGGAGCTGGTGTTTCTAGTTCTCCTTTGTATTAGCCTTGCTGTATCCAAACATAGGGGCTGAACCGGCAGGGGTAGGTCGAGATAACCTCACTACGTTGTAAAAGGGGTAATACTCATGAAAATGCTGAAAACCTATTGGCTGGAGCTTCTCTTTTTTGCTTTGGGACTGGTGGGCGCGGCCTTCGCGTTCCCATTCCTGCCGGGAAGCATTCCCCGGCAGTGGAACAACGGGCAGGTGGTGGCCACCATGCCCAAGGCGGCGCTGTTTCTCATCCCCGTGGTGCAGCTGCTGGTGTGCTATCTGTTCCACTGGTGGATTGGCCGCTGCCTGGAGAAGCTCCCCGCTCTGGCCCCCACGTTTTCCGGGATGGAGCGGCTGCTTCCGGCCGTTTTGGCGGTTGTATGCCTTTCCCTAGAGGTCTGCATCATGCTGGCGGCATGGGGTGTGGCGGTGAAGATCGCTGTTGTGCTGCTTGTCGAGCTGCTGGTGGTGCCTATCGTGTTCATCGGCTTTGTGGCGGCCAAGATCTTGGGCAATATCGGAAAAATAAAATGAAAAAGAGGCTCCCCTGGGGGAGCCTCTTTTTTCAGCCTTCCAAATAGCCGGCCAGTGCTTCCAACTGTTCCTGGCAGACTTGCCGCCCTTGGGCGTACAGGGCCCGCAGCTTTATCAGGTCCCGTTCTGTGCGGGAGACGGTCACCGGCTCCGGCGGCCGCAGCACGAACACTTTCCCCTGGGCCTCCAGGCGGTCCAGCGCATCCAGCTCCCGGGCATAGCGCCGGGGTGTTTCCAGCAGGGCGCGCACCAGCTGGGGATACTCCTTGTAGTGCTTGGCGTAAAGGCGGGCCAACGCCCGAGGGGTCTGGGGTTTTCGGTAGCCGTGCTCCCGGGTGGTGATGACTACCACCTTATCATAGCCTTCCTCCAAGGCGCGGGCATAGGGGATGGACAAGGAGGCGCCCCCGTCCACGCAGGGGATGCCCTCCACCTCCACAGTGGGGGCCAGAAGGGGCATGCTGGCGCTGGCCCGGATGGCCCCATAGATATCCTGGCAGCTGTGTTTCTCCCAAAAGACCGGCTGGCCGGTGCGGCAGTCCGTAGCCACAGCGGTAAAGCGCGTGGGAGAAGCGGCAAAGGCTTCCCGGTCCAGGGGGATCAGCTTGTCGGAAATTTCCCCGAAGAGGAAGTCGAAATTGAAAATGCTCTTTTTGAAGATCAGGTTCCCCAGGCCCAGGTACCGCTTGTCATTGACGTAGTCCAGGTTCACCTGGGCGGTGCGGCCCACCTGGCGGGAGACGTAGTTTACCCCCGTCAGCGCCCCGGCGGACACGCCGAAGACCCCATCGGACCAGAGCCCCTGTTCCATCATGACGTCTACAGCTCCGGCGGAAAACATACACCGCAGGGAGCCGCCCTCTAAGGCTAAAGCCCACTTTTTCATAGCACGCTCTTCTCCTTTCCGAATACCTCCATTTTACATCAAGTTTCTCCAGGATTCAACGCCCCCGCTTGATTTCCTTTTCCGGCCCAGGTATAATAAGGCGTACATTATCACAAGGAGCGAACCTATGCGCATACGAAGAAAGACTTGGGCCAGGCCGGAGCTTGCCGCCTGCCCCTATTTTGTGGCACAGCCCCAGCAGCAGCGGGGCAGCTGGGAGGCGGTGTTTGGGGAAAAGCGCCCCCTTCACCTGGACTTGGGCTGCGGCAAGTGCGTCTTTTTGGCCGAAGCCGCCCACACCCACCGGGATGTGAATTTCCTGGGAATCGACATCAGCTACGACATTCTGGGCGTGGGCCGGCGGAACATTGCCCAGGCCTACGGGGAAGAGCAGCCGGACAACGTGGCCCTGTGCGCTTATAATATTGAGCGGCTGGGAGAGCTCTTTTCTCCCGAGGAGAAGGTCCAGCGCCTGTACATCAATTTCTGCAACCCCTGGCCTACCGCCCGGGGCCACAAGCGCCGCCTGACCCACACCCGCCAGCTGCTTCACTACAAACCCCTGCTGGCCCCCGGCGGGGAGATCTGGTTCAAGACCGACAACGACGACCTGTACCTGGCCACCCGGCGCTATCTCACCGAGGCGGGCTTTGCAATCTACTTTGACACCCGGGACCTGCACGCCGCCGGGGACCCAGAGAACATCCTCACCGAGCACGAGCTCCGGTTCACCCAGGAGGGCATCCCCACCAAGGCCTTAAAGGCCCGGCTGCTCCAACCCTGAGTGCAACGCAGGAAGCGCTGAAAAAGGAAAGCCTTCGAGGGAAACCTCGAAGGCTTTTTGGTTACAGCTGAAAATCCTCTGGGCGGTATTGGGAGGTGCGCAGGGAGGGCGCCACCCGGGGCTCCCGCAGAAGGGGGTCGTACCGGTATTTTTTGCAAGCCTCCCCCTCTGGCTGGCGGCGCAGGGCGCAGGCCACCTGGCCCTCCCCTCCGCTGTTGTGCTGGCAATAGGCGCAGCTGGGAGGAATGCTCCCCCCAAACAGCGGGTGCTTTTTCTTTCTCTGAAACAGGCCCATGGGAAGAAACCCTCTTTTCCAAAGCGCCGAAAAAAGAACCGGCGCCTTTCTATTCCAGAGGTATTATAGCACAAGTCCGTTCCCGGTGCAACGGGCTACTCTTTGGAACCTTTCTCCCTCTGTGGCAGGGCAGCGAGAAATGCCAGGCACATGAGAAACAGAGAGAGACCCCCGGCCGCCGTAGAGGCGGACCCCCCCAAGGCCAGTTCCGCCTCCGAAGAGGCCCACACCAGCTGAGGAGGAGGGGGGAACAGCCGCGCCAGCAGCAAAAAGATGCCCGCCGCCAAAAAACCGTGAAGAAGGCGGAATAGGAAGAATTTCCCCTTAGAAAGGGGGAATTCTGGGAAAAGGGAAAAAAGCTGCAAGTGTACGCACAGCCCGCCAAAGGCCAGACCAAAGGCGTAAAGCAGGGGCGCGGCCCCTTGGCGGGAGGCCTCTCCCGTGCCTCCGGTGACTTCCAGCAGGAAGGAGAGCAGCACCCCGGCCTCCTTTTGGGAGACCAGCCCGGAAAGGGCCAGCAGGCGGCTCAGGGCCTGGAAAGCCCCGCTCCCCTGCAAAATGGCGGTAAATCCGGCAAACAGCAGAATGCAGCCGCACATTTTTACCACAGCGGAAGAGGCATCGGATACAGAACGGACCAGCGCCGGCCCTCCCGGCTCTCCTGGCTGCGGCGGCTCCTTTTCCGGAAGGGGCTTCCCCAGCCCTGTGAGAAGTCCCAGCAGCAGCCCAGAGAGGGTCACCGCGATAAAGAGAAGCCACCCCAAACGCAGGCTTCCCAAAGCGCCGCAGCCTAGAAAGGTCACCACAAAGGCCGCTCCCGGCGCCACGCAGAAGAGCATCATCCGGCCGGCCTGCTCCCGGGTGAGCCGCCCCTGTTCCAGCAGGAGGGATATGCCCCGGGCCCCAGCGGGGTAGCCGCCCAAAAAGCTCAAGAGCAGGGTGGCCCCGGCGCAGGCGGGCAAACGGAACAGATGCCGCACGGCCGGCCCCAATGCCCGCCCGAACAGCATCCCTGCCTGAGAGCGTACCCCATAGCTGGCTGCGACCATAAAGGGGAACAGAGAGGGCGTGAGGGACACCAGGCAATACAGGGCGCTTTGGGCTACGCTGTCCCGCACCTGGGCCGGGTAGGCCAGCAGCGCTGTTCCAAAGCTCACTAGGGCCAGGGCGCTTCCCAACGCTCTCCAGGAAAGGGCCCTTTCTGGCCTGGCGGGAGAGATCAGCTTCATGGCGTGCTCCTTTCCGGGGCCTGCCGCCCCCTTCATCCCTATGCCCCCCTGGTGGGATACATTCCCGCCGGACCACATATATTTTGTAGTGTTCAAACGGAGAGAGGGGGCAGGCTATGGAAACGCGGGGAGCGGGCAGCCCGGTGGTAGAGCTCCACGGAAATCGCAGGGCTGTGGTGGATGGCTGCGATGGGATTGTGGACTACGATAGCGAGCGGGTGATCCTGCGGGGCGGTAGGCTGATTTTGCGGTTCAGTGGAAGAGGCCTGCGGCTGGTGCGCCTGACGGAGAGTTCCGCGATTGTTGAAGGCGCCATCCATCAGGTGGAATACGCCTATGGCGAAAGCGGAATGGGGGGCATGCCCCTTCGGCAAAAGGGGGAATCCAGCCCAAAAGGAGGTGGAAACCATGCTTGAAATGGCAGCCCATTGGCTGACTGGCTGGATCGAGATGGAGATTCAGGGAGATGGAGCCCGCTTTCTCAACGCCGCGGCCAAGATGGGCGTGGAGTTCTGGGGCTTCCAGAGGGAAAACGGGCGGCTGATGGTGCGGGGAAGGCCCCGGGAGTACAGGACCCTCCGGGACCTGGCCAGGCGGTGCCGTGCCCACCCCCGCCTGCGCAAGCGGGGAGGGCTGCCTTTTTTTACAGCCCGTCTCCACAAGCAGAAAGGGCTGCTCCTGGGCGCCCTGGTGGGCGTGGGCGTCTATGTGTACCTAAGCGGCTTTTGCTGGGGTGTGACTGTGACGGGAGACCAGCGCCTGACCCAGGCCCAGGTGCTGCAGGCCGCCCGGGAGAACGGCGTTTACCTGGGGTGTTCTCTCTATGGCTTAGATGCCAAGGCCGCGGGAATGGCGATCCGAAATGACTTGGAAGAGGCGGCTTGGCTCTCTGTCAACGAGGATGGCTGCTTTTTAGAGGTGGCTGTCAACGAGGCGGATCCCGCTCCGCAGGTGGTCAATGACCGGGAGTGGTCCAACATGGTGGCCTCCCGGGCGGGGACCATCCTCTCCATCCAAGCGGAGTGGGGGCGTCCAGAGGTCTCTCCGGGGGACACCGTGCAGGGAGGGCAGCTGCTCATCGCGGGCCTGTACCCAGTGGAGAGCGCCCACCCCTATGGGCCGGAGCAGGAAGATCCCCCCAGGACCTTGGGGGCCGCCCGAGGCAGTGTGCGGGCCCTGACCTATCGGGAATTCACGGTGGAGGTGCCCCAGGAAGTCTCCCAGCTGGTCCCGGTGGGCAGCGCTGTGCGAGAGAGGTCCCTCTTGCTTTTCGGCGTGCGCATCCCCTTGGGACTGTACCAGGAGCAGGCGGGGAATACCCGCGCCTGGCACCACAGCACAGCCTGGAGCCCTCTGGGCCGCGAACTGCCTCTGGCATGGGAAGAGAGCGTGGTGCAGCCGCTGCAGGAAGTTGTCTTCCAGCGGGAGGAGGAAGAACTGCGTCAGGCGGCTTTGCTGGCGCTGCGCTGGGCGCAGCGGGAGGAACTTCCCCAGGGAAGCCGGGTGGTAGAGGAGGAGCTCACCTATCGGATGGAAAACGGCATGTGTGTGCTGCAGGCCAAGTGCCGCTGCGAGGAGGAGATCGGTGTGGTGAAAAAGATTTCGTTTGAATGACACAACTGTGGTAATAAATTTTGGTGGAAATTCATAGTGTTTTCCCTTGAAGTATTCTCCTTTCCTGTGTTATAATAGCTCATAAAGGCAGAGCACGTCAGTTTTTGCGTCTGCCAGAACTAAAAAATCCCAAGAAAACAGGAGATATGCTTAGTTGGAGCAAAAGATCAATTTAGACAGGCTGGAGCAGGCAGAAGAGCTGTTTGGCAGCTTTGATGAGAATATCCGCCTGATTGAAAAGGAATTTGGCGTGGCGCTGGTGGTGCGGGACTCCGAGCTGAAAATCGCCGGAGAGGATCCAGAGGCGGTGGATAAAGCCGCCCGCACGGTAAAAAGCCTGATCACCCTCATCGGCAGCGGGGAGACCCTCACTGAACAGAATGTGCGGTATTGCATCCGTATGGTGGGGGAGGACAGCGAGGACAAGGTGGCCCGCCTGGCGGGGGACTGCATCTGCGTTACCAGCAAGGGGAAGCCCATCAAGCCCAAGACCCTGGGCCAGCGCACCTATTGCGATGATATCAAGAACAACACCATCACCATTGGGGTGGGGCCTGCCGGCACCGGTAAAACGTATCTGGCGGTGGCCATGGCAGTTAACGCCTTCCGGGCCCAGCAGGTGGACCGCATCATCCTCACCCGCCCGGCGGTGGAGGCGGGGGAAAAGCTGGGCTTTCTGCCCGGCGACCTGCAGCAGAAGGTGGACCCCTACCTGCGCCCCTTGTACGATGCCCTTTTCGATATGCTGGGGGCAGAGACCTACCAGCGCTATGTGGAGCGGGGCAGTATTGAGGTGGCGCCCTTGGCCTATATGCGCGGCCGCACCTTGGATGACAGCTTTATCATCTTGGACGAGGCTCAGAACACCACCGGGGAACAGATGAAGATGTTCCTCACCCGGCTGGGCTTCAACTCCAAAATGGTCATCACCGGCGACGTGACCCAGATCGACCTGCCGGACGGCAAGCGCTCTGGCTTAAAGGAGGCCGTGCGCATCCTGAAAGGTGTGGAGGATATCGCCATTTTCCGCTTTACAGAGAAGGACGTGGTGCGCCACAAGCTGGTGCAGGATATCATCCGCGCCTACGAGCGGGCCAACCGCTCCGCCAAATGAGAGGAAGTTTCCCCGTAAGCATGGGAGAAGAGTTGTAAAAAATTTTTTCGGGAACAGCCCCAGAGAAAGGAACGGTGCAGAGAATGGAAAAAATCAGAGTCATCATTTCAAATCAGCAAAAAGCGGTGAAAATCCCCACGGGCATCCGCATGCTCATCCGGCGCTGCTGCCACGCGGTGCTCCAACTGGAGGGATTTAAGGATTCTGCGGAGATCAGCGTCTCCTTTGTAGATAACGACCAGATCCAAGAGATGAACCGGCAGTACAGGAATATCGACGCCCCCACGGATGTGCTCTCTTTCCCCATGGGAGAGAACGGCCAGTATGACACCAACCACGAGACCGGCGCCAAAATTCTGGGGGACATCGTCATCTCGGTGCCCAAGGCCATGGAGCAGGCCAAAACCTATGGCCACAGCTTCGAGCGGGAAATGGGCTTTTTGACAGCCCATTCTATGCTGCACCTGCTGGGGTATGACCACGAGGCCGGCGGCCTGGCCCGGGTGCGCATGCGGGAGAAGGAAGAGCAGGTCATGCGGGAGCTGGGCCTGCCTGCCAGCGCCAGCTACGCCACCTATAACCGTGAGTAATACCGGCCCTTCCGGCAAGCGGCGGGTGTGGCAGAGCTTTGCCGATGCCTTTCGGGGCATTGGCGCCTGCCTTAAATCAGAGCGGAACATGCGCATCCATTTGGTAATGGCGGTGTATGTGCTGTTTTTTGCCTCTCAGCTCTCCTTGAGCCGGGGGGAGATGGCCTGCCTGGTGCTGGCCATCGGCGCGGTGATGGCGGCGGAAGCGCTGAACACCGCCGTGGAAAAACTTTGTGATTTCGCGCAGAAAAATCAAAACCGCTATATCCGCTTCGTCAAGGATGTGGCGGCAGGGGCGGTACTTCTCAGCGCCGTGGGGGCGCTGCTGGCGGGGGTGTTCATCCTGTTCCGCCCAGAGCTTTGGCGCCTTCTCTGGGGTATTTTGGGCCACCCCTTTTCGCTGGGGCTTTTGGCACTGTCCCTGGCGTTGGCGGCGGGTTTTGTCTTTTTAGGGCCCGCTTGGGTGGAAGAGCGCCTTGACAGGCTCCGCCATGGGAAATAAAATAAGTAGAGTTATTATCGTGAGCTTTGGGAGGCGCCGCGGTTGCCGCGGTGCCCCCTTGTGCTGTACAGAAAGGGAATAAAACTATGGAACATAAGGATTTGCCAGAGGAGCGCTCGGCGTTTATCGCCATTGTGGGCCGCCCCAATGTGGGAAAGTCCTCCCTTTTGAACCGGCTGGTGGGAGAGAAAATCGCCATTGTTTCCCGCAAGCCCCAGACCACCCGCACCCGCATTATGGGAGTGCTCACCCAAGGGGAGGACCAGCTGGTGTTCCTGGATACTCCAGGGCTTATCAAGGCGAAAAACTCCCTGGGGGAGTACATGGTCAAGTCGGTTACCCGCACGGTGGACGGCGTGGATGCCTGCCTGCTGGTCACAGAGGCGGGAGCCCCCCTCTCCAAAGCGGATGAGGAACTCATCCGCCGCTTTCAGGGCGGGAAGATCCCTGCGGTGCTGGCCATCAATAAGATCGACCTGCTGGAGGACAAGAGCGTCCTCATGGAGCAGATCGCCCAGTATGCAGGGCGGTATGATTTCCAGGCGGTTGTGCCCGTCTCCGCCCGGGATGGCAGCGGCATGGAGGACCTTCTCTCTGAGTTGAAAGGCTTGTGCATGCCTGGCGGCCACCTGTTCCCAGAGGACACCCTCACCGATCAGCCAGAGCGGGTCATCGCCGGGGAACTGGTGCGGGAAAAGACCCTTCGCCTGCTGGACAAGGAGGTCCCCCACGGGGTGGCGGCCGTCACCGAGCGCATGAAGGACCGGGACGGCATTCTGGATATCGACGTGACGCTCTATTGCGAAAAGCCCGGCCACAAGGGCATTCTGATTGGCAAAGGCGGCGCTATGCTGAAAAAGATCGGCACGGCCGCCCGGCAGGACTTGGAGCGGTTCTTTGGCTGCAAGGTGAACCTGCAGCTTTGGGTAAAAGTGAAGGAGGACTGGCGCCAGCGCCCAGAGACGCTGCAGAGCCTGGGCTTTTCAGAAAGGGATCTGGAGCTTTGAGGGCGGCCAACGGGGGCGGTAAGCACAAACAGGCCGCGAATGATGGCGCAGCCTGTCGAACAAACAAATCTTTTCCTGTCATAGCCGGGGAACTTCCGCAAATACTCTTCTTGTAGAAGGGGCTGCTTGCCCTTTTGGAAGGGGGAAGTCTTTGTGGATGTGAAACAAGCATGGGAGCTTTTTTGCCGGACAGGCAGGGTGGAGGACTACATCCATTACTCGCAGATGAAAAATCGGCTGGACGCGCGCAAAGGTCCAGCCGGGGAGGCACCGCATGCAGCTGAAGACCCAGGGGCTCATCATCAAGGAGCAGACTGTGGGGGAGAGCGACCGCCTGGTGACCATCCTTACCAGGGATGAGGGCGTTGTGCGGGCATTTGCCCGCCGGGCCAAAAATTTAAAGGACAGCAAAAACGCCGGAACCGGCCTTTTGTGCTACTCCCGCCTGAAGCTCTCCCGGGGGCGGGATACATACAATGTAAACGAGGCCTTCCCCATCGAGGTGTTCTTCGACCTGCGCAGGGATATCACTGCCCTGGCCCTGGCCCAGTATTTCTGCCAGCTGGCGGTGGAGCTGGTGCCCGAAGGGGTGGAGTCCGCCGATTTCCTGCGGCTGGTGCTCAATGCCCTGCACTTTCTGTGCAGGGGGACACGGCCCCAAGCGGTGTTGAAAGCCATTGTAGAGCTGCGTATGCTCAGCGAGGCGGGCTATATGCCCAGCATTGCCTATTGCGCCCATTGCGGCGCCTATGAAAGCGAGCGCATGTACTTTAAAGTCAACCGGGGAGAAATCTATTGTAAAAGCTGCTATCTCGACAATGGGGACCCCTGCGCCCCCTTGTCCCCGGCGGCTCTCACAGCCATGCGCCACATTGTTTTTTCAGACTTTGAAAAAATCTTCTCCTTTGACCTTTCCTCCGGTGCCCGGCAGGAGCTGGCTGCTGCGGCAGAGGCCTATACCATGCAGATCCTGCAGCACCGGCCCAAGACCTTGGACTTTTACTACAGCCTGCTGTAAGCGGGGCGTTCAGGGAAAGCCGGCAGGAGGCGCTGTGAATTGCTGCGGCGGACGAAGCTGCCTGCCGTCCTTTGGGCTGGATTGCCCGCTGGAGCTGCTGGACGAAGCGTAACCTATTGTAAAAATATTATCGGGCAATGGGCCGGGACCTCTCCCGGGGCATTGCTGTAAGGATCGAGATTATGGACAAGCATACCAAAGCCTTAGAGCTTGACAAAATTTTAGAAATGGTGGCTGGAGAGTGCTCCAGCGCCGATGCGGCGGAGCTGGCCCGAAAGCTGGAGCCGGTCCACACCGCCGGAGAGGCCCAGTGGCTCCTGCAGGAGACCGACGCCGCCTTTGTGGCCATGGCCAAATTTGGCGCGCCCTCTTTCTACGGCATGAAGAACGTCACCAATCCCCTGCGCCGGGCCCAGGCGGGGGGCGGTTTGGGTCTGCGGGAGCTGCTGGATATCGGCGCCACCCTGCGGACCATTCGGGGGTTGACCCAGTGGTGGAGCAAGAGCGAGAGCGTCCGCACGGCCCTGACCGGCCGGTTCCAGGTGCTGGCCCCCAACAAGTATCTGGAGGAGAAGATCTTCACCTGCATCGTCAGCGAGGAAGAGGTGGCGGACAACGCCTCTCCGGCGCTGGCGTCCATCCGGCGGAAGATTCGTGCGGCCTCTCAGCGGGTGCGGGACCAGCTGGACAAGCTCATCCGTTCCCCCGCCCACCAGAAGCACCTGCAGGAGAACATTGTCACCCAGCGGGGCGGACGCTATGTGGTCCCGGTGAAGGCGGAGTTCCGGGGGGAGGTGCCCGGCCTGGTCCACGACACCTCCGCCAGCGGGGCCACGGTGTTCGTGGAGCCCATGAGCGTGGTGGAGCTGAACAACGAGATCCGGGTCCTCCGCTCCGATGAGCAGGAGGAGATCTCCCGCATTTTGCTGGAGCTCTCCGGCGAAGCGGGCTCCTTTGCCGATTCCATCATTGAAAGCTACAACTACGCGGTGCAGCTGGACCTGATCTTCGCCAAGGCCCAGGTGGCCTACAAGATGAAGGCTGTGGTGCCCCAGATTGGGGAGGATGGGAAAACCATTCTCCACGCCGCCCGGCACCCCCTGATCGCCAAGGAGAAGGTGGTGCCCACAGAGATTACCCTGGGGGACACCTTCGATGCCCTCATCATCACCGGCCCCAATACCGGCGGCAAGACCGTGGCTTTAAAGACCATCGGTCTGCTGACGCTCATGGCTATGTGCGGCTTGATGATCCCCGCCGGGGAGGGCAGCCGGGTGTCCGTGTTCCGGCATATCCTGGCGGATATCGGCGACGAACAGAGCATCGAGCAGTCTCTTTCCACATTTTCCTCCCACATGGTGAATATCATCCGCATCCTGCAAGTGGCGGACAGCAGCAGTTTGATCCTTCTGGATGAGCTGGGCGCCGGCACCGACCCGGTGGAGGGCGCCGCCCTGGCCCAGGCCATCATCCAAGAGCTGCGGGGCAAGGGAGTACGCCTGGCCTGTACCACCCACTATGCAGAGCTGAAGGCCTATGCCATTCAGACCCCCGGCGTAGAGAACGGCAGCTGCGAGTTTGACGTGGCCACCCTGCAGCCCACCTACCGGCTGCTGATCGGCGTGCCGGGCAAGTCCAACGCCTTTGCCATCACCCAGCGGCTGGGCATGGACCCCCGCATCGTAGACCAGGCCCGGGAGCTGGTCAGCCGGGAGAGCAACGCCTTTGAGCAGGTAGTGGGCCGTCTGGAGGAAGACCGCCGTAAAATGGAGGACCAGTTGGAAACCCTGCGTGCCTCCGCGGCCCAGGCCCAGCAAAGCGCCCAAGAGGCGGATCGCCTGAAGGAAGAGGCGGAGGCCCAGGCCAAGAAAGAGGTGGAGCGCGCCCGTCAGGAGGCCGCCCAGATCGTCCAAAAGACGCGCCAGCGGGCAGACGCCCTGGTCAATGAGCTGGAGGAGCTGCGCCGCCAGAAGAACAAGCAGCTCTCTGCCGAGCAGAAAGCCCGCCTGCGTTCCGGTATGAAAGAGTTGGAAAGCTCTTCCGACCCGGTGCACCAGCGGCGGGATGACAACTATGTGCTGCCCCGGCCCCTGGTGGTGGGGGACGATGTGCTCCTCTACGATATCGACAAAGAGGCCACTGTGCTGGAGGAGCCTAAGGACGGCATGGTGCTGGTGCAGGCGGGCATCATCAAAACCCGGGTGCCCCTGCACAACATCCGCCTGATGAGCAAACGGCAGCTGAAAAAGAAGAATCCTGGCCGCACTGTGACCAAGAGCGTCTCCACGCCAGAGGCTTCTTCCAGCTTGGACCTGCGGGGCCAGACCGTGGAGGAGGCCCTGATGGAGGTGGACAGCTTCCTGGACCGGGCCGCTCGGATGCACCTCTCCCAGGTGACCATCATCCACGGCAAGGGTACGGGGGCCCTGCGGGCGGCTGTGCAGCAGCACCTGCGCCGGTGCGCCCAGGTGAAGAGCTTCCGCCTTGGCACCTATGGCGAAGGGGAAAGCGGCGTCACCATTGCCGAGCTGAAATAGGGAATATTTCCAAATTGTAAAGAAACCAGGACCGCCCTTGCAACAGGGGCGGTTTTGTATTACAATAAAATTTGAATCTATCTTGATGAACAAGAGGTTTTGAGGTGCCCTGTATGAAAGAGAATCGCTACGACGACCCGGTCTTTTTTGAGAAGTACAGCCAGATGAGCCGTTCCCAGCAAGGCCTGGCCGGCGCTGGAGAGTGGGAAGACCTACAGAAGCTCCTGCCGGATTTTAAGGAAAGACGGTGCTGGATCTAGGCTGCGGCTACGGCTGGCACTGCGTCTATGCTGCGGAGCACGGGGCTGCCCGCGTCACCGGGGTGGATCTGTCCGAAAAGATGCTGGAAGTGGCCCGGGGCAAGACCCATTTCCCCCAAGTGGAGTATGTCCACGCCTCCATAGAGGAAGTGGACTTTCCCCCAAAGAGCTTCGATTTGGTGTTTAGTTCTTTGGCCATTCACTATTTAACGGATTTCCCTGCCTTTGTGGAAAAGGTCCGGGGTTGGCTGAAGCCAGGAGGGGACTTCGTTTTCTCAGTGGAACACCCCATCTTCACCGCCTACGGCAATCAAGATTGGTACTACGATGAGCAGGGCAACATCCTTCACTTCCCCGTGGACCGCTATTTTTACGAGGGGCAGCGCCAGGCCGTGTTCCTGGGGGAGGATGTGGTGAAGTACCACCGCACCCTCACCACCTATCTGGACACCCTGCTCACCGGGGGCTTTTCCCTGCGGCGGGTGGTGGAGCCTAAACCGCCCCAGCGGATGATGGACCTCCCCGGCATGAAGGACGAGCTGCGGCGCCCCATGATGCTGCTGGTGGCGGCCGTAAAGCAGTGAGGAGGGCCTTTTTATGGATGGCAACACCACGGTGAAATACCTGCAAAACTACCTGCGCCAGAAGGATTTGGGCTTTTTGGCCCTGGACAGCCTGCCCCCAGGCCCCCAGCGGGAGGCCCAGGAGGAACGGTTGAAGCACAATTTTTTCCTCAAGTTGGTGGAAGAGGTGGGGGAGGTCTCCCGCGCCATCTTTCACGGTCAGTTTCGGGGCCCAGGGGAGCCGGTGAAAGGCACTTTGGACGAGGAGCTGTGGGACGTGCTCTACTACACCCTTTGCCTGGCGGAGGCCTACGGCATCGACATGGAAGAGGCCATCCGGGAGAAGGAGCAGCTGAACAACCTCCGCTTCCACGATGAGCGCCCCTTCCAGGTGGGCCGCTGATTTTTTGCTTGCACTCAGCCCTTTGGGCTGTCTGTTCTATATTGGAAAGGAAGTAATTTGAAACCATGGCAATGAAAGAATTTCAGGCAGAATCCAAGCGTTTGCTGGACTTGATGATCAACTCTATCTACACCCACAAGGAGATCTTCCTGCGGGAGCTGATCTCCAACGCCAGCGATGCCATTGACAAGCTCTATTACCGTACCTTGGAGGATGGGGCCACCGGCCTTTCCCGGGAGGACTTTTTCATCCGCCTGGATGTGGACAAGGAGGCCCGCACCCTCTCCATCACCGACAACGGCATCGGCATGACCCAGGAGGAGCTGGACAACAACCTGGGCGTCATCGCCCGCAGCGGCTCCCTCCAGTTCAAGCAGGAGGCGGAGCAGAAGGAGGATGTGGACATCATCGGCCAGTTCGGCGTGGGGTTCTACTCCGCCTTCATGGTCAGCGACCGGGTCACCGTGGACACCAGGGCTTTTGGCGCAGACGAGGCTTGGCACTGGGAGTCCGAGGGGCTTGCAGGGTATGAGATCACCCCCGGGACAAAAGCGGACCGGGGCACCACTATCACCCTGCACCTGAAAGCCGACACCGAGGACGAGAATTACAGCGAGTTTTTGGACCAGTTCCGCATCCAGCAGCTGGTGAAGAAGTACTCTGATTACATCCGCTATCCCATCCGCATGGAGGTCTCCCACACCCATGTGAAGGAGGGCACCGGCGTGGATGGCAAAGAGCCGGAATATGAGACCCACACCGAGGTGGAAACCCTCAACAGCATGACCCCCCTCTGGAAGAAGTCCCGGAGCGAGGTCAGCGAGGATGAGCTGAACGCCTTCTACAAGGAGAAGTTCTACGACTGGCAGGACCCCTTAAAGGTCATCCGCTCTTCCACCGAGGGCGCCGCCACCTACACGGCCCTGCTGTTCCTCCCTTCCCATGCTCCCATGGACTACTATACCCGGGAGTATGAGAAGGGCTTGCAGCTCTACGCCAGCGGCGTGCTCATCATGGACAAGTGCGCCGACCTGCTGCCGGACTGCTTCAGCTTTGTGAAGGGCCTGGTGGACTCTCAGGACCTGTCCCTAAACATTTCCCGGGAAATGCTCCAGCACGATAGGCAGCTGAAGCTCATTGCCAGCCGGCTGGAGAAGAAGATCGCCTCTGAGCTGCAATCCATGCTGAACAACGACCGGGAGAAGTACGAGCAGTTCTGGAAGGCCTTTGGCCTGCAGCTGAAGTACGGCATGTACGACAACTACGGCGCGAAAAAGGACGAATTGAAGGACTTGGTGCTGTTCACCTCCTCCGCGGAGAAGAAGCTCACCACCTTAAAGGAGTACGTCTCCCGGATGAAGCCGGAGCAGAAGTACATCTACTACGGCTGCGGGGAGACCGTGGAGCGCATCCTGGGCCTGCCCCAGGCGGAGGCTCTTCAAGAAAAAGGCTATGAGATTCTGTGCCTGACGGACAACGTGGATGAGTTCGCTCTGCGCATGCTGATGAAGTACGACGACAAGGAGTTCCGCAATATCTCCGCCGATGACCTGGAGCTGGAGTCCGCCGAGGAAAAGGAGAAGACCCAGGCGCTTGCGGAGGAAAACAAGGACCTGCTGGCCTTCGTGAAGGACGCCCTGGGGGACAAGGTGAAGGACGTGCGGGTCTCCGGCAAGCTGAAGAGCCATCCTGTGTGCATCACCACCGACGGCATGATCTCCACGGAAATGGAGAAGGTCATCAATGCCATGCCCGCCCAGGAGAAGATCAAAGCACAGCGGGTGTTGGAGATAAACGGGGAGCACCCCATCTTCCAGCGGCTGCAGGAGCTGTACGCCAAGGACAAGGACCGGCTGAAGCTCTACGCGGAGGTGCTGTATGACCAGGCCCTGCTCATCGAGGGCATCTCCCTGGAAGACCCCTCTGATTTTTCCCAGAAGCTGTGCCAGCTCCTATAACCCATAGAAAGGAGGCTGACTCCGTGAACGATTACAACCTTCCTCCCACAGAACCCCCGGCCCAAGGCTGGCCCCAGGGTGCGCCGCCCCAGGCCCCGGCACAAAGCTGGCCCCAGGGCGTGCCGCCCCAGGCCCCGGTGCAAGGCTGGCCCCAGGGCGTGCCGCCCCAGGCTCTTGCTCAAGGTTGGCCCCAAGGCGCGCCGCCCCAGGTCCCGGCTCAGGGCTGGTCCCAGGGTGTGCCGCCCCAGACTCCGGCGCAGGGCTGGCCTCAGGGCGTGCCGCCCCAGGCCCCGGCGCAAGGCTGGCCCCAGGGCGCGCCGCCCCAGGCTCCGGTGCAAGTCTGTCCCCAGGGTGTGCCGCCCCAGGCCCCGGTGCAAGGCTGGCCCCAGGGCGCGCCGCCCCAGGCCCCGGCTCAGGGCTGGTCCCAGGGCGTGCCGCCCCAGGCTCCTGCTCAAGGTTGGCCCCAAGGCGCGCCGCCCCAGGCCCCGGCGCAAGGCTTCCCTGCGCCTTGGCAAAGCGCTCCCAGCTATGCGCCTCCCTTCAGCCTGCAGCAGGAGGACCCCCGGCGCAGGGGTGCCTCCCATACGCTGAACCATATGTGCCTGCTCTCCTTAGCGCAGACGGGGCTTTCCTTTGTGTGGCAGGTTCCCCTGATGCTCCTGCTGTCTGTGCTGGGAGTGGATATCCTCACCAACGCCATGGGATATCAATGGCTTTCCGCCGTGTTGGTGCCCTTGGCCACGGCGCTGCCCTTCGCGGCATACCTGCTCTTCCGGAAGGAAGACCCCGCACATTATCTGAAGTTTGAGCGGGTGGGCTTTACAGGGGGGCTGCTCTGTGTGCTGGCTGGCCTGGCCATCTCCCTGCTGGGGAATTACCCCGCCCTGTTTGTACAGGAGTTTTTCGGCCTCTTTGGGTACAGTTCCTCTGGGGGCTATACCACACAGGCGGAAGCCTGGCCGTCCATCCTGCTGGAAATCGCTGTGGTGGCGGTGCTGGTTCCCTTTATGGAAGAGTTTGCCTTCCGGGGGGTAATCCTCTCCTCGCTGCGCAGATATGGCCTGGGCTTTTCCGTTGTGGCCTCGGCACTGGTGTTTGGAATGGCCCATTTGGATTTTTCCACGGTGGTGTTTGCCACGATTTCCGGGCTGGCGCTGGGCTTTCTCTACGCTAGGACAAACAATTTGTGGCTGGTGGTGCTCATCCACGGCTTGAATAACCTTATCGCTGTGCTGGGCAGCCATGCGGATTTCCTTTTTGGGGATATGAGCATTCTAATCAGCAATCTGATTGTGTTCGTCCCCATCCTGCTGGGGCTTTTGTCCCTGCTGCTTCTGCTGATTTTCAAGCGGGGCATGTTCATTTCGGTGGGCTCTCCCCGCTATGACGGCCCGGCCTATCCCCTGAAAGCGGGTGAGAGCGCTTCCGCCATTGTCCGCGCGCCGGCCTTCTGGGTGGCGGCAGGGCTGATGGCCCTGTACACCCTCAGCCTGTTTTTTGTGGCATGATGCTGGAGAGGGCGTTCCTGCCCAAGAGGGAATGGATGCTCCGGGCTTTAGAGCTGGCCCGGGAAGCCGCCGCCGCTGGGGAGGTCCCCGTGGGGGCGGTGGTGGTGAAAGCAGGGCGGATTATCGGGGAGGGCCGCAACCGCCGGGAGGCGGATAAGACCGCCCTGGCCCACGCCGAGGTCGAGGCGATTCACCGGGCTTGCCAGACGTTGGGCACTTGGCGGCTTACCGGCTGCGACTTGTACGTTACCTTAGAGCCCTGTCCCATGTGTACCGGGGCCATTATCAACTCCCACATGGACCGGGTGGTCTATGGCGCGGACGACGAGCGGGCGGGCTGCTGCGGCACCGCTCTGGATCTGTTCGCCCTGCCTTACAGCCACCGGCCGGATATTTACCGGGGCTTCTATGAGGCGGAGGCCAAGGCCCTGCTGCAAGAGTTCTTTCAAAAACTGCGCAAATAAAAGATCACCCCTAAGGAGCGATGCGGGTTTCCTTGGGGGTGATTTTGTTGTTTTTTCTATAAAATTCTTGACAGAAATAGAATATTTGCTATAACTAAACTATAACGATTGAAAACGTGGTGAGCTCCAAGCAAAGTTTTGCCCGTCTTTCAGAAAAGTTGTCCGACAGGAGTTCTGTGCGCTGCGATTGAGGTGGATTCCATGTCAAACAAGATGGTAGTTTTGGCCTTAGCCCTGTGCCTGCTTTTGCTGTCAGGCTGCCAATCCCAGCAGGAAGACACAATGGAGGGGAAAATCCAAGGGGTGGTGGAGACGGTTTTCACCATCCAAGAGGGGGAGCAGATGGAGCTGCTGCAGGCCTGCTATTCCCAAGAAGCTCTCACCAACCCAGAGCTGGAGCAGGCCTACTATGACTACTTGTGGGAAAGGCTCCCCGCCGGGGACTTTACCCCAGAGTGCTATGAAGAGCTGCCCCGGGGGATTCTGGGGAGCATGGGCTTCCCCGGCTTCTGCGCTGCCAGCGGCGCCACCATCCAGCCCCAAGAGGTCCAGGTCTCCCTAACCGCGGAAGAGAGCCGTGTGTACGGTTACACCGCCCAGCTGGAGGTGTCCCTGGAAGGGGAGGCAGCCACCGTGGAGGTGGAGGGCAGAGTGCAGCTGGATGAAGAGGAGAAGATCGCCTTTTTCAAGGCCGATCAGCTGGAAGACCTTTTGAACGCGGTAAACCCATGAAAAAGTGCCCCGCCGTAGGACGGGGCACTTTTTGACGCATTTCAGAAACGCAGGGCTTTTTCCGCTTTCCGCCGTTCCTTGCGGATACGGGTGCGCTCCTGGGCGGCTTCCCATTCCCGGCGCTCCTCCTCGGTGGTCAGCACCAGCCGGGGCACCTCCACCGGACGCTCGTTTTCGTCCAGGGCCACCATCACCAGGTAGGCCACGTTGATGAGCCGTTTGTGGCCGTTGAGCTCCTCTACATAGGTGCGCACGCACACCTCCATAGAGGTGCGGCCGGTGTAGGTGATGTACCCGCACAGTACAATGGTCTCGTTGCCATAGGCCGGGCCCTCAAAGCGCAGGTTGTCCACAGCGGCGGTGGTCACGTTCCGGTTGGAGTGGCGCCGGGCCACTACCCCGGCCACCACGTCAATCCACTCCATCAGCCGCCCGCCGAACAGCCGCTTGTAGCCGTTCAAGCTGGACTGAGACAAAATCTGCACCTGCTCGGTGTAGGAGTCCCGCACATATTTTTCCATTTCGGCATCTCCTTTCTTCCATTCGTTCCCGTATCTCAGGCCTTTATTATACCCCATGGCCATGCAGGATTCAACGGGGCCATCTTGCAAACGGGCCAGGGTGTGCTATACTAAAGCCAGGGAGGGGATTGTATGGAGAACACAGCGAAAAAGCCCACCCCCAGGAGAGCGGGAAAATGGCTGTTCAAATGGGGGCTTCATGCTTTGGTGACGGCAATCCTTTTGCTGGCGGTCCATGTTGCCCTGAATGGCTGGCCCCTGTTTTTCACCCATCCGGAGATAGAGGACATTCAGTGTGTGACCGCGACGAACTCCTCCACGGGGGAGACGGTACAGGTAGACGCCTCTACCGGAGACATGGAGTTCGAGTTTACTGCCAATCTGCTGGGCTGCCTTTCCTATCAGCCCTTTTCCCGGGGGGAGGGGGAGCCTGCCTACACGCTGGAATATTCCCTAAAGGACGGAAGCCAGTTTACCATAGGGATCAATGAAACCTCGGTGTTTTATCAGGGCACGTCCCACGCGCTGAAAATGGAGGACTTCCCTTTCAACGCCGTGGAAGGCGTGCTATTCCGATAAAAGGGAGTTTGCAAGAAAAAAAGAGGACCGGTCCCCCGGCCCTCTCTTTGTTTGTTGTGCGTTTGGCTGGTGAAACCTCTGCGCCGCTTCGCGGCTTAACAGGTAGCCCCGCCCTTCACATCCAGCTTGAGGTTGTCTTCCTTCCGCTGGAGCAGGCCGTCAGACAACAGCTGCTCCTGGACGTTCTCAAAGCCGATGCGCTCCACGGTGTCGGCAAAGCGCTCGCCGGTCAGGCCCTGCTCCCGGAACAGCAGGATGGCCTTCTCGATCACGCTGAGCACCTCGTCCTTGTCGGTAAAGACCTTCTCCAGATAGCGGCCCCGGGCCACCTTCTTGCCCCAGCGCCCGCCGATGTAGACCCGGTAACCGCTGGTAGAGCCCTCCAAAGCGCCGAAGGGGCACTTGCCCACGCAGCGGCCACAGTGGTTGCAGGCATTGTCGTCGATGACCACCTTGCCGTCCTGCACCACCGGCACCTGGATGGGGCAGGCGTTTACCACCTGGCACACTTTGCAGCCCCGGCACTTGTCCAGGTTGATGAGGGGAACCTTCTGTCCGATGATGCCCAGGTCGTTCAAATCGGGCTTCACGCAGTTGTTGGGGCAGCCCCCCACAGCAATCTTGAACTTGTGAGGCAGCTTCACCTCGTGATAGCCGTGATAGAACCGCTCGTGAATCTCCTCGCTGAGGGCGAAGGTGTCGATGAGTCCGTACTGGCAGGTGGTGCCTTTGCAGCTGACCACCGGCCGCACTTTAGAGCCGGTGCCGCCGGTCTCCAGGCCGCGCTGGGCCAGGAACTCCCGCAGGGGCTCGATGTTGTCAAAGGGGATGTGCTGGATTTCCAGGGTCAGCCGGGTGGTCATGGTCACCTGGCCGTTGCCGAACTTCTCCGCCGCTTCGGTGACAGCGGACAGCTCTTCCGCGGTGAGTTTGCCGTTGCGGGTGATGACCCGGCCGTTGAAGCAGTCGGGGGTGTTCTTGTCCCGCAGGAAACCCAGGCCCTTCACCCGGGTGATTTCCTCAGGGGGTACCGTGGCGCCGGGAGCAGCCACCCGCACCTGGTTGAAGGTGGTGGCGCCCTCCAGCACCAAGGTGTTCTCATAGCCGTAGAACTTCAGCCGGTTCTGCAGGAAGTAGGCCCGCTTGCCCCGGCCGCACACCAGCAGCAGCTTCTCCTCCTTGCCAATGCCTTCGATGGGCCCATCCACTTTGGAGAGGTCCACGAACTTGGCGCCCCGGATGGTGGGCTGGGGGTTCACGTCGATGACGGTGTAGCCCTCGGCCGCCCCGGCGGCGTACTGGGCGGGGGTCATGCTCTGCATGGCGCCGGAGAGCTTGTTCTCCAGCACATACACCGCCTGCACAAAGGGGTGGATGGCCGTGGAGAAGGGCGGTGCGTAGGCCAAATCCAGGTTTTCAAAGTCCTCCAGCTTCAAGCCCATGGAGAGGCCCACTACGGCGATATCCACCATCTTGTCCACCGCGCCGGGGCCCAGCACCTGGACGCCCAGCAGCTGGTGGGTGTTCCGGTCGGCAATGAGCTTGGTGATGAAGAACGCCGCGCCGGGATAGTAGTGGGCCTTGTCATCGGTGACAGCCACCACGGTCTCCACGTCGTAGCCGGCCTCTTTGGCGGCGGATTCCGTCAGGCCGGTGCGTCCCACGTTCAGGCCGGGCAGCTTCACCACGCCGGTGCCCAGCACGCCGGGATATGTCTTGTTTTCCCCGTTGAGGTTCTGGGCCAAGGTACGGCCCTCCAGGTTGGCGGAGGAGCCCATGGGTGAGTACTGTGCCTTGCCGGTCAGGCGGTTCTTCACCAAGGCACAGTCCCCGGCGGCGTAGATATCCGCCACGCTGGTGGCAAGACATTCGTCCACCACAATGGCGCCCTTTTCCATCCGGATGCCGGTGCCCTCTAAAAAGGCGGTGTTGGGCCGGATGCCCGCGGACACCACCACCACACCGCAGGGCAGCAGGCCCCCGCCGGTCTGCACGCCTTCTACCTTGCCGTTGCCCACAAGGGCCGTGGCCTTTGTGCCGGTGAGCACCCGGATGCCCTTCTGGGCCAGGTGGCGCTGGACATACCCCGCCATCTCCGGGTCCAGCACGCCGGAGAGGATTTGAGAGGCTGCCTCCACCACAGTGACGGACACGCCCCGGTCAAAGAGGTTCTCCGCCAGCTCCAGGCCGATGAAGCCGCCGCCGATGACCACGGCCTTCTTCACGCCGTTGGCGTCCAAATAGTCCCGCATGGTGATGGCGTCTTCCGGGGCGCGCATGGGGAACACGCCGTTTAAGTCCGCCCCGGGAATGGGCAGCTTCACCGCGGAGGCGCCGGTGGCCAGAATCAGCTTATCGTAGCTGTAGGTTTCCTCCTGGCCGTTTTCCAGGTTCTGGGCGGTCACCACCTTGGCGGCAGGGTCCACATGGGTGGCCTCCCGCAGGGTGCGCACCTCCACGCCTGTAAGGCCCCGGTACTTCTGGGGGGTGTTGACGATGAGCTCCTCCCGGTTCTCAATGGAGCCGCCCACATAATAGGGCAGACCGCATCCCGCGTAGGAGATGTCCGCGCTTTTGGTGAGAACCAGCACCTGGTCCCCCCGGTTCTCCCGCTTCCATTTGGCGGCGGCCTTGGTGCCTGCGGCCACGCCGCCAATGACTAAAACTTTCATTTCATTCATCCTTTCCCTGCCTGTGGCAGCAATGGGGTTCCCCGGCGCACTCCGGCCGGGGGGCTGTGCAGACCATGACGTCGCCGCCCTGAATGACCAGCGGGCGGCCCTCTACCAGGGCCCGGGCCACCTGGCGGCGGCCCTCCTCGTAGATGCGTGTGACGGTGCTGCGTGAAAGATTCATCCGGGCCGCGCACTGCTCTTGGGTAAAGTGGCGGTAATCCAAAAGGCGGATCACCTCATAGGCGTCCAACTTCAGGATCACCGGCTCTTGGCCTTCTGAGCGCCCCTGGGGAAAGAATTCCGTCACAGGGGGCAGAGAGCAGATGCAGCGGCATTTACTGGGCCGGGCCAAGCGCACTCCTCCTTTCGGGTCCCTTTGTCCCTATCTTACCCTTGTTTTGCACATATGTCAATTAAAAAGATAGGACTTCTGCATTTCCTGGCAACAACCTGCGGCAACGGCCAGCGCGGGATGGAAAATCCTGCGGGAATGGACAAAATATCCCGCATTTTTCCCGGCGTTGGTTGACATTTTTTTGAATGCGTGCTAATGTAAAAATGTATTATACCCTGCTATGGGCAGGATGGGAAAGTCCCTGTCAGAGAAAGGAGAGGAAGGCGTATGTCTTCTAAAAAGCGGCGCCTGGCCCGGGGAGTGGCTCTTGCTCTGGCCGTGCTGTTGATGCTTCCTGTGCGCACCTTGGCCACTACGATTGACGAGGTGCAGAACCGGCAGGAAGAACTGAAGCAGGAGAATGAGGACCTGCAGGCCAAGATCGACGCCTTGAAGGAGGATGAGGAGGCCGCTTTGGCCTACCAGGAGGAGCTGACCGGGAAGATCGACGAGAACGAGCAGAAGATCGACCAGGCCCGGGCCACCATCGAGGAGATGAACGGTAAGATCCAAGAGCTGCAGGCCCGCCTGGACCTTTCCGAGGAGAAGTACCAGGGCACCATCGACGCGTTTAAGGAGCGGCTGAAGGCCCTGTATGTCAGCGGCGGCAGCTCTTTGGGCACGCTGGAGATCCTGCTGGATTCTGAGAGCCTTTCCGAGTTTTTCACCCGCCAGGAGCTGGTGGAGGTGATGGCCCAGCGGGATCAGTCCATGCTGGACCAGCTGGACGCCTATATGGCGGAGACCCAGAGCGACCGGGAGGAGCTGGTGGTCGCCCAACAGGAGGTGGCTGACTCTAAAAAGGCCATTGAGGCCGCCCAGGACGAGCTGGAGGTTCTCTATGAGGAGAACGACCTCTTGGTGGCCAGCCTGGAAGGCCAGCAGGCCCAGGCCCAAGAGCAGATCGCTGCCAACGAGGCCGAGGACGCGGAGCTCCAGGCCCAGCTGGAGGCCCTCATTGCCGAGCGCAACCGGCAGGAGGAGGAGAAGCGCCAGCAGGCGTTGCAAAACCAGCAGGTCCAGAACGGGGGCTCTGACGGGGGAGAGGGCGCCACACAGCCCTCCGGCGGCACCGGTGTGGAGCCTGTCACTCCCGGCCTGCAAAGCGGCTTTTCGCCCATTTGGCCCCTGCCCGGCGTGGGGGTGGGGAGCATTACCGGCCACTTTGGGGATATGTACTTCAACGGTCCCCACAACGGCCTGGATATCGGCGCCGGCTACGGCACCCCCATCGTGGCAGCCCAGGCGGGAGAGGTCATCTCCGCCCAGTACCACTGGTCCTGGGGCAACAACGTGCTCATCTGGCACAACGAGACCTTCTCCACCCGCTACGCCCACATGAGCTCCATTGCCGTGTCCGCTGGACAGTATGTGGAGCAGGGCCAGATCATCGGCTATGTGGGCAGCACAGGCGAGTCCTTTGGTAACCACCTGCATTTTGAGGTGTATTATGGCGGAAGCCGTGTGGACCCTGACCCCTATTTGGGCATTTAACACTGCATCAGAATGAAAAAGCCCCTCTCCCTGGAAGCGGAGAGGGGCTTTCTCAATGGGTTCTATGGCTCATGGGGCTCAATTTTCAAGAGCATCCCGGAGAAGGGAGGTAGGCTGAACCGGAATTTCCCGCCTTCTTTGGAAAAGGCTGGTTCGGCCTCCGGGGTGCTGCCGCCGTAACGCTCCCAATCTGTGTGGAGCAGCAGGGTCAGGCGGGCGGCGCCAGGGATGTCCAGCTCGTACTCCTCTTGGCGCTGGCTGCTGAAGTTGAACACTGCTGCCAGCCGTTTTCCCTGTGCCCGCCGTTCCAGGGCATAAAGGCACCGCGCCTCCTGGTGGCAGTCCAGCCATTGAAATCCCTCCGGCTGGAAGTCCTCCTGCGAGAGCTCCGGATGGGACAGGTAGAGCTGCTGCAGCTCCTTCATAAAGCGGTAGAAAGCGTCATGGATGGGATACTTCCGCAGCCCCCAGTCCTGCTCCCGCCGCTCGTCCCACTCCCGCAGCTGGCCAAATTCATTCCCCATAAAGTTCAGCTTTTTCCCGGGGTGGACCATCATGTACAGATACATGGCCCGGGCCTGGGGAAATTTGCCCGCATAGCCCCCGTTCATCTTTTGCAGGATGGTAGCTTTGCCGTGGACGACCTCATCATGGGAGAGGGGCAGAAGATACCGCTCGTTGTAGAAATACATCATGGAGAAAGTGAGCTTGTGATAATCCCGGCTCCGATACTCCGGCCCAGTCTGGAAGTATTCCAGGGTATCGTGCATCCAGCCCAGGTCCCATTTGTAGTCGAAGCCCAGTCCGCCCTCCTCCACGGGCTTTGTGACGTCCGGATAGGAGGTGGAGTCTTCGGCGATGAGCATGCAGCCGGGGCAGTGCTCCCTCAGCCCCCGGTTCATCTCCCGGAGAAATGCTGCCCCGTTCCCGTTGACGCCCCGGGCCTCCTCGCCCTGCCAGTAGAGGAGGCGGCTGATGGCGTCCATCCGCAGGCCGTCCAGGTGGTATTCCTCCAGCCAATAGCGGGCGCAGGATTGCAAAAAGCTGCGCACCTCCCCCCGGGAGTGCATGAAGTTGTAGCTGCCCCATTCACTGACGCCCACAGCGGGATGGGGATACTCATACAGAGGGGTGCCGTCAAAAAGGCCCAGGCCGTAAGCGTCCACCGCGAAATGCACCGGAACAAAATCTAAAAGTACGCCAATGCCCTCCCGGTGGAGATGGTTTATCATCTCCTTCAGTTCCCGTGCGGTTCCATACCGGCTGGTAGGCGCGTAAAAGCCCGTGTTTTGATACCCCCAGCTTTCGTCACAGGGGTGCTCGCTGAGGGGCAGCAGTTCCACATAGTTGTAGCCCGCCTCTTTCAGGTAAGGGGCCAGCAGCTCTCCCACTTCATCGTAGCGGTACCAGTCCTCATTTTCTGGGCCCGGCTTTTTCCAAGAGCCCAGGTGTATCTCATAGATGTTCACTGGCTTATCATAGGAAGCGCTCCGCTGTGCCATCCATTCCTGGTCGGAAAAAGAGTACTCTCCCAGGTCCCGAAGGATGGACCGGTGGTTTGGCCGCAGCTCCATGCCAAAGCCGAAGGGGTCGCAGTGGTCCTGAAAGCCGCCGTTTTGGGTGTAAACTCTGTACTCATACGCCTCTCCCGCCTGAATCCCCGGAAGGGCCAGCTGGTAAAAGTTCCCATCGGCAATTTTCTCCATGGGCAGCTCTTTCCCCTGAATCAGCAGGCTTATGCCTTGAGCGCTGGGAGCAAAGGTGCGGAACACAGCCCCCTCCTCTGTCACATGTCCCCCCAGCCACTGGTAGGCGTCAAAGGCTTTGCCCGTATAGAAATCATACAGCTCCAAAAAATGACCCCCTTACAAATAATTGACTATCGTCTATTATTTTGCTATGATTTCATTGTAAACAGGGGGAAGGGCCCCGTCAATTTTCAATTTTCAGGAAATGTCCACTATTTGACTTTTTGAGAGAAAGGACAACTGCCATATGGATCTGCGCGAGAAAAAAACACTGCGGGCCATCCGCACCGCGTTTTTGCAGCTGCGGGGCCAAAGGCCCTTGGAAAAAATCACCGTTAAAGAGCTGTGCGAGCTGGCAGAGATCAGCAAGGCCACTTTTTATATCCACTACCGGGATCTATATGACCTGTCAGAGCGGCTGCAAAAGGAGGCGGTGGCAGCCATTTACCACAGCATCAGCCACCCGGATTGGGCCGTCAGCTCCCCGGCGGATTTTACCCGAGAGCTTTTTGCCGCCTTTCAGTCCCAAAAGCCTTTGATTGACATTCTCTTTTCCGGAACCCAGGAATCGGTGCTTCCCAAAAGCATTGAAGCGGAGCTGCGCTCTCACATTTTTGAAACCCAGCCCGAGCTGGAAGGGAATGTCCGCTTTAGCACCCTGCTGACCTATGAGGTCCAGGGGGGCTATTACAGCTTTTTTGAGAACAGAGAGCGCTTTGGCGACAGTGCCGTGGCGGAGGAAATTGTCCGGGGCGTGCAGGCTCTTTCCCGAGAGATGGATGCAGAGCCCTCCTTTTAAGAAGGTGGAATTGCAGGGGCCTGTCATGTGCGGCTTAGAGCCCGGCGATAGACAAACCAGGACACCCCCGCCGTAAGGAGCTCTGCCAGCCAGAAGGCGTTCCACACCCCCTCCGGGCCGAAGGCACGGCTCAGCAGGAAAGCGGCAGGAAGGATGAGGACAATATACCGGCACAGGGAGATTACCAGCGAGGGCGTTCCCTTCCCCAGCCCCTCTAAGGCGCCGCAGGAGACGACGGAGACAGAGGAGACCAGAAAGCCCGCGCTGATGATGCGCAGGGCGGCCTCCCCAGCCTGAAGGGCCTCTGGGGTGTGGGTAAAGAGCCCCATCAGCCAGCCGGGAACTGCCAGGCAGAGCAGCGTGCCCAGTGCCATGATGACGGCGCACATGCACAGCACGATTCTGTAAATCTGGCTGACCCGCTTGTGCTCCCCGGCGCCATAGTTATAGCCAATGACAGGCCGCATCCCCTGGATAATGCCATTGGCAGGCAGATAGAGAAAGGTCTGCAGCTTGTAATAGATACCCAACACCAGAATGTACACCTGGGAGTAGCCTGCCAGAATGGCGTTTAGGGCGGAGATGAGCACCGAGGGAAGGGCCAGGTTCAGCGTGGCCGGAATGCCGATGGAATACAACCGCAGGGCCATGCCCCTTTGGGGCAGCAGAAAGCGCCTTCGGATTCGGACCCGGATAGGCCGGGCGAAATAGACCGCCAGGTAGATGGCAAGGGTCAAGGTCTGCCCTAGGCCAGTGGCCAGGGCAGCCCCTTCCATGCCCATGGGGGAGAAGGGGCCCAGCCCGAAAATGAGGATTGGGTCCAGAACAATGTTGGCCACACAGCCGCACATCATGCTGGCCATGGTGATTTTCATGCTTCCCACAGACTGGAAGAGCTTCTCGAAAACCAGCCCTACCATGACCATGGGAGTAAAGGCAAAGGCCACAGTGGAATACCGTGTGCCCAGGGAGATGACCTCTTTTGATGAGGTGAACATCCGCAGAAAGGTGGGCATCAGGGCAATGGCCCCTACGGTCAGCACGGCAGCGTGTACCAGAGAGAATACCAAGCCCTGGGTGGCGGCCATGTCGGCCTTGTCCTGCTCTCCTGCCCCCAGGTGGAAGGCGATCACCGCGTTAATGCCCACCCCAAAGCCAATGCCCACCGCGTTGATAAGGTTTTGGATGGGATAGACCAGAGATAGGGCTGTCATGGCGTCTTCGCTGATCTGCGCTACAAAGAGGCTGTCCACGATATTGTACAGGGAGTTCACCAGCATGGAGAGCACCATGGGCAGGGCCATGGAGAGGAGCAGCGGCAGTACAGGCCGCTCTTTCATAAAGGCTTCGTTCATGTGTCGTCTCCTTTGGGGGTGGACTTCTTCCTCCGGCCCGGATGCGGGCCCAAAAAAAGCCACACAGCTATGACGAAATAGCTGTGTGGCGAAAAGAAGACTGCATCTGGAAAAATCCACCCAAAGTTTTACAAGGTGATATTATACGGGAAAAGCGGGGGACTGTCAAGTGGACCGGCCCTGCATTTTACCGTCCGGGCCGAAAAGCAAAATCCCCTCTTGACTCTCCTGCAATCTGCCGGTATAGTTGGATAGAGAGGACTTGCGGGCCTCCCTTTGTAAGGCGGTTCCCAGGGAATATTTTGGGGAAAGCCGGAAGCAGTGGTGAAGGGCAGAAGGCCCGGCCGTTGAAAAGCGTCAGGAAATGGAGAGGTGTGTATGAACAAAGTGGAACGGATGCAGGCTGTTTTTGCAGGCCAGGAACCGGACCGGGTCCCCGCGGGGTTTTGGTTCCATTACCCCCAGGGGCTCTCCCTGGAGGAGCGTGCCCAGGCCCATGTGGATTTGTGCCGCAGTGTGGGGACAGATATAATCAAAATCATGGATGACAACTTCGGCCGGTTCTTCACCCAGGACATCCGCATCGAGAAGGCGTCGGATTGGAGGCATATCCGCCTGCCGGGGAAGGACTGCGCCCACTACCGGCATATGACTGGGCTGATCCAGCGCATTTTGGACAAGTCCGGGGGAGAGGCCATGGTGTTCCCCACCATGTGGAGCCCCTTTAAGATCGCCTCTTTCACCTATACCGATGGGGGAGGCACAGACCAGCAGTTCATGGCCCATTGCAAGGAAGATCCGGCTTCTGTGCTGGAGGGGGTTCGTGCCCTGACGGAAACGCTGCAGGAGTGGGCGCGGGACTATCTGGAGCTGGGCAGCAGCGGCTTGTACTATTCCGGCCAGTTCAGCGAGCCCCAGCGGTTTTCTGAAGAGGAGTGGGCCCGGCTGGTCAAGCCGTCGGATCTGGCGGTGCTGGAAGTGACCAAGGAAATCCCTGGCAAGTACAACATCGTCCATATCTGTGGTGAGATGGAGTTTGGCTTCCAGTCCTCCCCCCGGCGGTATGCGGGGTATCCTGGGGACCTGTTCAACTGGGACGTCCACCGCGCGGGCCTGTCCTTGGAGGAGGGGCGGGAGCTCTTCCAAAAGCCCATCCTGGGCGGCCTGGACAACCACGGAGTGCTGGTGGAAGGCAGCCTGGAAGCGATCCGCCAGGAAACCCAGAAAATCATCGAGGCAATGGGAAAGCGCGGCTTCATGCTGGGGGCGGATTGCACTGTCCCAGGAGAGATCGACTGGGCCCGCCTGCGGGCAGCCGTGGAAGCCGCCGCGGAAGTATAAGGAGGAGATCATCGTGAAACAGCTTTCATTGGGAGGCGTGTTGCAGGCCCCGGCCATCGCTTTGGGCTGCATGCGCATCAATTCTTTGGAGAAAAGCCAGGCCAACCATCTTTTGAACACCGCCCTGGAAAACGGGGTGAACTTTTTCGACCACGCCGATATTTACGGCGGCGGGGAAGCGGAGCGCTTTTTCGCCCAAGCCCTTCCCATGACCCCCTCCCTGCGGGAGAAGGTGCTTATCCAGTCCAAGTGTTCCATTCTGCCCGGCGTGGCCTATGATTGCTCCAAGGAGCATATCCTGAAGGCGGTGGAGGGCAGCTTGACCCGTTTGAACACCGAGTATCTGGATGTGCTGCTGCTCCACCGGCCCGATGCCCTGGTGGAACCGGAGGAGGTGGCCGAGGCATTCCGCGTTTTGAAGGAGTCCGGCAAGGTGCGGCATTTCGGCGTCAGCAACCACAGCCCGGGGCAGATGGCCCTGCTGGAACAGGCCTGTGGGGAAAAGCTGCTCATCAACCAGCTGCAGTTGAGCATTGCCCACTGTCCCATGATCGACGCCGGACTGAATGTGAACATCGAGAACGACCGGGCCTTGGACCGGGACGGGGACGTTTTAAACTACTGCCGCCTGCGCGGCGTCACCATCCAGGCATGGTCCCCCTTCCAGTACGGCATGTTCCAGGGCACCTTCCTGGGCAGTGAAAAATTCCCAGAGCTCAACGCCGCGATCGGCCAGTTGGCGGAGAAGTATGGGGCCACCCCCAACGCCATTGCCATCGCCTGGATTCTGCGGCATCCCGCCAAGATCCAGGCCATTGTGGGCACCACCAACGCCCAGCGCCTGGCGGGCATCTGTAAAGCCGCAGAGATTCAGCTCACCCGCACAGAGTGGTACGGCCTCTACCTGGCGGCGGGGAAGAAGCTGCCGTGACAAGTGCCCAAGCCCATGAAAAAGCCCTCCTTTTGGGGGGCTTTTTGTGTTTCCCCCTTCGGGAATGGGGAGAGGCGAAAGATAGAAAAATTTTTCGGCTGTCACCTTTTCCACCTGGGGCAGCTCTAACAGGTGTACCGGTACAAAGGAAGAGAAAAAGGAGGTGGCGGAATGGAACAAGAGCTGCCGCGCCTGGTGCGAAAATCCCAAAAGGGAGACCGGGAGGCGTTCACCCAGCTGCTGCTGGAGTGCGAGCAGATGCTCTCCCGGGTGGCAATGGCCATTCTGCAAGATCCGGAGGATGCCGCCGACGCCGTGCAGGACGCTGTTCTGGCGGCCTGGGAAAGCCTGGGGCAGCTGCGTCAACCCCGATATTTCAAAACTTGGCTGGTGCGCATCCTGCGGAACAAGTGCTACCGCATCGGCGCCCTGCGCAATAAGCACAGCCACACCCAGCTGGAGGAAGCCCTCCGTGGAGAGGAATCCCCCGATTGGGACCGGATGTTGGATGTGAACGCCGCGCTGGACAGCTTGGCGGAGCAGGACAGGATGCTGCTGGGGCTGTTCTACTGCGATGGCTTGTCTGTTCGGGAGATTGCCCAGGCCCTGGAAGTCAGCGAGGCTTGCGTCCGCCAGCGGCTGCACCGGGGAAGAAAGCGGTTTCAAACCGCCTATTTAGAGAAGGAGGAGCTTTGCCATGAAAAATGATCGGAAACAGGCGGCGGAGATCCGCGCGTATTTTGCGGAGGAGCCTGTGCCGGAGCCGGTCCACCGGCGCCTTTTAGAGACCTGCCGCGCCCTGGAGCCCCGGCCCCAGCCTGAAAAGCGCCGCTTCCCCTGGAAGCGCCTGGCGGTTTCTGCCAGCAGTGTAGCGGCGGCCTTTCTGGTGCTGTGCGGCACAAACGCTGTCAACCCCGCCTTTGCCGAAAGCCTCCCCTTGGTGGGGCGGGCCTTCCAGCTCTATAACAGCCAGTCCAAGCTGGCGGTGGGCAGCTATGTGGGAACCTACCCCCACGTGGACCAGCCCAACGCCCAGGCTGTGGCGGAGGAGAGCGGCATGGTTCTGACGTTGGCGGAGGCGTACAGCGATGGGGAATTCATCCACCTTTCCTTTGTGCTGGAGGATGTCCCCCGGCAGGTGAGCGAAGATTTGGACTGCCTCAGCGGCCGGATGGAAGCCCAGGTGAACGGCGCCTCCCTGGAGGAAGCCTATCTGAGCCTCTACCCCCAGGGGGAAACCCTTGCCGGCACAGTGTCCCTGGCCCTGCAAGCGGATGCTGCGGAAGGGGGAAAACTGGAGCTTTCCTACCGGGTGGGGGACCTGACCCGTTCTTACAATGACTACCAGCAGGAGGAAGGCGTGGACGGGGCTTTTTCCGGCCAAATCACGGTCACGGTGGATACCAGCCACAATCAAAGGGTGGAGGACTTCACCAGCAACGGAGAGGTCCAGGTCAATTGGGTGGAGGCCACCCCTTCCTATACCCAAATCAACTACACCATTCCCAACTGGGGGCAGAGCGGCGGTCAAGTGGACTACCCCGCCCTGTTCCTGCCGGACGGCACCCGTATCCAGGGGAGTTTAGAGGGATTTGCCCCCGGCGAGGTTTCCCCTCAGGACACCGTGACCACCACTGCCTGGTTCGACGGCCTGCCCAACGGGACCCAGCAAGTCATCCTGCGGTTCTTTGACGAGCAGTGCCCCGAGTGGCAGCCTGGCTCGGGCCAGGCGCCCATGTTCTATCCCGGCGGCGGGGAAGCGGTGGAGGTGCGGGTGCTGGCCGAGGCCACCATCGACCTGTCCACCGGAGAGGCATCTCCCTCCCAGACCTACCAGGAGGAGGGGCTCTCCTACGCTGGCGATTACCGTCAGAGCTTCCGCTCCCTCCGCTGGACCCTGCCCTTCGACGACAGGGATATGGTCCAACTGGGCCAGGCGGATTGGAGCAGTGTTACCGCCATTCCCGGGTTGTTCCAGAATGGGAAGACCCTGTGGTCCCTGGTGTACGACAAGGAGAACGGCCAAATGGAGGTGCGGTTTGCCACCGATGGCCCCGCTCCGGAGGGGGGTTGGAATGTGACGGTTACCGGAGAGGACGGCGCTGTGGCTGCTCAGGGCACCCTTTCCCCAGATGGGGCAACGCTGTGCCGGTCCGGAGACAGCTCCTATTATGAGTGGGGCGTCACCTTGGAAGCCCAGGAAGAGCTCCAGCTGCTGGAGACGGTCACGGTTACCCTGTCCGGCCCGGATTCCGGGGAAACCGCATATCAACGAGAGGTGCGCCTCTCCGAGCGGGAGTGGTGACCCGGCCGCAAAAGAAGGAATGATAAAATCCCCCTGGCAGGCGTCCGTACTGCCAGGGGGATTGTGCTGCGGGCAGAGTTTCCCGTTGGGAAACTTTTCCCGGGAAAGTTTCTTTTTCCTCCCTTGCTTTTTCCCCTGTGCCCTCGTAGAATAGTGCCAAGAGGTGAGAGCGATGGATGGACTGGGATTGGGCGCGGTAATCCTCGCCCAGCGCAAGCGGCAGGGCTGGACCCAGGAGGACCTGGCAGCCCGCATAGGCGTTTCCAAAGGGGCGGTTTCCAAGTGGGAGACCGGGCAAAGCTACCCGGACCTTCCCCTGGTGCCCCGGCTGGCGGCGCTGTTTCACATCACCGTGGACGAGCTGCTGGACTACCGCCCCCAGCTGAGCCGGGAGGAAATCCGCCGGCTGCACCGGGAGCTTTCCAGGGAATTTGCGGAACGGCCCTTTCCAGTGGCCTGCGCACACTGCCGGGAGCTGGCCGCGCAATACGCCAGCTGTGCCCCGCTGCTGCTCCAGCTGGGAAGCTTGTTTCTCAACTATTTGGGCCTGGCCGGGAAGCCCCAGCCACTTTTGCAAGAGGCCCTTGCTCTGTTTTCCCGTGCCCAGGAGGTTTCTCAGGATGCCTACCTGTGCAGCGAGGCAAGGAACTTGGAAGCCTATTGCCTGCTGTGTCTGGACCGCCCTCAGGAGGCCCTCTCCCGCTTGGGGGAGAATTTCCGCCGGGCAAGCCCTTCGGAAGCCATACAGGCCATGGCCTATTCCCGCCTGGGACAAACGGAAAAAGCCCGGCAGGTGCTTCAAGTGGGCATCTACAATGCCCTTGTTCTGCTGTTTAACGATTTGGGAAACTATCTGCAGCTGTGTCAGGGAGAGGATTTCCCCCTTGCCTGCCGCCGGGCCCAGGGGCTGGTTCAAGCGTTCGCAGTGGAACGCCTCCACCCTGGATTGGTGTTCCCCCTTTATCTGCTTATGGCCCAAGGCTGGATACAGAGAGGCGAGAAAGACCGGGCGCTGGACGCTTTGGAACAGTATACGGCCTTGGCTGCAGGGCCCATTTTCCCCATGCGGCTGCACGGGGATGAATTTTTTAACCAGCTGGAAGATTGGCTGGACCAGGCCCTGGAGCTGGGGGATTACCCTCCCCGGGAGGAGTCCGTCATCAAGCAAAGCCTGGTGCGCAGCGTCACAGAGGCGCCGGATTTCTCCCCCCTGCGGGAGGAGCCCCGGTTTCAGGCCCTGGTGCGGCGGCTGAAGGAACATTTGGAGGAACAATGACATGGAAGCGGTACGTTTAGAAAGGCTTTCAAAAACCTATCCCGGTGGAAAGCGGGCGCTCAAAGGCGTCACTCTGCGGTTGAATCCGGGGGAGGTCTTTGGCTTCTTGGGCCCCAATGGGGCGGGAAAGACAACCACTGTAAAGATTTTGACCGGCATTGCCCTCCCCAGTGGAGGAAGCTGCCGGGTGCTGGGGATTGATCCGGCCCAGCGGCCGGAGAAGGTCCACGCCCTGGCCGGGGTTGTCACAGAGCATGCGCAGATGTACGACAGCCTCACCGGCCTGGAGAATCTGCGGTTTTATGGAGCGGCCTTTGGGCTTTCTCCCAGCGAGTGCGAGAGCCGGGCGAAAGCCCTGCTGCGCCAGCTGGATTTGGAAGAGGCGGAAAACCGAAGGCTGGCCGCCTATTCCACCGGAATGCGGCAGCGGCTTTCCCTGGCCCGTGCGCTGCTTCACCGGCCGCAGGTGCTGTTTCTGGATGAGCCCACTTCCGGCCTGGACCCAGAAAGCGCCCACAATGTCAACGGGATGATCCGGGATCTGGCGGGGCAGGAGGGAATCACCGTGTTTTTGTGCACCCATCAGCTGCGCTACGCCCAGGAGATCTGCACCCGGTACGGCCTTTTAGAGGAAGGGGAACTCTTGGCGGAGGGCACTTTGGAGGAGCTGCGGGCCCAGGTGCTCTCCGGTTTTACCCTGCGGGTGCGGGCAAGCCTTGTGCCGCCGGGCCTGGGGCTGAAGCAGGTGGGGCCGGAAGAGTATGAAGGAGCCCTTTCCCAAGAGGCGGAGATCCCGCCGGTGGTTCGGAACATCGTGCAGGCAGGCGGGGATGTGTACGCGGTGTCGGCCCAGCGCCCCACCCTGGAGGACATCTATTTTGCTTTGACCCAGTGTGGAAAGGGGGAAGCGGTATGAGTCGGGCGATGCTGGCAATCATTCACAAGGATTTTCGGGGTGTCACTTCCAATAAACGGCTGTTCCTGCCCCTGCTGATTGTCCCACTTGTGATGACCGTGGTGATTCCTTCCATCCTGATGGCAGCTTTGCTGGCCTCTCCCAATGACCCGGACCTGCAGGTCCTTCTGAGCAAGCTGCCAGCGGAGCTGATGGGGGATGACCCGTCTAGGGCCCTGGCAGAGCTGATGTTCAACTCAATTCTGCCGGTGTTTTTCCTGATGATCCCCATTATGACTGCTTCCATCATGGCGGCCAGCTCCTTTGTTGGGGAAAAAGAGCGCCACACGCTGGAAACCCTGCTCTACTGCCCCATGACCCTTCGCCAGATCTTCCGGGCCAAGGTGCTGGCGGCATTCTTGTTGAGCATGGCGGTCTCTTTGGCCTCCTTCCTGGTCATGTGCTTGGTGCTGGAAATCGAGGCCCTGGCCCTTCTGGGGACGCTGCTTCTTCCCGGCGTGAACTGGCTTATGATGCTCTTTCTGCTGGCGCCAGCCGTTTCCATGGTGGCGGTAACTTTGATTGTGCGGGGATCTGCCAAGGCCAAAAGCGTGGAGGAGTCCCAGCAGAGAGCGGTGTTCCTGGTGATCCCTGTGGTGCTTCTGATTGTAGGGCAGTTCACAGGCGTGATGCTGCTGAGCCCCTGGATTCTGCTGGGGCTGGCCGCCGTCTGTGCGCTGGCGGCTATCCTGCTTCTCAAAGGGGCTGTGGCAGGGTTCACATACGAGCGCATGCTGGGGTGAACCCCTTCTGCCACAAAAAAGACAGCGAAAGGGCCAGAGGCTTTGTCCTCTGGCCCTTTCGCCTTTCTGCGCCCCAGGGGCGCAGAAGAATATGTTTTGAAAACCGGGTCAATTTTTGCCCAGCCGGATCACGTTCCAGCTGGCCTTGCCCAGCCTGCTCTGAAGCAGGCCGTCTTTCAGCTCGTCCCGGTCCGTGACAGTCTTGGGCAGTACGGTCTGGCGCCCGGCGGAGTTCACGGCTTTCATGTCATCGTGCTCCAACACGATGTGCTCCAGCAGCCGGTAGCCCGCAAAGCTCTTCACATCCGCTTCCAGCACGATGTCTTCATCCAGGTCACGGTTCACGGCGAAGATGGTCAGTTCTTCCTTTTCATCGTTCCATACGGCTACGCTGTCCACATCGGTGACGTCGGTGAAGTCCATGGTGTCGTGCTTAGAGGACCGCAGGGAGGGGTTCAGCGCGATGCCCCGGCCGTACTTGCTGGCGTGGAGGTAGGGGTAGTAGATGGTCTGCTTCCAGGCCGGGCCGTTCTCCTCCGTCATGATGGGGGCAATGACGTTCACCAGCTGGGCCAGGCAGGCCATACGCACCCGGTCGGAGTGCTTCAGCAGGGTAATGAGCATCAGCCCCACCAGCAGGGCGTCCTCAAAATCATAGTGGTCTTCCAACAGATGGGGGGCCACGCTCCAGGGGCGGTTCTGCATGGTGTCGTCGTCGGCCTCGTTGGCGTGGAACCACACGTTCCACTCGTCAAAGCTGAGCATGATGTCCTTCTTGGAGCGCTTCTTGGCCTTGACGAAGTCGCAGGTGGAGATGACGGTGCGGATGAAGTGGTCCATGTCGTCAGACTGGGCCAGGAAATTCCGGGTGTCGTTGAAGCGGTTGCCATAGTAGGTGTGCAGGGAGATGAAGTCCACGCTGTCATAGGCCTCCTCCAGCACAGTGGCCTCCCACTGGGGATAGGTGGCCATGCCCGTGTTGGAGCTGCCGCAGGCCACCAGCTCCAGGCTGGGGTCAATCTGCTTCATGGCCTTGGCGGTCTCGTCAGCCAGGCGGCCATACTCCCGGGCCGTCTTGTGGCCGGTCTGCCAAGGGCCGTCCATCTCATTGCCCAGGCACCACACCTTGATGTTGTGGGGGTCCTTCACCCCGTGGGAGATGCGCAGGTCGCTGTACTTGGTGCCGGAGGGATGGTTGCAGTACTCCAGCAGGTTGCAGGCGGCGTCAATTCCCCGGGTGCCCAGGTTCACGGCCATCATCAGCTCTGTGCCGGCCTTTTTGCACCAGGAGGAGAACTCGTTGACGCCCACCAGGTTGGGCTCGGTGCTGCGCCAGGCCAGTTCCAGCCGCCGGGGCCGGTCCGCCACAGGGCCCACGCTGTCCTCCCAATAGAAGTTGGAGACAAAGTTGCCGCCGGGATAGCGGACGATGGGCACACCGATTTCCTTCACCAGGTCCAGCACGTCCTGGCGGAAGCCCTCCTCGTCGGCAGAGGGGTGCCCGGGCTGGTACACGCCGCCGTAAACGGCCCGGCCCAAATGCTCCACAAAGGAGCCGTAGATGCGCTTGTCCACCCGGCTGATGGGAAAGTCTTTGTCCAGGGTGATGCGGGCAAATTTCTTATCCATAGGAAAACTGCCCTCCTTTCCAAAACAGAGTTGTCCGTACAAATCAGACCTCTTTAATCATAGGCGAAACGCGCGGAAAAGTCAATGGATTTTCGATATTTTCCTGTTGTCCCCGCCGCTGCGTGGACATCCGCTTTCCCCCGTGCTACAATACAGGTAAACCGCCCGGAAAGGAGAAAGAAGCAATGGCATACCCCGAAAAAGAAGTGGTGAAGCAGTGGCTGGACGCTTTGGAAGGGCTTCCGGTCCAGCTGAAAAAGATGTTTGGATGCCTGTGTGTCTATTGCGGCGGGCAGCCGGTGGGCTGGCTTCACGGCCGGGTGTTCTCCCTGCGGGAAGTGGGGCTCTCCTCCCTGCCGGGGGACCTCCGCCGCCCCCAGCCGGGCGGCCCCATCCAAGAAATCCCCATCCCTCTGGAGCGCGCCGGGGAGGGCTGGCTGGCGCAGGCGGTGAAAGAAACGGCCCAACGCCGCAAGGAGGAAAAAGCTTCCCCGTAAAGTTTCGTCCCAATTTTGTAAAAAACCGTTCTGGTTTTTTGGGGCGTTTCCAGCTATGATTTTCAGTGAAATGAGGTGCCAAGATGGAATTTACAAAGCTGTACCAAAAGGCCGTGGAGGTGCTGAACCCCCGGCAAGTTTCAGAAAGCCTAGAGGCCGGCGGCGTGGCTGCCGCTTTGGTCACGGACAAGGGCAATGTATACCGGGGTGTGTGCATCGACACTGCCTGCAGCCTGGGCTTCTGCGCGGAGCACGCTGCCGTGGCCGCTATGCTCACCGCAGGAGAGGACCGTGTGGAAAAAATTGTGGCGGTGGGGTCCCAGGGGGATATCATGCCGCCCTGCGGCCGCTGCCGGGAACTGCTGATGCAGCTGGGAAATCCCGATGCCCTGGTGCTGGTGGCCGAGGATACCGCTGTAAAGGTGAAGGACCTGCTCCCCTTTTATTGGCAGGAGGAATGAAAAATTAAGACAGGGGGCACAGCGCCCTCTGCATAGAAGGAGGAATTGTTTTGAAACTGACCCATCTGCGTGTCAACCATGTGGAGACCCCCTTGGGCCTCTTTTTGGAGCGCCCGGTGTTCTCCTGGGTAGCTGAGGATACCCAGAACAAGCGGCAGCAAAGCGCCCAAGTGGTGCTCCGGCGCCTGCCCGGCGGGGAGACCGTCTACGACAGCGGCCGGCAGGAGGATTTGTCCTCGCTGGGTGTTGAGGCCCCAGTGGGGCTGGCTCCCCGCACCCGCTACCAATGGCAGGTCACCGTCTGGGGGGACGGGGGAGACTGCGCCACGGCCTGCTCCTGGTTTGAGACCGCCAAAATGGACGAGCCTTGGGCAGCCCAGTGGATTGCCGCGGATTTTACGGACAAAGAGGTCCAGCCCCTGCTGGTGAAGGACTTTTTCCTGCCGGAAGAGGTGGAGAGCGCCCGGGCCTATGTGTGCGGCCTGGGCCTTTACGAGCTCTCTGTCAACGGCCGGAAAGCCGGGGATGAATTCCTTCTCCCGGGTTACCATTGCTATGACTTCCAGCTGGAGTACCAAACCTTCGACCTGACCCCCTTGCTGAATCAGGGGGAGAACGCCATCGGCCTGGCCTTGGCTCCCGGCTGGTACAAGGGGGACATGATCTTCGACCGCTATCACAATTTGTACGGGGATACCATGCAGGCCATCTGCGAGGTGCACGTCACCTTGCGGGACGGTACGGAGCAGGTGATCGCCTCTGACCTGACCTGGAAGAGCTATCCCTCTCCCGTCATCTTCAGCAACATCTACGATGGCGAGCATTATGATGCCCGCAGGGAGCTCCCCGGCTGGAACAGGCCCGGCTGCCAGGCCCCGGCCTCTGGGGTGGTTCCTGGCACGGAGAAGGTGGAAAAGCTGGTGGCCCGCATGGGACCCAAGATCGTGAAGAAGGCCAGCTTTGCCCCCAGGGTGCTCCACACCAAGAGGGGAGAGACGGTGCTGGACTTTGGCCAGAACATGACCGGCTGGGTGGAGTTGGACGTAAACGAGCCCGCGGGCACGGAGATTGTGCTGACCTACGGAGAAGTGCTCCAGGATGAGTGCTTCTACCGGGACAACCTGCGCACTGCCAAGGCGGAGTACCGGTATGTCTCCAACGGGAAGGCCGCTCACGTCCGGCCCCACTTCACCTTTTACGGCTTCCGCTATGTGAAGGTGGAGGGCGTAGCCCAGGTGGATTCGGAGCGCTTCACTGCCTTCCACATCCGCTCGGACATAGACGCCACCGGCTCCATCGAAACGGCGGACCCCCGGGTCAACCAGCTGTTCCACAACGCCCTGTGGGGCCAGTTTGACAACTTCTTGGATATCCCCACCGATTGCCCCCAGCGGGACGAGCGCCTGGGCTGGACCGGCGACGCGGCCATCATCTCTGCCACCGCCTGCAAAAACCTGTACATGCCCGCCTTCTTCCACCACTTCATTCACCAGGTGGGGCTGGAGCAAAAGCATTACCAGGGCTCGGTGCCCTTCTTTGTGCCCGCTCCCAAGGCTCCTGATGAAGCGGACGCCTTCTGGCTCTCCGGCAACGGGGACGGCTGCGCCATCTGGAGCGACGTGGCCACCATGATGCCCTGGGCGGTTTATGAGACCTACGGGGACCTGTTCTTGCTTCGGAAGGAATACCCGGTGATGAAAGCCTGGGTAGAGCGCATCCGCCAGGATGATGAAGCTGACGGCGGGCGTGGCTTATGGCTGCGGGGCCGCCAGCTGGGCGATTGGCTGGCCCTGGACCGGGAGGACGGGGATACCCAGAACCCCTATGGCGCCACGGACCTGCCCTACACCGCCACAGCGTTCTACTACTACTCCACCACCCTCACCGCCAAGGCGGCCCGGGCTCTGGAATATGTGGAGGACCAGCAGGAATATGAGGCGCTGGCCCGGAAGATCAAGGCAGCGTTTTTGCAGGAGTATTTCCACCAGGACGGCAGCTTGCGGGTGCATCCCACCCAGACAGCCTGTGTGCTCAGCCTGTTCTTTGAGCTGTATCCAGAGGGCCGGCGGGAGCAAGTGCTCCGCACCCTGGAGGAACTCATCCACGCCAACGGCGGCCACCTGAACACCGGCTTCTGCGGCACGCCCTTCCTGTGCCGTGCCCTGTCCGACAACGGCGCCAACGACTTGGCCTATGCCCTGTTCCTCAACGATGACTACCCCAGCTGGCTGTACGAGGTGAAGATGGGCGCCACCACTGTGTGGGAGCGCTGGAACTCCATCCTGCCGGACGGCTCTATCAGCGGCACGGGCATGAACAGCCTGAACCACTACGCCTATGGGTCCATTGTGGACTGGATGTACCGGAACCTGATGGGCCTCAGGCCGGTGGAGGAGGCTCCCGGCTACAAGAAGGCGCTCATCTGCCCCATGCCGGACCGGCGTATTCCCTGGGCCAAGTTAAAGCAGTGCACGGCCGCCGGGGAGTACCGGGTGGAGTGGCGCTGGGAGGGGGATGCCCTTCACGGCAGCGTCACCGTCCCCTTCGACTGTCAGGCCACCCTGCTGCTGCCCGATGGGCGCCGGCAGGAGCTGGCCGCCGGAACATTTGTGTTTTAAGGAGGCTTTGGAATGCTGGAATTTCGCAGTGTGGACCGGAATAACTTCCGGGATATTTTGAAGCTCTCCGTAGGGGAGGGGCAAGAACACTTTGTGGCCACCAACGCTTACTCCCTTTCCCAGGCCAAGGCCCAGCCGGAGTGCGTGCCCTTCGCCATCTACGACGGGGAGACCTTGGTGGGCTTCTGCATGTACGGCATGGACGTGGGCGACCGCGAGTATTGGATTTACCGCCTGATGATCGACAGGGCATACCAGTCCCGGGGCTATGGGCGCGAAGCGCTGTCCCTGCTGCTGGAACGCCTTCAGGCGGATTGTTCCCACCACATGGTGTACCTCAGCTGCAACCCGGAAAACGCCTGGGGCCGGGCCCTGTATGAAAGCGTGGGCTTCCAGCCGGACGGCCGGGAGGTCCATGGGGAAATTGTGTACCGGAAAGTGTGGTAAGGGAGAAAGGCGCCTCAAAAAAGCGGGGAACCGGTGGATGACCGGCTCTCCGCTTTTCCATTTGAGAAAAAGAAAATGGGTTGGCAGAACGCCAACCCATTTTTCTTTATGTTCTGTTTCTTACTCGGCAACAGAAGAAGTGCTGACCTCAGAGGTCTCAGAGGCCACGGAGCTGGTAGAGCTGGTGCTCTCCTCAGCGGCGGAAGAAGTGCTGGTGGTGCTGGAGGTGCCGCTGGTGGAGCTGGTGTTGCCGCCGGAGCAGGCAGCCATGCTCAGAGCCAGAGTCAGAGCCATGATAGTAGCAAGAACTTTCTTCATTGTGAGTTTCCCCTTTGTTTCAAAAAGATTTGTTAAAGACATTCCCTCTCAGGCCAACGCCTGCGGGAAAGTTCTCAACCGGATCAGGCCCGGTTGTTTAACGATACGGAGTATAAGGGGTATTTGTTACAAAGCCATTATGAGTTTTTTACGAGTTTCTTACAATCGCATACATAATTTGCAGAATAGTTTGCATAATAGGAGGGTTTGTCGAAAAATACATAACAAAATACTGTGATTTTCCGCTAAGGTCATAAAATGAGGTATACATAATTTTTTAACTTTCAGAGCTGTCCAGCCCCGCCGGGCGCGTTTTGAAACAAAAAAGAAGGGGCCCTATAGAGGGTTGCACCTGTAAAATGGAAGTAGACACTCACAAAAGTGTGGGTGTCTGCTTTTTTA